>JAPOLY010000025.1 GCA_029976805.1 bacterium
GGTGCGTCTGTCTTGTGAGGCCGCGGTGGTCTCTGGATGGGAGGGACGATGTCTTCTCGTGCTTTGGCTGTCGGTTTGGCGGCTGTGTTAGTTTTCGCTTCAGGGTGTAAAAACCACCACTGCAACAGTTGCGTCAACGATCCTCTGGTGACCAAGGACTCACTGGTCTTCGGTTACTCCGGTGATTTCGTCAACTACTACTCGACGGACAGCTACTTCTGGTTCACGGACCTGCATGATGCGTACGTCACGGTGGATGGATTGAAGTTTGACGGAGTCCTGCGCATTCAGATCTACGACAGCTTCAACTTTCTCATCTTCGACGAGACCTTCTTCGGTAACGGTGGCAATGTGATCTACAAGTCGCTGTCGAATCTGGGAGCCCCAGGATTGTGGGAAGTGGTCATCGACTCGACGGACGTGGATGGATATCTGCAGGTGGTGCTGAACTAGCGCCGGCCCTTGCCCGGGCCCGCCTTCCTTCCAGGACCAGCCCTCCTGGCAGATCCCCCAGAGCCTGCCCGTCCTCCTCGCCCTTTCGGGTGGGGGGGACGGCTTTTTTCATCCTCGTCATCGGACTTCAGAAGCAGGGCGAGATCCCGATCGCGCAGAGTCCGGTATTTGCCCGGAGCAAGATCGTCGAGATTCAGCTTGCCGATGGAGATGCGTTTGAGGTAGGTCACTTCGAGACCCTGTCCCGAGAACATGCGGCGAATCTGTCGTTTCATTCCTTCATGGATCACGATGTGCAAAGAGGCGGTGCCATCCTTGCGTCGTCTTAATCGAGTGATTTGTGCGGGAGAGGTTTCCTTTCCCACGTCAGGGAGGAAGACCCCCCGTCGCAGGGTTTCGAGAACGCGCTCTGAGGGTGCACGGGAGAGAACGACAAAGTATTCCTTGCGACAGCGATAGCGGGGGTGAGTGATGCGATGCAGAAGGTCACCGTCATTGGTGAAGATCAGCATCCCCTCGGTTTCCAGATCCAGACGACCGGCTGGAAGGACCCCGGCATCGACGACCCGCTTCGGCAGCATGTCCATCACTGTCAGCCGACTATGGGTGTCATGGGTACTGGTGATGGTGCCCGCAGTTTTGTGAAACATGATGGTCAGGTTTTTGGGTGGCTGGACCTTTTCCCCATGGAGGACGACCTCGTCCTTGCCGGGGATGATGCTGACACCCAAGTCTGCAACTTCACCATTGACGTAGACGAGACCTTTTTCGATGAGGAGTTCAGCTCGTCGGCGGGATCCGTGGCCACAGCGGGCCAGGTATTTTTGGAGTCGTTCTCGGGCCATGACGGTAGTGGGGCCTAGGCCCCCTCCTTCTCGGCACGGGCGCGGTAGTCAGGACCACAATTCTGCTCGATTGCATCGAGCGTATCTTGCACATCCTGATCATTACCTTCGCTTTTTGCTTCGCGTAATTCTTCCAGCAGGTCGGAATAGGTGCCTTCACAGATCTCATTCAGTTCGGCGATTTCCTGATCGATCCGGGTTCGCTGCGCTTCCGGCAAATCATCCCCACCGAGGTCTGCACGCAACTTCTTGAGGCCATTGATCCCCTGAGCGAGTCGTCCATCCCTGAGGAACTGGCGCGCATCGGTCACAGCCACATTGATGCGATTGTCCATGTTTCGCAGTTCCTCCTCGCTGAACACGGGAGGTGGAGGAGGTTGATTGGCAGTGGTTGCCGAAGATTTGTTATTTTTCTCTTCCTGGCTTTCCTCAGCAGTGGGAGCTGCCGGGGGCGGATCCGATTTCTGGAACTGATAGATCACATAAGCAACCAACACGAGTACCAAAACTCCGCATGCAAGGTAGATCGAAGTTTGAACCGGGTTTTTCTCGAAATCGAGACCGAGTCCACCGCCACCCCGCTTGCGACGACGACGGGGTTTGCCACCGGATGATCCCCTGCCACCTGTGGCAGCTTTTCCCTTGGCTGGGTCATGGGTCGGCACTCCCTTTTGCGGCGCGGGCCCACCGACTCTCTTGTCGATGGCGGCTTCGATCTTTTGGGAGATGTCTGAGGAGATGGCACCCTGTTCACTGGCCCAGTCACCGAACCGCCCGGGGGATCCCTCGGATCGGTAGTGATTGAGGAACAACACGGCCTCCTCTTTGCTCCAGAGGCCTTGCTGAATGGCAAACTTGCAGAAGATTTCGTCTCGGGCGGTGCTCATGACGATGATGCTGGATGAAAAGTGGGGTATCGTCAAGGGAGCAGGCCCCGAGTTCTGCCCCGAGATTTGACGACCCGGTCCCCGGAGGAGCGAATTGGCTACGGAAGACAGTATTTACGGTGTCGTCGTCGGCACCGCCGGACATATCGACCACGGCAAATCGTCTCTCGTGAGGCGATTGACCGGGATTGACCCGGATCGGCTCCCGGAGGAGAAGGATCGTGGATTGACCATCGATCTCGGATTTGCGCCGATGCAGCTCCCCGGTGGTGAGTTGGTGGGCATTATCGATGTTCCCGGTCACGAAAAGTTCATTCGCAATATGGTCGCCGGAGCCAGTGGCATCGATCTGGTCGTGCTGGTGGTGGCTGCCGACGATTCGGTGATGCCACAGACCCTTGAGCACCTTTCGATCATGACGATTCTCGGAGTTCAGCGCGGGATCATCGCCATCAACAAGATCGATCTGGTGGATGAAGAGATGCTCGAATTGGTCGAGGAGGAGATTCGCGACACGGTGAAGGGGACTTTCCTCGAAGACGCACCGATGATGCGGGTCAGCGCCGAGACTGAAGCCGGAATCGATGAACTGCGTGAGGCGGTCGTCTCGATGATTGACGAGCTGCCTTCCCGGGAAACGGATGGGGTATTCCGTCTGCCGATTCAGAGAGTTTTTTCCGCCAAAGGTCACGGAACGGTGGTGACGGGCGTGCCGGTGAGTGGATCTGTCTCGAAGGATGATCGACTCGAAATATTGCCTGGTGAACACAAGGGCAGGGTGCGGGGATTGCAGGCCTACAAGGTGACGGTCGATCGTGCCCGGGCGGGTCATTCCACCGCCATCAACCTGGCGGATGTGAACTACAAGGATCTGACCCGAGGAATGGTTGCTGCGACTCCCGGATATTTTACTGCGACAGAGATGCTGGAAGTCAGTCTGCGGGCGTTGTCCTCATTGCCCAATGCCCTGACGCATCGCATGCCGATTCGTTTTTTGCAGGGCACGATGGAAGCAGTGGGTCGTTTGTACCTTCTGGATTGCACCACCCTTGAGCCGGGTGAGGAGGCGGTAGCGCAGATCCGTCTGGAGGAACCGGTGGTGGTGGCCCCCGGTGACCGTTTCGTCTTGCGCCAGACCTCGCCGATGATCACTCTCGGGGGAGGTGAGATTCTCGATCGCTCGCGCTGGCGTCTCAAAACGGGCAAGGATTTTGTCGTCGAGTCGGTTCGGCGAAAGATGTCCGCTCTCGACAGTCCCCAGGATTACCTGCGCAGCCTTTTGCATGATGCCCTGCTGGAAATCCACACCACCGAGGATCTCTCGCGCCGAATGACCATCACCCAGGAACAGGTCTCCCAATATTTGCAGGAGTTGACAGAGGCTGGAGATCTCAAAGCGTTGCCCGGCGATCGCTGGCTCGTCCAGGAAGGGATTCGCATGGCCGGGGAGCGTATCACCGGTGCTATCGAAGCCGCTTTCCGTGAGGACCCATATCGGGTTTCGGTCAAGGCCCTCGAGATCCGCGATGCGCTGCGTCTGGAAGAAACTTTCCTCGAAGCGGTTTATCAGCAGTTGGTCGAGGAGGAGCGCATCCATCGATTGCGCGGAGGTCGTCTGTCTCTGCCCGGGTATGAGCCACCGATTCCCGAAGGGGAGCGACAGGCTTTGGAGAAGTACCGCAATTATCTCTCGGAGCATCTTTTTGAAGCAGCACGCAATGAAGATCTGGCTCCCATGTTGGGAACCAGTGAAGCTCTGATCGGAAAACTGCAATCACTGTTGGTGGACCGTGGAGAACTGGTGCGACTGACTCCGGATGTGGTGCTGCTCGAGGAAGCGATTCTGGAAGCGGTGAGAAGACTGGCGGCGCATCATGAAAGCGCAGGTCCCTTCAGTGCAGCTGAGGCGAAAGACCTGCTGGGGACGACCCGAAAGTTTGCCATTCCGCTGTTGGAGTATCTCGACAAGCAGGGGTGGACCCGTCGACGGGAAGATCGTCGCGAGATGAATGCCGAGAAACTGGCCGAACTTTCCTAGGGCGCGTAGCGGATATCCGCTTCGATGCCGATACCACCCTCAGACCCATCGGCACCGAGTGAGAGAATTTCGACCTTCTCCTCTTTCGGCACGATTTGATATTCACCACCCCATGGGTCAGCGGTGAGATTGCCGATCAAATTTTCTTCGACCAGATCCCTGACGCTTGTCGGCCAGTTGCCCTGATTCAGGCGATAGAGCGTTGCGGCGGCATGTAGTGCGGCCATATCAGAGAGCACTCTCTGGCGAGGCGAGATGGGGGGGCGCTTGCTGCCCTCGGCGGACTGTACCACCACTTCGTCATCGAGGATTCTCAGGGAGGCTCCTGATTTACCGCTGCCGTTGGCGATGAGAAAGAGCACCTCATTGGTCCCCTGTTGCAGCGGTACCTGAATCAGGTGATCGAGGGGATCCACTCCCTGATCGGCGAAGTCTTCAACGATGGTGTTGCCGTTCACCTGCAGGAGGCAGCCATCATCCGAACCGGCAGCGAGAGTGACCGTGCGATCTGTGGGACTGATGAGTGCACAGCGAAGGACGAAGACACAATCATCGGACCGCCCGCGCTCTTTGCCATATTGTTGCAAATCAAATTGCCCCTCCTCGGTGGAGAGCAGCACTCTTTGGGTGGGGCGATTCTCTGCAGACATCGAAAGGACCCGACGAATTCCTTCTTCGCCGCCACCCGGAAAGGGTTCGGAGACAAACATCCTGCGGACAAATTGTCCCGGCAGAAGTGTGAGGATCTGGCGGGTATGAATTCCGAGAGCTTCCTTGCCCTTGCTCCCCAACAGTTCAGCGACCCTGGGGCCACTTTCCTCAGGGGGCATCGCTCTCAACAGGACCGAAAGAGCCCACGCATCCAGACCGGGGGATTCAAAACGATAGACCAACTCCCGGGTCAGTGCGGAATCATTGCGAATCTCCAGTAACTCGGTGGTTCTGGCAGCAGCAAGCCAGACGAGGCGAGAGGAATCCTGCAGTCCCCAAAGCAACAGTGTGCGGACGGTTTCAGAATCCTGATCACAGGCATGGAGCATCGAGACCCGTTGGTGAGGTTGACGTGCCTGCCACTCCGCATGAAGTTCGATCTCATTTCCCGAGAACTTTTCGAGCCAATTGCGTGCGACTTCGACGGGAGCTGTGACACGACCATCTCCATCGACGTCGACGTAGACCGGATTGGTCATGGCGATCGGAAGAATCGGGCGGTCTTTGTCGGGAACGATAGGTGCAAGGCTGTCATCCCCTTCGACCCGAACAGCGATCCATCCGTCGGTGCGAACCGGAATCTTGCGCTCATCGATCAGCCTCACGATTTCCCGGGAGTCTGGGACCGGAATCGTTTCGACCACATCACCGTCAACGATGACGAGAACCCGATCGACGTCGATCCAGTCTGCTGCGTGGACCTCCACCTTGAGGCGAACTGCGGCCCTCTCTGCCTGTACGGTTTCTCCCATGCCCTTGCCGTTGACGGAAAATTTGATGAAAGGACCGTAAGTGGTGAAGACCTGACCATTCTTGACGGTGTCACAGATTTCTTTCACCGGAATTTGACCCGGCTGATCATTCGAAACGGGAAAGTAATTCCGTGGCCAGCCGGCGAGGTTGACGTTGACGGTGTGACTGTCAGAGTTTCCGACCGCGGTGATGCGTGCACCGCGATTGAGAAGCTGGTGCCAATCCTCCAGAACGGAGTGGCGGCTGGTACCGACAAATCGGTCACTGGTTTCAGCGTCGTAGTAACCCCAGCCCGGATTTTCATTGAAAATTTCGACACTGTCAAAATCGATGGACCAATCGGTGTCTGCGGATTCACCGGTGATGGGATCGAGACCGGCGATTCGGAAGTAATCGATCGCTTCCCAACGGGGGTGATTAACCTGGATCACAGGGGTGACTCCTCCAGTGCCCATCTTGCGTACTGCACGAAACATGCGTGGACCATTGGAGGATTGGACGTCGACCACTTCTCCCCAAGGCTCGAGGGGGAAGGCATTGAAGTGACCGAGGGGGACCGAAATCTCGTTACCGACGACACCCTGAAAGTGATTTCCTGCGGACAGTTTCTCGATGGTCGGATCGTAGTCGGTGTGATGATTGTGATCGGTGGCGATTCCAACTTCGAGAGCTTCACTGGCGATGCTGATGATGCGTTCTGTCATATTGCTGTCGCCATGTCCTGAGTAGGTCAGGGTATGCAAGTGATAGTCGGCAGCCGCCCAACCACTGGAGTCGATCTGATGCTCCAATTGAAAAGATGCTTCCGTCACGGCACCTTCGGAAATGGAAACCTCCTGACGATCGATTCCCCATTCGGGACCGCGGCTGGCATATATGATCCAGGTTCCGACTGGTAAAGTGATGTGACCTGTCCCCGAGAGGGTGCAAATCACGTCGTCGCGGATCGCAAGATCTTCCGGAAGAACCTGGGTTTCACTGAAGAACTTCTGACGACTTCCATCCTGTTTGCGGAAAGTCAGTCTCGATGGCACGGAGTCATTATTGGTATCCGTGATTTGAAACTTCAGGCTTCCCTTGGGACCATCCCCACCCACGGGGTCGACCGGTGAGTCTGATTCCTGAGCGACGGAACCGAAACCGAGAAGCATGATGAGGATCCAGTGCATGGAGATCCCTTTCCGCAATCGTCATTCAGTGACGATAGACGTGGAGTTGGGGGTGATCATGGAGGCAGCTGGCTGGCAGATCGAGACTGCGAGGGCCTGCCAGGCAACGATCGAGGAGGGCTGATTTTTCAGCTTGTGGAACCAGCAGGAAAATCGAATCGGATTCGAGAATCTGATCGAGGCTGATGGTCAATGCCCGCAGTTGACCAGGGAGAGGTTCCTGAAAGTTGGTCTTGATGGTTTCCTCCGCCAGATTGACCACGGTGTATCCGCTGAAATCACTGCCGGGTTCATTAAAGGCGATGTGACCATTGTTGCCGAGGCCGAGAACACTGGCTCGGGGAGGACCTGAATCGCGAAATATCTGGTCGAGGCGGTTCGCCTGAGAATGGGGATCGCCGGTAGGATCGATGGAGAAGACCTGATCATGGGGAACTCCCAGAGGGTCAAAAATTTGCTCACGCAGTTCATCCCGAAAGGATGGAATCGTGCCTGAGGGGTCGAGGTACTCATCCAACTGAAGATAGCGAAGGCTGCTCCAGAGTGGGGCATTGCCAGAGTCTTCCCGAATCAGGCGATAGAGATTTCGGGGTGATCTGCCCGTCGGGATGCACAGCAGATCCCCCGGAGAAAGGCAATTGAGCAGATCATCGAGGAGGGTTCTGGCGAGGACCTCCGGATCCGGATTTTGGGTCATCGACATGGCACCCAAATCGGAATCTCCCTTCACTGCTTCAACTGCGCTTCCGGGACCCTCCCGGTGGCTTCCTGAAAACTATCCCAAAGGCCCATGGGGGCCAAGGGGCCGGATCGAATCAGATCCGGTGAATCCACTCCCAAAACCTGCCCGGAAAGGTGGCGGTAGGCGTGTTCATTCCGGGTTCAAGCATTATCATGGGCAGGTAATCTCAGTGATATCTGCCCGGGCAGAGCAGGCCGCCTCCCCGGGAATCGGAAACAGGATGAGCATGAAAATTTACGATCACATTCTCGATACCATTGGCCACACTCCGCTGGTGCGCATGAACCGGATCTCCCGGGGATTCCAGGGCACCATGCTGGCAAAGGTGGAGGCATTCAATCCGGGTGGAAGCATCAAGGATCGCATCGGTGTTCACATGATCAACGCCGCTGAGCGAGACGGGTTGCTCAAGCCGGGGGGTACCATCGTCGAATGTACCTCCGGAAACACGGGCTTGGGTCTTGCGTTGACCGCCTGCATCCGTGGCTACAAAGCCATCTTCACCATGCCGGACAAGGTCGCAGAAGAGAAATCAAAGTTGCTCCGTGCCTTCGGTGCGGAAGTCATTATCTGTCCGACCGCCGTCGAACCGGACGATCCCCGTTCCTACTATTCGGTGGCGAAGCGGATCACTGAAGAAGATCCGATGGCGTTCAATCCGAATCAGTACTTCAACAAGTGGAATCCCCATGCCCACTATGTCGCTACCGGTCCCGAGATCTGGGAAGACACGGATGGCAAGATCACCCATTTTGTTGCGGGTCTGGGCACGGGAGGAACCGTCAGTGGAACGGCCAAGTACCTGAAGGAGCAGAATCCGGATATTCGCGTGATCGGCGGAGATCCCATCGGTTCTCTCTACAAGGAATACTTCGACACCGGAAACTTGGGAGAGGCCTACAGCTACAAGACCGAGGGAATCGGCGAAGACATGATTCCTGGCACCATCGACTTCTCGCTGATCGATGAAGTGCATCAGGTCACCGATGTGGATGCGTTTGCCATGGCACAGCGACTGGCTCGGGAAGAAGGGATCCTCAGTGGATCCTCGGCGGGAACTGCGGTTTGTACCGCGATCAAGGCCGCTGAGCAAATGGGACCGGACGACATCATGGTCGTCATCATTCCCGATACGGGAGAACGCTACCTGAGCAAGGTCTACGATGATGACTGGCTGCGCACCAACGGATTGATGGAATCTTCTCTGCACCTGACTGCCGGTGAAATTCTCGATAAGCGGGGGACTCGTCAGCAACCGCTGATTCACCTTTCGCCGAAGGATTCCCTGCGCGAGGCCGTGGAAAAGATGCAGTCAGGAGAGATCAGCCAGATTCCGGTTTTCGAAGAGAGTCAGCCGGTGGGCAGTGTCCGTGAGTCACTGGTTCTGGAGAAGATGCTATCCGGTGGAGATCACCTCGATTGCGAAGTCGGCAGTGTGATGGAAGACCCGTTCCCCGTCGTCGGTGAGGGGGCGAGTGCCGATTCAATCTTTGCCCAACTGGCGAGCAAGCCATCCGCAGCGGTGCTGGTCGATACTCCTGAGGGATTCCGCATCATTACCAAGTACGACATGATCCACTCGATGAGCGGAAGAAGGTCCTGATCATGAAATTCGAAACACGCGCCATCCATGCCGGGCAGCACCCGGACCCCAGCACCGGAGCGGTCATGACCCCGGTATACCTGACTTCCACTTATGTTCAGGAAGCTCCCGGAGTGCATCAGGGTTATGAATACTCCCGCACCGGTAACCCGACCCGCAGTGCCCTTGAGGGCAATCTGGCATCCCTCGAAGGGGGAACCCATGGCCTTTGTTTCGCCAGTGGACTGGCTGCGACGGATGCGGTTCTGAAAATGATGGAGCCGCAGGATCATGTCGTTGCCGGCAACGATCTCTACGGTGGAACACACCGGATTTTCACTCAGGTGTATCAGCCGATGGGAATCGGTTTTGATTTCGTTAATACGGGAGATCCGGATCAGGTCCGCGATGCCATCACCGACAAGACTCGTATGGTGTGGCTGGAAACTCCGACCAATCCTCTGTTGAGAATCACCGATATTGCTGCCGTTTCAGAAATCTGCCGGGAGAAAGGCGTGCTGCTGGTGGTCGACAATACCTTTGCCACTCCTTACCTGCAGCAGCCTTTGGCACTGGGAGCGGACATCGTCGTCCACTCTGTGACCAAGTATTTGGGAGGTCACTCGGATGTCGTCGGTGGAGCACTCATTACCTCGGATGACGCCCTGCACGAAAAACTGGCCTTCATCCAGAATGCGGTGGGGGGAGTTCCCGGTCCGCTTGATTGTTTCCTGACTCTGCGTGGAACGAAGACTCTGGCAGTGCGAATGGACCGTCATTGCGAAAACGCGGCAAAGATCGCTGCGTGGCTCGAAGCTGATTCACGAATCGGCCAGGTCTTTTACCCGGGTCTTGAGAGTCATTCCGGGTTTGAAGTTGCCAGCCGCCAGATGCGTGCACCGGGAGGCATGATTTCCTTTGAGCTGGCGGGGGCTTCGGAAGATGAAGCGCGGAAGATGGTCTCTCGTACCAAAGTGTTCGCCCTCGCCGAGAGCTTGGGTGGGGTGGAGAGTCTCATCGAGCATCCGCCGTCCATGACCCATGGAGCGATTCCCGTCGAAACCCGTCGGGCTGAGGGACTCTCGGATGGTCTGATACGGATTTCGGTCGGTATCGAATCCGTGGAAGACCTCCTCCAGGATCTCGACGACGCGATCGGCTAATCTGCCAGCACCAATCAAATGCTGCGGCGCTCAATATTGGGGTCGGTCTGGGTCGGTGTTCTTAAAAAGAGAACACCGGGAGCGGTAGAACGGCCATTTACCAGCCCCCGGGTCTCAAACTCTCACATCGCTGTTTGTTTCATCGTTCATTGGGCGAAGACCACCCGTTCAAGATGAAGATTGCAGGAGGACTACCTCCCGCTATGTTCATCAGCGATCTGAGCGACCCATTCGTGACAGTTTTTTTAAAAAAATTATAAAAGCGACCTCAGACTCCAATATTCGTCGAAATGGACCTGATTGCTCGCTACAATCCTCGGCAGGATTTCACGGTTTACGGCCAAATCGTGTGGTCCGACCCGCTGACTTAAACCACCAGAATCGGAGATCTTGTGGACTCTCAATCCAGCGACGCATCGATCCACGGCCGAGATGAGTTTTCTGCGATTCTGAACAGTGCCATCCATGGGGACTCCCATTCCCGCAGTGCCCTCTTCGAACAGATCCAGCCCAAGCTTGAACTGTATCTGAGCCAGCAATCCGGGCTGTCCCTGCGACGCAAGATCCAGATTGAAGACATGTGTCAGGATGTCTTTCTCAGGGCGCTCAAGGTCCTGACGACCCTGCCTGAGGAAGCGACTCAGCAGGACTTTCTGAACCTGGTTCTGAAGAATGCCCATTGGACCGTTCTCGATGCGGTCAAGAAGAATGAGCGGTTCAAGGGAGAGTCCAATATTCCCGGAGGCATCGTCTCGGTTCCGCTCGACCCGGATGCCCACGGTGGGGAAGCCCTGATTATCGAGCGGGAAGAATCGGAGTGGCTTCACGGTTTGATCGATCGCCTGGAAGAAAATTATTCCAGCGTACTGTGGCTCAAGCTGGATGGGCTGGAGACGGCAGAGGTTTCCGAAAGACTGGGGATCTCACAGGAGCTGGTTCGGAAACGCTATCAGCGGGCGATTGACAAACTGAAGCAGTTCACCGACCGCTAGTCTTCGATGCCATCGAAGAGAGTCAGACCCAGCGCCCCGAAGAAAAGCACCGGTAGCCAGGCGGATAACATCGGGTTCAATCCACCGACATTTCCGAGGTGGGCACAGATCTCCGTGAAAATCAGGTAACCCGTTCCCAATGCCAGTGCCATCGACAGGCCCAGAATGATGGACTGACTTTCTGACCGCATCACGAAGGGCAATCCGAGCAACAACAGAATGAAGTTGGCCAACGGGAATGCGAAGCGGCGGTGGAGTTTGACTTCGAGGTGAGTCAAGTGAGGGCGCCGGTTGTACTGATCCCTGAGTTCGGTGAAGGATAGATATTCTATCTCGTTATCACTGGATTCCAGGTCGACAGGTCTCATATCCGTCTCCAGTTTGAGTTCATCGAATTCGAGACTCAGTTTGACGGTGCCGTCCGGCTGGGGAAACGGCACCTTGAGCCCATTTTCAGAGAACTGCTCTTTTTTTCCTTCTCTCAGCAGCCAATAAGGCTGGCCGGCCGCAGGTGTTTCCCAAATCAGCTCTCGGGCTCTCGTCAATGTTTTCAAGCTTCCTGAGACAGCATGACGACTGGAGACCTCTACCTTTTGCCCCCGTTTTTCGTGGGGAAGGTAACTGGTTACGCTGATGAGGTTGTTGAGACTGTCAGAGACCATCTGTGGCTGGATGCTGTTACGTGATCTTCCATAGGAGTCGGCAAGGCGGATTTCATCTTTCAGAGTAGGAACCACTGTCTCCTGGATCAGAATCATCATCGATGACATCAGCAGTGCCATCAGAAAGAAGGAAGCGAGAATTCTTGGTAGTGGAATTCCTGCGGCTCGAAGTGGAACCAGTTCTCTGCCCTTGTTGATTTGTGTGGCAGTAAACATTGCAGCGAAAAGGGTCAGGATAGGTCCAAGGTATTGGGTGAAATAGATGGGAATCATCCCAGAGAAGTATCGGAAGATGACGATGGGCAAAGGCTGATCATGTCGAAGGAAGCGATCCAGTCTGGACACGCCATCGATGACACAAAAAAGGGAAAGAATGGCGAAGGAACAGATGAACCATGAGATCAGGAACTGACGAATCAGATACCGGTCAAATGTTTTCAGTGGCAACCACTTGAGGGGTGGGCTTGTCCAGATCTTCATCGCGCCCTCAATCGGAGAATCATTCCGACGGCCATCGCCAGAAGAATGTAATTCCCGGAGAGAACCGTGATCCATGCGGGTGCCCCGGTGGCACGACTCAATTGAACTCCACCGTAAGTCAGCGGATAAAAGACCCCGAGAATCGCCAGCAGTGAAAAGAAGAACGGTACCAGTTTTTGGGGGGTCCGCAGCAAAAGAGCCAACGGTGCACCGATCATTGCAAACGTGAGAACTGCCAGGGCCATTGCCCGGCGGCGCCAGATTTCAGTTTCCCCCCGACGGATCGCCCGAATCAGCCCTGCTTTTCGTGATTCTTCTTTTTTCTTTTCCTCAATTTTGGCAAGTGTTGCCAGTGAACGATCGATTTCGCCGATCTCGCCCTCGATTTCCACGAGTCGATCTACCAACTCTGCAGTGGGCAAATCATTCAGACGGCGATCTCGCGAACTGATGGGGAAATCCACATTGAACTGATCGAACTCGATGCTCTCGTGGTCCCAATCGAGGAAGTCCCTCTGTCCAGTGGCTGAACTGTTGACAGGGAAAACGACACTCACATCCCGCAGTGTCAGTCGAATCAGTCCCGCCGAATCATCGACACTCAGCTTTGCACGCTTGGCATTGATTTTGGTGGGGGGAGTGTCGTCTTTACTGGACTTGCTCGGAACAGCAGCACCGCCTTTGACGCTGAGCTGCTTCTCAATGTAAACCACTTTGAGATCGGTTCCGTTGCGGATCTCTTCCCAATAGATCACACCGCCTTCTCCGTCGAGGGGGATCTGACCTTTTCTGCCATCACCGATGTTCTCCAGTTGCTTGACGAAGAAACGGCTGATGTCCTGCTTTCGATGTTGAAGCTCCGGTAACAGAGTTGATTGTGTGAACATCATCAACAGCAAGATTGGAATGATGAGAATGGTCATGGGCAAAAACAGGCGTGAAGGACTGATTCCAGAAGCGACAGCAGCGGTGAACTCCCGGTCAGCAACAAACTTGCCGTAACTGAGGCTGCAACCTGCCATCACCGACATCGGTGTTGTGAAGTACATGCTGTAGAGAAGACTGTCCCCCAGCCAGGGAATGACGATACCGAGGGAGTAACCGGAGCTGACCGCTTTCATCGCGAAGACGATGCCGACCAGAACGCACAGGATCAACTGGCAAAACAGTGTCGTAAGAGCGAGATCTTTCAGCAGATAGCGATCGAGAACTCCCAGTTTCTTCATGAGCCAGCATTGTTTTCTGCCCTGTGATTGCAGTTACAGGGTGTTGTCGAGCAGCGAGGGCAACCGCCGCCATACTTGTTTTGAACGCAGGTTGCCAGATCGACCCCCCGCAACGAAGCGATGCTTGCCAGCCATGCGAGCACATCGGCAAATTCAGCCTGCTCCTCCGGTGAATTGGGAGTGGAGGAATTAAGACAGCGAGCCAACTCACCGATCTCTTCCGAGAGCCACAGGAACGAACCTGCGACGCCGCGGTCGGAGTCCTTGTCGTAGTAAATCTGTTCGATGGTCTTCTGGAAACTCCTGAGACCCATATCGTCGACGTCGTCCGGAGTCATCGGTCCTCCTCCTTCAGGCAACATGATGAAGTCTGCCCGGGGTGAGGACCACCCCATCAATCTCCGATTCCGAAGTGATCGAGAGCGAGATCGCGTACCGATTTCAGGTCCAGTTTCCCGGAGCCGAGGCGGGGAACCTCATCCACGGGGACAAAGGCCTCCTTGCGGGGTAACCACAGGTTGGGCAGGTCACCCCGATTTCTAAGACTTTCAAGAATCTGCGGAGGATCGATGGGGAGTTCACCATGAATGACGACCAGCTTCTCGCCCTTGGATTCATCGGGAACGGCAGTCACGGCGACCATCGCCTCGCCTCCCGACTCTTCTCCATCGGGGATCGCTTCGTCGATCACTTCCTGGATGGCTTCCTCAATCAAAACATGGGGGACCATTTCGCCACCCAGTTTGGAGAAACGGGAGAGACGGTCGGTGATGACGAGGAATCCGTCATTGTCCACCTTGGCGATATCTCCGGTTTTGTACCACTCTCCATCAAAGGCTTCCTTGGTCAGGTCATCTCGTCCCAGATACCCCTGCATGACACTGGGGCCCTTGATCAACAGTAGGCCAGCATCGCCATGTGGCAGGTCCTCGCCGGTGTCGGGGTCGACGATGCGGGTGACCACTCCTGGAATCGGCAAGCCGATGGTGCCCAGCTTCCGGGTTTTCTGACGGAAACCGGGGATGTCGACATCCGGCAGATTCACAGAGACCACGGGGCTCAACTCCGTACAGCCGTAGCCTTCCAGAAGAGGAGATCCAAACCGCTCTTCCCATGCTTCGGCAAGACTTGCCTTGAGCTTCTCTGCGCCGGCTCCGGCAATTCGCACCGACTGGAAGTCCTCCGGCTGGAACCTGCGCAGGTAAGTGCGATAGAAGGTTGGGGTAGACAGGAAGATGGTGCCTTTGTGATCTCGTGTCAGATCAGCGATGACATCTGTTTCCATCGGATTGGAGTGATAGATGGCACCGATCGCATTTCCGAGGGGGAACCACAGTGTGATGGTGTATCCGAAGACGTGGAAGAAAGGCAATGAGCCGACGACCCGGTCCTTGTGATCAACGTCGAAGATCTGCGAAACACTGCGGACGTTGGAGAGGATGTTGTGATGGGACAGTCGCACACCTTTGGGGGTGCCGGTCGACCCGGAAGAGAACATGATTGAGACATCCTGATCGGGATCTTGCGGAACTCCGGGAAGGGCCCGCAGGAAGGGGGAAGGCAGCAGCGCTGTCAGCAGTGCCATCACCTTGTCCATCCCCGAAACTTCCCTGGTCAAAAGGCTGGGTAAGTCGATGACCTCGACGTCCGGTGCAAACTCCGAGATGTCCATGTCGATTTTGCTGGTGAACAATTTGGCTGAGATGATGGTTTTCAACTCCAGCTGGTCACAGGCGGACTTCAAGGAAGCCGTTCCCGCAGTGAAGTTGAGGTTGCTGACAGTTTTACCCATCACCGTCAGGGCAATGTTGATGGCAGCACCACCTACGCCCGATGGCAGCAGGACACCAATATTCTGTTGGCCTTCCAGACGCTTCCTCAGTTTCCTTCGCAACAAAAGAACCAGAATGAGGAATTTACGGAAAGAGAGGCTTCGACCCTTCTCGATCACCGCCGTTCGGCCACTGGATTTTCTGGCGACCGTGAGAAAGCGGGTTGCGAGAGTGATGCCTTTTTGTTTTCGGGAATCAAGCGCATGGGCACTCAACTCCTCTACCCGGGAGCGGACTTCCCGTGAAGTCGAGGTGGATGGCATCGGTTCGCCAATGGTCACCGTGACCGGGTAAGGAAGACGAAGAGGACGTTTGAAGAAAAACTTTTTGCCACGGAAGGAGAAGATGCTGCCCCAGACCCGATCGAGGTACATCGGCACGATCGGAACGTCCGCCTTGCGGGCGATCTTTTCCAGGCCTTTGGAGAAGGGCAACAGATTGCCGGTTCGTGAGATTCCACCTTCTGCGAAGATACAAACGATATGTCCTTTTTTCGCCCGCTCAGCCGCATCTTCCAGGGACTTGATGATGGCACGGGGGCCATCGTCGCTGGAAACGGGGATCGCCCGCATCAGGTGGCTGGCCCAACCGATCACTCCCATGTTTTTGAATTGGCGATGCATGAGGAAGTGAACGAACCGCGGTACTGATGCACCGACGAGGAAGGGATCTGCGTAGGAGAGATGATTGACCACGAGCAGTGCGCCACCACGACGAGGAATGTTTTCCATGCCGATGATGCGGATTCGGTAAAGGGTGTGAACGAGAATCCAAACCGGGAAGCGCACCGCAATATGGGGAACCGTGATGAAAACTCCCAGGGTTCCGGTCAGGGCCAGTGCGGCGATGGCCAGCAGAGAGCCCTCGGGACTGAGACTGAGCATGTTTTCATTGACAAAGAATTCCCAGACGAGAGCGGAGAGGAAAATGAAGGTAAAGGTCACAAACTCGTTTGCACCCTGAATCTTGCCTTTTTCCGCACCCCTGGATCTTTCCTGAATGTACGCCTGCAGAGGAACGAGAAACATTCCACCGCCGATGCCCGCCAGTGTCAGGGTCATGCCGTAACCGAAGAGGGTTTCCTCGACGATCGTGGTCAGTCCGAAGCCCAGGGTCATCAAGGCTCCACCGACGGGAACGATACCGATTTCGACTTTGTCTCCAGAGAGGCGACTCGCCAACAGGCTACCGACACCGATACCTCCGGCGACGAAGAAGAAGAGACGAGATCCCGCATCCTTCAGCATCAGAACTTCCTTGCCGCACACATTCAGTGCGGCCAGTGACAATGCTCCGATCAGGAAAAACCAGCCCGCCGAGATGACCGCTCCCAGCAGAGGCTTGTCCTTGGCGAGGTGACGCAACTCGTGGATGGGGTTCCACTCCATCTTGCGCTCGGGGGCGACCGGTTTGTCTCCGGCGGTGATTTTGCGGGCCATCAGCCAGCCAATGATCGCAATCGAAATGAAGATGACCCCGCTGTGCCAATTGGGATCACCCTGACTCAGGTCTCCCCCGGGATTGAGGTGGAGGAACATCGTTCCGGCGAAGGTGGTGCCGAGGATGATCGCAATGTTGGTGGTCATGCTGATGATGGCATTGGCCCGGGTCAGATTCGATTCCTCGACCATTTCGGGAATGATGCCAAATTTGGAAGGTCCGAAGAAAGCACTCTGGGTCCCCATCAAAAAGAGAACCGCCATCATGGCCAGGATGGCAAGATCCGGGTCGATCTGGGCGAGGAAAAACGCCCCCATCCCGAGAACCATCACCAGAATTTCCGTGACCTTGACGATGAAGATCACCCGTCGCTTGGGAAAGCGATCGGCGATGGATCCGCCCAGACAGGCAAAGAGGACGAAGGGGAAGGCAAAGACCCCCATCGCCATCGACTGGGGATCCAGGGGAAGGTGTTCGAGATTCATCTGCAGGGCGATCAGCAGGATGAACTGCTTGAAGATGTTGTCGTTGAACGCCCCGAGAAGCTGGGTTCCCGTTAACGCGAGGAAAGACCGATTCCGAAACATCTTTCACCTCTATCTCTCAGCATTTAGAGCCTTCTGGCTCATGTTTTTGATCATAGCGAATTTCTGGCCACTTTCCGGTGATTCCATGCCTTCAGCCTTTTGGCACACCCCTTGCTACGACCTTGGTTAGCCCGCAAGTGACCAGTGCGTTTTTGGCCAATAGACAGAAGAGGGGGCCATAACCATGAAAATGTTCAAAATCGAGGAATGGGAAACCATTGCCCAAATCAGTCCAGAGAGTGTGGAGGACGGCTTCTCCGAAGAGGTTTTGCCTCATATTCACTCACTCCGGGCTTTTGCCATCTCCCTGACCGGAGATCGCAATCGCGCCGAGGATCTGGTTCAGGATACGCTTCTGAGGGCTTTGAAGGCGTTTGACTCCTTCTCCCGCGGAACCGACTGCCGATCCTGGCTCTTCCGAATCTGCAAAAACCGCTTCTATGATCTCTGCCGCCGCAAAATGCGCCGTCCGACCCACGAGGATGTGGACTTGAGCCAGCCGATGGCACCCGAGAGATCGTGGGAAGTGCAAAAGGAACTGCAGAGAATCGAAAATGGTGCTGATCCGAGCCTCGAGTTGGTGGGAGATCAGGTCCGTGACGCGATTCGCCAGCTTCCTGCGGAATTCCGTATTCCGTTACTCAAGTGTGACCTCGACGGCATGGCCTATCATGAAATTGCACGCGAATTGCAGCTTCCCCTGGGCACGGTGAGATCTCGTATCTCAAGAGCCAGAAAGAAGTTGCGCATTGCATTGCAAGAGTATGCCGAGTCCTGTGGATTCGCAGAGCCGAGTTTGACTGCGGCCTGAGCCCTACTCAAAGAGCCCAAAACCATCCCTGGCACCCCTCCCGGTCTGAGATCGGGAGGGGTGCTTCATTTTGAGGCAATGCCTGATATGCGTCATTATAGAGCATTAATTGTTGCATTGTTTTGAAGCATTTGAGGGAGGTGGGCGGGGAGGGTTTGGGGTTGTGAGACTCTCCCGTTATCTTTTTTGAGGAGGTCCCACGACGGATTCAGGGGAACCTCTCCAAGGAACATCTTTTTTGAAAGAAGTCCATGACCACACCTTTCACCCTCCGGGCCGGTCGCTGGCTCACCGTCTTCCTCGTGTTGTGGCTGGGCGGTCCACAGACGGCCACAGCTCTCGACGAAACCCTCGAGCAAAACTATTCGGAGAAACTGAAGAAGCCTTTTGTCAGCGCCATCCCCTGGGAGAGCAGTCTGGAAAAGGCAAAGCAGCAGTCGGCGGAAAAGAATCTGCCGATCATTGCATACTTCACACGTTCCTACGCTCCATGACCGCCGTGTGAATACATGGAGGGGGGCCCCCTCCTGTCCGACTGGTGGAAAAAATCGACAAAGCGTTTCGTTCCCTACCTGAACATCAGTGCCCGACTTCCGGAAAAACCGGATCAGCAGATGATGACTCAATATGGTCTGCGTGGATTCCCCACTTTCCTCATTCTTGATTCGGAAGGTCAGATCCTCTTTGGCAAGGAGCCCTATTGGCGCCCTGACTCACCGGAGAACCTGGAAGCGGGTCTGGCGGAAGTGGAAACCATTTTCCGTTTGAAGAAACGCGTTACCGAGAACCCACAAGACCAGTTAGCCAAAGCCCATCTGACCCTGATTCTCGGATTGTTGAATCCGGACCAGTCTTCTGTGGCCGAGATGGAAGCCGCCTGCAAGGTCGAGGGAGTCCCCGCAGAAGTGGTGGGGCGTTGGCTCAGAGAGCGTTCGCGCATTCGTTTCCTGGAGGCTTTCGGCCCCTACCGGAATGCATTTTCCACCGGGGCAGAGAAAGAGGAGTTGGCACGACTGCGGAAGGCAGCGACGACACGGGCTTTCACCATGGTTCGTGATGGTGAATCCATCGGAGAGGACGACCCGGATTTTCGAGCATTCTGGGTGCTTGCCTTTGATGGAGCGATGGAGGCAAAAGATCGTCGTGTCGCAACTCGATGTTTGAAAACCTACACCGATGTTTTTGGTGTTGCCGATCGTTTCGTCAAAGGAATGAAAGAACGACTCGAGCAGCTTCCCGTTCAGGTGGAGTGACCGGAGTCAGGTTTTCCCAGGGGAACCCACCCGTCGATCAGGATCATATGAGGAACGGTCAGGGCAGCGAGTCCGATGAATACGGATCCTGTGAGCCCCTGGAGCCACTGGGCCTCGTCGAGCATGGCTCCTCCCAGCAGGATCATGAGAATGGGAACTCCGGACAGGATTGCGAACTCGATGATTTCCTTTTTCCCGAACCGATTTCGCGAGAGGTATTGGAATGACTGCTGGAAGTGCCTCATCGAGTGAAGTCCACAGAAGTACAGGGCGAAACTGTATATTGGATCTGCGAACCAGAAAAACAGGCTGAGCCCTCCCAGCTCAAGAACCTCACGATTGCAGAATTCTTTGCGGATGACTTTCAGCAGAAGCAAAGCGGCCCACGGCCAAATCAGGATCTGCGCCCATTGAACAAAGGGTGTCTCATTTTGCAGGGCTACCAGGCGAAAGAGTGGGGAGACGGCTTCCGGTTGCAAAGCCGGAAGCACGATCGGGATCATCGATCCATGCACCAGTCGACTGAGCCAGCGGTCATCACCATATCCACGTGCGTCAGCGCCACCAAAGTGCCACAGCGAGATCAGCAGGAAGATGGCCAGTGAAACCACAGGTGCCTGAAACCAGACGGCTACCACTGCAACGCACAGCAAAACATAACTGCTGTAAAACCAGATCGAACTGCGGGAGCCGGAAACCTTGCGGATGAGGATTGCGTCCAGAGCGCCGTGGGGGATTCCTACCAACAGAATCGCAAGCAGTGGAATCCACAGGAGATTCATTGCCACCCCAATGCAGCACTGATCATAGGAGCCTTGGGAAGTCCCCAAATCAGAGACCAGCGGGTCCGTGCTTTCGAATGTCCCGTCATGAACTCGGTAAAGTCCTGACCATCCAGAGCACCAGGAACCGCCATCATCGCTTCGATGGCCTGCTCAGGCCGTTGGCGAATCAGGCGCAGCATCACCTCATCCATCCACTTTTCCATGGGAAGACATGAATCGGGAATACACAGATCCACAGATTCAAAAACCTGTTCAGCAATTTTTTGACTTTGGATCAGGTTTTGGGCAAAGGCGTAACCGGAGGAGGCCCGCAAAGTCCCCGATCTCAAGCCGATGGATTTGATTCGCTCTCCCTGCGAAGACGAGCCTGAGTGGAGAGGGATCTGCCCTGACTCTTCCTCAAGAACTTCATAGTCTTCGCCCCAGACCTGGAGGTAGTCGTGAATTCTGCGTCGGTACCAGTTTTCTTCACGAGTCGCCGGGCTGTAACAGGTGCTTTCGATCAATGCTCTGGTTCGACTGACCGGCAGAACATAGATGAAGTGAAAGGGTTCTTCAGGACGGGGACGGAAGTCCATCAAGGTGGCTGTTTCCGGATCGAAGACAGGAGACGACATTTCAACCCAACGCCCCAGAAAATGCTGTTGCAAAGTATTCGTCGGAAACGTGGGTGGTCTGCTGTCGAATACCAGATCGAAACCTTCTTCACGCTCCCCGGTTTTGACGATGGCTTCTCGGGGATTTTCACAGAGAGAGATCACGGATTCGCGAATGATCCTGGCAGAGTCACGCAGATTTTTTTCACAGGATTGAATGAAGTCCCTGCTATTGACAACCGAGTAGGGGGATTGTGGAACGTCAACTTGGCGTCTTTTTTCTTCGTGAACAAAAGCCAGGGTTTCCCAACAATGTTGACGACAGTTGCGGGCAACCTCAAACGTCGGGCTACCGTCATCCCAGAATCCCCAAAGATGGTTTTTTCTGGAGAGAGTTGGCTCGAAGATGGAGATTTCCAACTCCTCTTTGGCAGAGAGGAAGCTGGCGAGGGAAGCTCCTGATGCCCCCATTCCGATGATCGCAATCTTCATGGGGTCGCTTTCAGCAAGGCGTATTGCATGAGTTCACCGGGAAGATCCGGTGACTCGTTCGCCTGTTGAGTCAGGAGATCGTCTCCCTGTGTCAGGGCCGCAAGTGTGAGATTCAGTTTGCGTGAAGAAGTGACCACGCTGCGGCCCTCCCACCAGTTCACTTTACCCTCAAGAATCTGGGTGCCGATCTCCCTGTAAACCACTGCGGCGGTGCGAATGGAGAGACGAGCCCTGAAAGGGAGTGAGGGAAATCCCTCCGCTCCACTGCGATAGAACTGATCGGCTCTTTGAAGCAGTTTTCTTTGGGCTTCAGTGATGAGCTTGCGAATTCGGGGATCGTGACTTTGGTCGGCGATTTCTGCGGCAGTCAGACCATTTATCCAATCTGCCGGAAGATAAACTCTGCCCATTCGAGCATCCTCGAGAACGTCTCTGCAAATGTTGGTCATTTGCATGGCGATTCCCAGATCGAGTGCATTCTTTCGGGCAGCCCTATCCTTGACGTCGAGAACACCGGACATCATTAGGCCTACAGTGCCGGCAACCTGATAGCAGTATTTGAGGAGTTCTTTCTCGTCTTTCAGTCGAACCTGTCTCTGATCAGCGATCAGGCCATCCAGAAGGTGCCGGAGGGGATCCAGGTCCACACCCTGATCTTTCAGTATTTGGTAATGGGAAAAGGCGGGATCATGGATGGGATAACAATTTTTTTGAAGAGCCGTGTGTAACTGCTGGAGGTTTTCTTGTCGCTTCGGTGACGGCTCGTCTGCCAGATCGTCCAAATGTCTGCAAAGGGCGTAGAGCCGCGTCGCAAGCGAGGACGCTCTTCGTCCCAGGAACGCGGAAGCCCATGAAAAGGTACGCCCGTGTTCACGAAGGATTTTTTGAGCTTCGCCGGAATCAGACATGAATCTTTTTCGCGACAGATGGAATCATGGAATCCACCACTTTGGCTGAACTGACCACGCCCGGAAGACCTGCACCCGGATGGGTTCCGGCACCGACGAAGAACAGATTCTCAACATGAGCATCGCGGTTGGGATATCTGAAAGAGGCCGATTGCGAGAGCACTGGGGCAATGGAAAAACCGGCACCATGTGCAGAGCGGTAGTCCTTTTTGAACTCCTTTGGAGTCATCCAGAAGTCCTCAACAATGGTGTTCTCGAGGTCGGGCAACAGTGTGTCAGAGAGTGAGGCCACGATTCGATCACGCAGATTTTTTCCCTCCACTGACCAATCGACATTTTTGGCTCTCAAATTGGGAACCGGGCACAGAACATAGAAACTGTCGCAGCCTTCCGGTGCAAAACTGGGATCGGTTGCAGTCGGTCTGTGAACATAAAGGGAGAAGTCGGGGGGGAGTTTGTCCTCTGCGAAGATCTCGGCAAGAAGCCCCTTGAACCTTTCACCCATCCAAATTGTGTGGTGGGCGACGTCTTCATATTTTCGGCGGGTACCGAAATAAAGGACGTAGAGCCCCATCGAGTACTGAACCAGAGAATCGTGTTGCAGTCGAAGTGGGGCCTTGAAGTGCCTGGGCATGATCTCTTTGTAAAAGACTGGCGGATCGCAGTTGGCGACCACCAGGTCTGCCTCGAGAACTTCTCCACAGGCCAGTTGGACGCCCGTGGCTCGCTGACCTTCAGTGATGAGTTTTTCGACATCGGTCCCGTACCTGAAGTTGATCTGATTTCTTTCACCGAGACGAACCAACTCATCGACCAGTTTGCCGGTGCCACCCATGGTGAAGTGAACTCCCCATTCACGCTCAAGATAATGAATCAACGCGTAGATGGAGCTGGTAGTGAAGGGGTTGCCACCGACAAGCAAGGGGTGAATCGAAAATGCGCGACGAATCTTGGGATGCTTAAGGAATTTGCCTACGAAGTTCCAGACACTGCGATCCGCACGCAACTTCAATAGCTGGGGGATTTGCCGAACCATGTCGGACAGATTGAGAAAAGGTTTGTCCGAAAGTTTCGTAAATCCCACATCGAAGATCTTCTTGGAAGCAGAGATCAATTCTTCATAACGCTGAGAGTCCTCAGGAGAGAAACGGGCGATCTCCTGCTTCAGTCGTGTCAGATCCTCGCCATAATCGAATTCATCGCCGTCCTCAAAGTGAAAGCGATACCAGGGATCGACCGGAGTGAAGTCGACATGGTTTTCGCGGGATTCCCCGAAAAGTTCAAACAACTCATCGAAGAGAAAAGGGGCAGTGATCACCGTTGGACCGGCGTCATGACGGAATCCACCTTTTTCAAAAACTTGCGCTCTGCCACCTGCGGCGGCCAATCTTTCCAAGACGGTGACCTGGTAGCCCTTGGCTCTTAAACGAAGTGCTGAAGCCAAGCCGCCAAAACCTGATCCGACGACGATGGCATGAGGATCCGAGTTGTTTTCAGGCAGGCTCATGCATATCTCCTTTGAGCCAAAGTTGTTCTCATTCGAATCGAATGCTTCAGGTATCGAACAAGGGGATCTATCGCTTCCTGAAGTTGTTGAGGAAGCTGATTCAGATCGGCTGTCGCTGCGGCGATGTGTTCATCGATCTTCAGTAAGCAATAAGGGATCGATTCATGCCCGGGTGGTTTGTGCCCGGAGGTTCGGGAATGGACCTTTGTCCTCTCCAGAGTCGCAATCATGACAGCATTGGGTGCGCTTCTGCGCAGGTCACCCAAGGGGTTTTCGTGTCCGTCATCTCCCAGCACGCCTTCAACGTCATTGGCGATCTGGTATGCAACACCCAGTTCGGTGATGGCTTCTCTTGCGACAGAAATGTTGCTCTCAAGGTTGCCAAGGGTCAGTGGAGCAACCACCGGGAAGGTGATCAGGGGAGACGTCTTTTGACGAACTATCTCCAGATATTCAGACCAGTTATCGACGGGTTTGGTGGCAAACTCTCTTGCCTGACCACGGGAAAGTGCGCAAAGAGTTTCAGCAAGTCTGGCTGAGATCTTCGCCCCTGCTGTGGGGTGATCGAGATGACTGATTAATTTGAAACTCAGGCCGATCAACCAATCTCCAAAACAGAGAGCGGTTTCACTGCCAAAAGCTTTCCAGACACATGCAGAACCCCGGCGTAGATCATCACGATCACAAATGTCGTCATGAACCAGGGAAGCATTGTGCAAGAGTTCCGTGGCCATAGCGATTTTTATTGTGTCATTGCGATCACACTTCGCAAATGCGGAGACCGAGATCACCAGCTTTCCCCGGAGCAACTTTCCACCACTACGGAAGTGATGGCTGACCACATCCTCTAATGAGCTTCCGCGAGCTTCTCTTTTAACAAAGCTGTGCAAGAGATCGGGCAGGTGGTCGGACAGCAGTTGATCTGGATTGACATGCTGGAGGCGATCGAGTCTGTGTAAAAAATCTGTGACTTCTAACATGCAGACCTCAAATCCGGCGGAAGCCGGCAGTCGAGCTGCCCGCTTCCGCCTCAATCAACAAATCAGGAAATCGGGATCAGGAATGACTTTCTTTGCTGTCACCACTGGTGGCGGCAGCCCAGATCACAACACCGAAAGCAATCTTGTTGACGAAGTCAGCAAGGTTGTAGATCAGGTTCAGTGTTCCGATGTCTCCGGATCCTGCGTAACCCCAGATGTAGCCAAGCGGGTAAATCGCCCAGCCAACGGTCACGATCATGCGCAAGGCATTGAAGGCCTTCTTCGAAGCGGCAGTGCCACTCTCAGCGCTGATCTTGCTGGCCTCACCAGCAAAGATTTCGTAGATGATGTAGAACCATGCTGCACATCCGACGGCGAAGTATCCCCAAAGTGCCGTGGTGTTCTCAGGATTCACTTCTCCCAGGTATCCGGTAACCAGCATCACGACCGCAGCAACAAGAAGACGCCAGAAAAGGGATGTTGCAACAGATGCGATGGCTGCAAGTATCAAGTAGAACTCGACGATTTGCAGGGGAACAGTCAAGAGCCAGTCTACGTAACGGAAAACAAGTGGGCTTTCTCCAGTCGCTGCCCAAACCTCTCTCATGTAGAAATAGTGAATCGCAGCGATTCCGGTGACCATTGCGGCAACGGTGAGGGAGGTTTTCCACTTCCCGACTGCACGGTCCCTTTCCACAAAGAAGAAGAATGTTGCTGCAACCATTGCTGCAGAGATGATCCAAAATGACACACCCACGTAATCCGTTGGATTGAGCATGGCGATTTGATTTTCCATGGCTTTCAGATTCCTTTCGAAAGCACCACATTGCCTCATGCAGAGTTACCTAACGGCCAAATCCGGTAGGACAAAAACATCTGCTTAGACAAACGGATCACAAAATCTATCTGGATCGAAACATTTTGTATGGTGGGGAGAAAAAGGGTGAACGGTTGTGAACGGTTGTGAACGGTTGTGATCAGTTTTGATCAGAACGCTTATATACCGTCGAAAGGAATCCCTGCTTGCGTTAAGACATTTTCCCAGCGCTGTTTCATGCCTGGCTGAAAGAGAACATTAATTTCGATGCCCTCGTCCACAAATCTTTCCTCGTCGATACGTGAGGACTGTCTCAATTTTGCGATCAGGTCTGCCCTTGCATGGGGAATCAGGTAGGAGCCCGACTCCTGACGTTGCTGACCGAGTTCAACAATCTTCTCAACCAAAAGCTCTACTCCAGCTCCGGTTCCCGCACTGATGGCAAAGGAGTTTTCATGTTCTGCAAGAAGGTGTTGAAGGTCGATTTTTCGTTCTTCAGGAATCCGATCGAGTTTGTTGAAGACCAACCAACATTGATGATCGCCACAACCAATTTTGTTCAGGGTCCTGTCCACCGATTCCATATCAAAGTCCACGGTGGGGGACGACGCATCGATGACATGAAGAAGAATGTCTGCTTCCCGGGCCTCCATCAGGGTGGCATGGAAAGAGGCGACCAGATCATGGGGCAGTTTGCGAATAAAGCCTACGGTGTCACTGAGGAGCACGTCGAACGGCAGTTCTAACTCCCACTTGCGAGTACTCGTGTCGAGAGTGGAGAAGAGACGATCCTCAACAAGGATCTCTGCTCCGGTCAGTCGCTTCATCAATGTGGATTTTCCGGCGTTGGTATAGCCAACCAAAGCGATGCGGAAAGATCCTTCTCGTGATTTGTTTTGGGTGTTGGCCTGCTTCTCAATTTCAGCAAGTCTTTTGTTGAGGATGGAGATCTTTTTGCGGATGATTCGACGGTCAGTTTCCAACTGGGTCTCACCGGGTCCCCGGGTGCCCACCGCTCCACCTTCCATCCGCGAAAGGTGAGTCCACATGCGAGTCAGTCGTGACTGAAAATACTTCAGCTGTGCCAACTCGATCTGGATCTGCGCCTGATGGGTGCGGGCATTGCGAGCAAAGATGTCCATGATCAATTCAGACCGGTCGACCACACGCAGCTCGGTGACCTCTTCGATGTTTCGACCCTGGGCTGGGGAAATCGGGTCATCGATGAGAATCAGGTGGGCTTCATGTTCCTTGGCCACGTGAGCCAGCTCCTCCAGTTTTCCCTTGCCGACGTACGTTGCCGTATGGGGTTTGGGGCGTTTTTGCAGAACGGAGTCGACAATATCTACCCCGGCGGTATCTGCGAGGGCGGTGATTTCCGCGATGGGGTCAACATCTCCCACCGACTCGGATGGGTCTCCCGGTCCAATGACCTTCAATACCACGGCTCTGTCCCTGGCCACCTCTCCCTGGGAAAGATGCTGATGGCTGCTTTCAAAGGACTGTTTGGCCATGAGAAGGTCGCTCCGGTTCCGGGGGCAGGGAGAAATACGAAAAAATCGTCTGATTGCAATCAGGAGGATAGCAAGCAGGGATCAGAAGCACCACCGGAGGGGAGAGGATCTTCTGTTCTCTATGCGTCGAATCCCCTGTCAGAAGGCGTTACGATCCTGTCGCCGAATGTTTGCCAGCAACAGGGTTGGAATCTTGAGGGGGGATCTTGCAGCAATCCGTGCCATCCGATGACCACCTCTCTTCCACAGCTTCCGCTGCAGAGTGGTTTCCCCATCTGGGATCCCCTGCATACGGGTTGCAGGAAGCAGTGCCCCGAAGACGTGAATGGTTAGTGGATCTTCGGATGGATGCGGATGCGATCGCCGATGATCCGGGTGCTTCCCTTTTACAAAAAAGTCGGGAACGCGAGGTGTGGTGGATTCCTCCGTCTCCTTCGCGGCCGACCCTGATCGCCAAGATTCACCGGGAAACGGACCTCTCTGCCCGGTTGAGGCGCAGGCTGGGGTGGGGCAGGGCACGACTGGAGTGGCACTTTTTAAAAAGCGCTGAGGAGCGCGAGATTCCCGTTCCCCGGCCGGTGGGTTGGTTTACCTCACCCTCGGGGGATGGTGTTTTCACCGAGTACCTCCTCGATACGGAGTCCTTTCCGCAATATCTGCAGCGGTTTGATGGAGCTGAGCGGGCTGTCGTCCTGCACAAACTGGGTGAACTGGTGGCCCGACTCGCAAAAGCGGGATTGGAGGCCCGTGATTTGCACACCGGCAATATTCTTGCTCGAGGATCCGACGCGGCCTCAACTCAACTGTGGGTGGTTGATCTTCATGATGCACGACTGCGATTGTCGTTGTTGCCGGCAGCTCAGGAGAGAATGCTGATTCAGGTCGCGCAGGCTCTGGGTGGAGTGAGATCAGGAAGTGACGTCGAGCAGATGCTTGAGGGCTGGGCTGCGGCGGCACGTCAGTGGGGCATCGATGCCCGCTGGGGTCGAGGACCGGTGACATGGGTCGGTGGAGTCGCCCGTCAGGCGGTCTGTCCACAAAAGCGCAAATACATCGAGAGAATCGTCGAACGGAAAGAACGTCGAAGGCGCCTGAAGCGTTTGCGCAGAGGTGTTTCGATACGCCGTTCCCATTCCAGTGGCAACGGCCACACCTGGACCCGTTTTCCCCATAGCCAGCGCAGAAAGTTCCCTGACCGTTTGCGTTGGCGATCCCAGACAGAGGAATCCCTCTCAGTAAACAGTCTGATGAGATCGTGGCACGGTAATCTGGTCGAGCAATTGTTGTTGCACCGGCCTCCTCCGGCATTGCTTTATCGCCGTTCCAGAAGTGCTCTCGGCTGGCGTCATCATTTGTTGGAACCCGAGCCGGAGGGGAAGTCCCTCAGGGAATGGCTCAGGGATTCAGAATCCGATGGTGCTATGGAGTCGGTACTCCATGAAGTTCGCCATCTTCACCGACAAGGAGTCCGCATAAGGGGCGCAGTTCCGGAGCGTTGGTCTCTGCAGAAAATGCAAGAGGGGTGGAGTCCCCGTATCGATCCCCACTGCCTCGAGTATCAGGGTTTTGTTTCCGCCCACGAACGGCTGGAAGATTTGCTCGCCGTGACCTCTCACTATGGCGAGAAGATTTCACGGACCGACCGACTGCGCTGGATCATTGCGGGTCTCGAGTTGGAATCGGACCGGCGGACCCTGCGCAAGGACTGGCGTCGCGGATTCGAGGGGATGGCCAGAGCCTTGTCTGACCCCGAAGCCTTACCCTGGAGTGAGAATACGATTACTGCTGTCGCAGGACGTGAGGGGCAACCGGGGGAGCCGTTGTCTGTTGACAGGATGATGGCACTGCATCGATTGAATGAAGCCAATGCTCCCGAGGTTGGATCTCTTGAACCGCCGGTCTTTGCAGCGTTGCTTCAAAAAGCCCAGCGTATCTGGACCATCGATGACCCCATGAAGTGTGGCGATGATCCTGCAGGTCTGTTGGTAGTGATGCGACGCGAGGCCAATTATGACAGTCCCAACTTCCAGTGGTTTCAAAGGGGCTTTGACCGTTTTGCTTACGTGGATCGGATCGCCATCGATGAGCGCTCCCGTCGTCAGGGAGTTGGAGAAGCACTGTACCTGACTCTGGAGGCGTGGGCGCGGCATCGGGGTCTGAAGAGAATCGTCTGCGAGGTCAATCTTCATCCCCGTAATGAAACCAGCTTGGCTTTTCACTTCGCCTTCGGCTTCCGTGAAGTCGGACAATTCATCGGTCGTGGCAAGGGGGTCATGATGCTGGAGAAGTTGCTTTAACATACGCAGTGGAAGCTGAAGTGGCTTCAGTTTCGACAAAGCACAGACCAAATCAGCGAAGAAGGAGGATGGGATGCACGTTCTTGTAGTCAATTTCAATCTCGAGGGGATCAATCATGATCAGTACAGTGAAGCTTGCGATGAACTGGCTGGCACCTTTGCAGCAATTCCTGGTCTGATTGCCAAGGTCTGGCTCTCCGACCCTGACAGCAACACCTATGGGGGAGTTTATACCTTCGAAGACAAAGCTGCTTTTGAGGCGTATCAGGCGGGTGAAGTTTTTGCAGCAGTGGCGGGTAACCCGAACTTCACCAATGTTACAGCGAAAGATTTCGGAATCCTTGACGGGCCGACGCGAGTCACCCGAGGGGTGAACTAGCCCTTTCAAAGGTTCAGGCCTCGGTGGTCTTTCTGGCCCAGCGCAGTTCGGCGGCGATGCCGTCGATCAGTTTTTGCTGGCGTTCCTTTTTCCGCAGGCCTTTGGTCAGGACCGGCCAGGTGTAGGTCTCGACGGCGATGTGGGGACCCTTTTTGGAGCGCTGCCGACGCAGTCCCTCTTCGAGGAGGGCCTGTGCATCCTTGCGAGTGGTTGCCAGTTTGCCGTGACGCGCTTTCGAAAGAGGCACATGGAAGTGGGTACGGATTTCGCGGATCTCTGAAAGATCACGGCGACGCAGTTTTGGCAGATCCTCAAGCCGTTCTATGGAGCCGTCTTTCATTTGCAATGCAGTCTGGTGAAGGTAGCGCGGCTCGACATGCCCGAGCAATTCGGCCATGGCCTCCTCATTACGTTCGGGATACTTGAGTGCAGGGGCACTGGTGATGTGAACCTTACCGACGTGGATGCCCTCTTTGTCGAGGAGTTTCCAGTCGTCGAGGGGGGAGCGGAAAAGTACTGCTGAATGACAGGCATCGAGATTGACGGTCCAGTGACGGCGCAACAGTTTTTCTGCCTTGCGTTTGGAGCATCCCAGCTCTGCGGCCAGTGCAGGCAGAAGTGGGGCCAAGTGGTTCTTCCAGAAGAAGATGACGTCTTCTGCACACTCAAAAGTGGTATCCGGTTCCGGCTCGGCATTGAGAAGAATGCGGTAGCCCGTATCAAATTCTATCCGTGCCAAATGAGCGACCACCTTCATGTAGTTGGTCGCCATCTTTTTCAACGTGTTGTTTCTGTGGCCTGCGGCACGGTAGCCACCCCCCAATGTGGAGATGGTCAACAGTCGGGAGGTCGGACCCAGTCTCACCAGAGCGTCCGCAATCCGGTTGGTGATTTTTGCTCGTGTGGCAACGGCCCATGACGGTACGTAAACCGCTTCCTTGACCCGACGGGCATGGAAGTCTTGAAGAGGGAAAGCATTGACGGTGTAGATGTGAAAATCATGGTTGCGCAACCATGCTCCGACCTGCTCGGCGACCCCATGACGACAGAGTTCGGCTGCGAGTTTCGATCCGATGTGGGGAGCCAGCGCAAACGGTTTCCCGGGGGCAATACTGTTACGAACAGGGATGACATAGTCCCTCAACGCCGCGTGCAAGTCTTCGACACTGCTCGCGGGGTGTGCATTCATCTCGTAACCGAGGGGGAGGCTCTTGCGGCCCCGGCCGACAAACATGAGCTGCTCTAGGGTGCACCGGTCTTGTAGATGACAGAACCGGAAACGCCTTCGATGTTACAGCGAGCAGGTTCGATGCCATATAGGGTGACGTCGCCCTCTACACTCTGGACAACAGCACCATCGCGGCCATCGATCAGCAAGACATCGCCGGTGATGTAACGGGCTTCAAGAGCCCCTTCTCTTCCCCAGATTTCCACAGAGCCACTGATCTCACTAACTCGGCACGCCTCTGCACCATCACGAATCTTCAGAGAGCCGGTGACACCCACGATTTCGCAGGGACCGGAGCCACCACTGATATCCACGTTGCCGGCCGCCTGGTAGATCTCGATGGGGCCCTCAAGGCTGGTGATGGACAAGTTGCCGCGGAATCCATCGACCACGATGGCTCCTTCGCTGTCCTGAATGTCGAGATCAAAATCGATGGATTCGTCAGCAGGAAGGGTCACCTTCATCTCGATGAGGCATTCTTCCCGTTCAGCCAGATCCGGTTCGATGATCCGGGCCCGGTAGCGGCCGGGAGCGGTATTGTCGAGAGCAATACGAACCCCGGCAGCGAGAGCCCTGGCCCTGTCCAGTCCGACAGCTCGGCTGACGACATCTGCAGAGAATGAGATGGTGGTCGCTTCAGGATCGCGGCAGATCTCCAGGGGACCCGAGCCATTCATGAGGACCAGTTTTTCGACCAGGTCGGCATCGACAGTGACCGAGGTCATCGAGTCCTTCTCAGAGAGAGGCTCAGGACTGGAAGATGGGGCAGGTGTCTCCATATCGGTTTGGGCAGAGACAGGCATCGGTTCTGAAGTGGAAGACCCGTCGGTTACCGCCGGAACGATGCCATCGGCGACAGTCGGGGGCTCCACCATGGGAGCATCTTCGATGCTTGTGGGGGCGACTTTATTGGGAGCATCCGATCGGATTTCAGCAGATTTTTTGACCGGTGTACCGCCACAGCCGGACAGGACCAGAAGGGCACCCAAAGCCACCAGCAAATGCTTCAACATCATGACATACCTCTTCAACGAAATGGGACACGAGCAGGCAGTGTATCACGAAGGGCAAACTGCAGGAGAGCCCACGAGCAAAATTCCCGGGAATCGCCAACTTTCGCCTGTTCCTTGCCCTCGGCGGTGTGATCGGAGATGCTGATCTATCCGCATGAAGGAGAATTCGATGGCCACAGCAGAAGAAGCTCTCGATCAGTTGAAAACTGATTTTCAGAAGGTCCGTGATGAGGTCGGTAAAATCCTCGTCGGCCAGGATGAGGTCGTCGAATCGGTGCTGATTGCTCTCTTTGCAGGGGGGCACTGTCTTCTCGAAGGAGTTCCCGGTTTGGGGAAAACCCTTCTGGTGAGAACGTTGAGTGGCTCTCTCGCCCTCGACTACTCGCGGATTCAGTTCACCCCGGATTTGATGCCTGCAGATATCACCGGAACCCGAATCGTTACGGAAGATGAGAACGGGCGCAAAAGATTCGAGTTTCAGCGTGGTCCCATCTTTGCCCAGATTGTTCTGGCGGATGAGATCAACCGGGCGACTCCGAAAACCCAGTCTGCATTGCTGGAAGCGATGCAGGAGGGGGAAGTGACTGCCGGCGGTGACACCCATTCTCTTGATCAGCCATTTATTGTCCTGGCGACGCAAAACCCATTGGAAATGGATGGTACCTATCCTCTTCCGGAAGCGCAGTTGGACCGTTTTCTTTTCAAGGTTCATGTTCCCTTCCCAAAAAGGGATGAACTCAATGAGGTCCTGACCCGGACCACAGGAAAACATGAAGCCAAAGTGGAGCCTGTTCTGAATGGCGAAAAGATCCTTCAACACCGGGAGAGTGTGCGTGCAGTCGAGGCTGCTCCCCACGTTCAGGATTTTGCTGTACGCATGTTGCTCTCTACCCATCCGGATTCGGAATTTGCCACCGAGCAGGTTCAGCGCTGGGTGAGGTATGGAGCCAGCCCCCGTGGTGTTCAATCGCTACTGTTGGGAGCAAAGGTACGCGCGGCTCTCGACAGGCGACTTCATGTCAGCTTTGACGATATCCGTCAGACGGCACCGGCTGCCCTGCGACACAGGGTTCTACTCGGCTTCGAAGGCGAGGCGGAAGGGATCCCGGTCGATGAGATCGTCCGTGAAGTGATCGAAAAGACTTCAGAAATGGTGGAGTCCGGAGCAAATGACGCATGAGTGAGGTGGGGGCCCGGGAGGCCCCGTTGCTGGACGAGGAATTTCTCGCCCGCTGCGCCAAGCTGGTGCTTTTCTCCCGATCGATCACCCAGGGAAGATTGCGTGGGGAAAAGAGATCCCGCCGCAGGGGACTTTCCACCGAGTTTGCGGATCACAAGGACTACACTCCGGGTGATGACCTTCGTCATCTCGACTGGAATATCTTTGGACGTCTGGAAAAGTTGTTCATCAAACTTTTTGAGGAAGAAGAAGAGCGCAACGTCTTCCTGCTTCTCGATGCCTCTGCCTCAATGATCGAGGGAGAGCCGGACAAGTGGAGGCACTGTCGTCAAATCGCGGCGGCATTGGGAGCGATCGCTCTTTCCGCGGGTGATCGAGTTCACTTGCGCGTCTTCGATGAAAAAATGCGCCCCTTCTTTCCGGCCTTGCGAGGTTCTCGCTCTATTCTGCGATTGATCGATACCCTTGAAAATCTGGCACCGGGAAAAGGGACAGCCCTGGGCAGGTCTTTGAGAGCCCATGCTGCCTCCTGTCCTCCAGGTTCGATCCAGATCCTGATTTCAGATTTGATGGATCCGAAAGGACTGGAAGACGCCCTTCGGCAGGTACCGGGAAGCCGGGGTGAGAGTTGGCTGGTTCATCTGCTCGCTGGCAATGAGGTAGAGCCCGACTTGCAAGGCGACTTGCGGTTGCTTGATACCGAGACTTCTGAGTATGTCGATGTCACCCTCACTCGTTCAGTCGTTGAGGCTTACCGAAGAGCGGTAGAAGAGTTTCGTGCCGATCTCAGAAATCATTGCCAGCGATTTCGGATTCAGCCGCTGGAAGTAAGTACCTCGATTCCCTTCGATCAGGTCATCCTTGAATGGATGCGTCAGAAGCGGTGGCTGACATGATGATCGGTGCACCCCAATTCTGGATCTGGGCAGCATTGATCCCGTTGTTGTTACTGTTGTGGTTCCTCAAGATCCGCCGTCGGCCGATGACGGTGGGGAGCACCTTGCTTTGGCAAAAGGCTCTGGAAGATGAACGGGTACGATCACCCTTCCAGAGGTTGATTCGAAACCTATTGATGCTCTGTCAGTTACTGGTTTTGATTTTCCTGATTTTCGCACTGTTGAGACCGGAATCCGGATCTTTGGCGGACAGTTCGAGATTGAATGTCCTCCTGATGGATCGTTCCGCCAGCATGAATTCTGTCGAAGAGGATGGCCGAACGAGATTTGAGCATGCCCGCGAAATGCTGGATCAAAAATTGAATGAAATTGCCGGGGAGCGGGGAGTGCTGATCTCTTTTGGTGCCTCAGCAGAAGCATTGACTCCGGTCACGACTGATTTGTCCCTGCTTGAGCGTGCCGCCGATCGCATGTCCGCAGGAGTGGGTCAAACCGGATTTGTCGAAGCTCTCGAGTTGGGCCTTTCTTTTGTGCGTCAGGATGAAGTGATCCCTTCCATTCCTGAGGGAGCTGAAGACACCGGACCTGAGCTTCTTTCCAACCAGGCCGATGCCCGCATCATCGTGATCACAGACGGGGCTGTTCCAGATTGGAACGGGGACGCCATCGAAGTACCGGTGATTCATGAGATTGTCGGGGAATCTTCGTCCAATGTGGGAATCACCGCTTTCGCTGCCCGAAGAGAGTTTTCTGAAAGCGGGGATCTCAAGGTCCTTCTCGAATTGCGAAACACCGGAGATGAATCCCTTTCAGGCACGCTCGAACTGATCGGTGATGGAGAACTGCTGGAAGAGGCAACAGCCCGGACTCTGGAGAGCGGGGAGCGGTGGTTGCAGTCATTCAGTGTTCGATCAGGTGATCTCCGGAATCTGGAAGCCCACTGGAAGGCACGGGAAGGGGACGCCCTTTCTTCAGATGATCGAGCATGGCTCAGTCTCAAAAAGAGTCGTCCCCTCAGGGTCTTGTTGGTCGGTGAGGAAAACCTCATTCTCAAAAACGCCCTTTCGGTGGTCGACAATGTTCAATCAGAGTGGCTCCCCTTTGATGATGTCGATCCGGAGTCTCTCTCCAGAGATTATGATGTGGTGATCTGGAATCGTCAGATCCCCGAGAC
>JAPOLY010000162.1 GCA_029976805.1 bacterium
AACCCTGAGCTGGAGTGATGACCTGGGTTCCCCACCCGTTGCCAATGTCATGGTAGTGAATGGCGCTTCCCTGAATGCGGCTTTTGAAGATGGTGCGATCACCCTGAACCCGGTTGTGACCATCGATTTTATTCGTGGAGATGCAAATGCGGATGCCAAAGTCAACATCGCGGATGGTATTTGGATTATCTACGAGCTGTTCCTGAATGGCCCTGAGAGCAATTGTTCTCTGGCAAGTGATGCCAATGCAGATGGAGTGGCTGATATTGCCGATGCTTCCTTCATCTTCATGTACCGCTTCATGAATGGAATGATGCCCTCTGCTCCCTTCCCGGATTGTGGCCAGGTGGTGGATCAGACTCCTGAAGACTGTGTTTCTTCAGGCTGCGCAGACGGCGGTGGCTCTGCTCCGGCAACCTTTGTTGCGGACATTCAGCCGATTTTGACCGCCTCCTGCATGCCCTGCCATGCACCAGGTGGGGCTCAGGGGAATGGTCCATCCTTCGGGTTGCAGTTGACGGAAGATGCCTACGACAACATCGTCGGCATGCCCGCAGGACAATGCGATACCATGAATCTCGTGAACCCCGGCGACCGTAACGGAAGCTGGTTGTACCGAAAGATTCAGGGGTCTCATCTCGACCCTGACGTTCTGGACATGGGTTGTTGTCCGGATACCGACGGGGATGGATCGCCGGATGGTTGCGGTAGAAGAATGCCGCGATTCTGCGAAAACTCAAACTCGTGCATGGACGAAGCAACGATCGAGCTTATTGGGTCTTGGATCGACGCAGGAGCCCTCTAGGACAGTAGTTGCGAAAATACTGGCTGAGGAGGGGTGCAGAGACCTTTCTCTCTATTTTGACCTCTGACGTTCGAGTAATATCGGTGCGGTGACTTTATTCATCGCACCGATTTTTTTACATAGGGATGGAGGAGGTGAAGAGGATGAAGAATTCAATTTGGTGTGCTCTTGTGCTGGCTTTCGTTTTTTCGGGGAATGTCAATGCACAGGACACCAGTTTCAATGCTGGAAGTGGAACGATTCCTGAAGGTGGAAGTGGAACTCTTGCTTTGACCATGGACAACACGGGCAATGTGATTGCCGGTTGGTCTTTGGGTATTTGCAATGACACCGCTTTCCTTGTCACCACAGCCGCGAACAGTGGTGCCGATACCGAAACTTCCAAAAACGGTTCTGCTCCTGATTTTAATCAGATCGGTGTTTTTGCCGAAGGAGCAACTCAGGGAGTCGTGATCTGCTTCACGGGCTGTGCAACTGTGGGCGATGTGTCTGCTTTTGAAATGCTCACCATTGACTACGATGGTGTGGCTGAAGGATCGACGACGATCGATTTCTGTAACACCCTTGGCTCTCCTGCAGTGGAGACCGTCATCGTGGTCAATGGAGCATCTCTTGCTCCGACGCAGAACTCCGGTGCTGTCGACGTGGTCGGGGTTCCCGATCCTGAGTTCACCTACGCTACTGCCGATCAGACTGTTTCCTACAATGGCGACAGTGGCAGTGGCAACTTTACGGCTACTGCAAGTATTGCTGAAGTCGACAACAGCTCGCTCGGTGCTCCGTTCCCGAATGACACCCAGGGATTCTCCATGGGCTTGGGGAATGACCCGGCACTTCTTTCACCGACAGCAATCAGCATTACCCTGCCTTTCTCCGC
>JAPOLY010000034.1 GCA_029976805.1 bacterium
CACCCATCCAGTTGGCCTGCAACGGTGACGCCCCGGGATCGGCCAATGGACTGGGTGGGGTCTGTCAGCAGTACTTCTCGAGAATCTCCGATTTTCCGGTCCATGCAGGAGATCAATACCTGATCCGTGTCGGAGGCTGGGAATCAGGTGAGCAGGGCGTTTCCACCCTGACTCTCTCCCAGGAGATTTCCGGCGACCTGCCCTGCGACCCGATTGCCATCGGTCCGGGAAATACCTTCCTCGATCTCACCGATTACTCCCTCGCACCGGGAATCAGTTCGAACCCAACCTGTGCAGCCAATGGCCCACTCCTCGGAGATGCCTGGCTCACACTTCATCCTGTTGCCGATTGCACTCTGGAAATCAGTACCTGCTCTGCAAACGGTGAGGATCCACTTCTGGAAATCTATACCGGTTCCTGCGACAGCATTGAAACGACTCCACCCATTGCCTGTGCAGAAGATGGGGCGATTGGCTGCTCCACAGGCGATGCACAAGTCTCTGTGGCTGTCAGCGGAGGAACTCTGGTTCATGTAAGAGTCGGTAAACGAACCAATGACTCTGCGACAACCAATCTCAATATCGAGTGTGTACCCACCTCAACCATCATCCCCCCCACAGCCAGTATGGAGCAGATCTCCAATGGCCAAGTACAGGTAGAATTCGCGGAAGTGACCCTGATCGACGATTCCGATCCGGGCAACGATCCTTTCGCAACCTTGCAGATCGATTGGGGAGATGGGTCGATTCAAACCGGATTGATACCCGGTCAGGCCTACATGCATCGCTATGAGATCGGGGTCAGCCCCAATTCTCCGGGGCCCTGGACTCCGACACTGACGATTGAAAACTCCAGCGGAAGCAACACTCTCTCTGGCGAACCGATCCAGCTGGTTCCCATCGGTGATGCAAACATGGATGGATCCCTGAACGTCGCCGATGTCATTACGATTCTGGGATACCTTTTCTCTGGAAACAGCACCCTCAATTGCCCACGTGCTGCAGACCTGAATGCTGACACCAATATCGATATTGCCGATGCGATCTACGGGTTGAGTTTTATCTTCGTTGGCGGAGAAGCCCCCGCCCCCGTCGTCAACTCTGCATGCGATTTACCCTGACAAGATGATTAAAGAAGTGAAGAACTGAATCGCCGGATCCGTTATATTCTAACGGAACACCCCAGCGGAATGGCGGTTCTCAAATTGTCACCTGAAGTTCAGCTCTACCATTCGAAGGCCCACTGTTCTTTCCAGGCAAAGTGGAGCATCGCGATTCTTGTGGTCATCACGCTGCTGCTCTCAGGTTGTGAGCCCCCCCAGACCCGCCCGCCTGCCAAACCGGTCAGCAAGATTCACATTCTCGTCAGCGAATTGATCAAGCCCCAAATACAGGCCATCGAATCTTCGCCGGGAGAAGCGGATTTGCATGGCACTCTGGGATTGATGTACGAAGCCAACGAAATCTGGGAACCGGCGATTCGCAGTTTCCAGAATGCCTGTGATATCGACCCGGGTAACTCACTCTGGCAGGTTCATTTGCATCGGTGCCGACTGGCACATGGAAGTTCTTCCGGAGAACGGGATCGGATGGAAGTGTTGCTTCCACGCTTCCCCGCAGACGCCCCCTTCAACTATGCGCTCGGATCGCTGAGGCTTGAGGATGGTGATTTCTCCGGGGCACGCGAACTCCTCGACCGAAGCCTGCAGCTTCAAACCGGCGAGCCGGCAACCCATCTTGCACTCTCCCGACTGGAGTTACTCCAGGGGAATGCTGAGCGTGCGCTTTTTCATGCTGAGCAGGCGATGATCAAGGCTCCGGGACAGCCTGCAGTCAGACAGGCAAAGGGGCTCGCACTTCAGGCATTGGGAAAACGGGATCAGGCCGCCGTCGAGTTGGAGATGGGCAAAGGAGCACGTCCCCTTCAGTTTCCGGATGAAGGCATGCGAAAACTGTCCGGTTACTTCGCCACTCCCCAGAAACAGATCAACCTCGCCTCAGACCTGATTCAAGTCGGACAACATCAACGCGCACTACAGTTGATGTTGAGAGTACTTTCACTGGAACCCGGGAACAGAGACGCACTCAATACTCTGGCAATTGCGTTACAAAAACTGAAACGCTACGAGGAAGCACTCGAGAAACTGCAGTTGGCTCGTAAATCAGACCCCGACTACTTCCCCACCTACATCAATCTTGCCGTTCTTCACCTGGAAATGAATCGCCCCGAGCGATCGATTGAACCCGCAAGGAAGGCCGTCAAAATCGCTCCCGAAAATTCGGTGAGTCATCGATTGCTGGGAATGGGTCTGGTACGAACCGGCAGTTATGCGGAAGCACTGACATCATTTGAAGAGAGCCTGCGCCTGCAACCGGACAACTTTGAATGCCATGCGGCTGCCAGTGAAGCGGCCATGGCCCTTCGACAAAACGAGCGTGCAGAAGGACATCTCAACAAGGCCGTTGAATTGAGACCGGAGTATCTTCCGACTCAGGTAAACAAGGCCTTCCTATTGATGCGCATGAACAGGCCCGAAGAATCTGAAGCACTGATCAAGAAACTGCTCAAGGATTCCAATGAACACCCGCGTGTCGTGGACGCCTATCAAAAGCTTCGCAAGAATTTCAAATCCAGGAGTCAACAGCCATGATGACAACCCGTATCCCCTGTCCTGTTCTTCTGCTTCTGACCGCGACTATGGGCCTCCTTGGTGGCTGCACCACGGAATCGTCTTCCTCCCCTGCACAAACGGGACTGCCGGTTGCTCCTGAGGGCCCCCCGGTTTTCACAGCGTTAAACGAATCCTCAGGTTTTTCATTTCAACACTCACTGGGAGATGAACGTCGGTACTGGATCCCCGAAACTGTGACCGGAGGCGGCGCTCTCTTTGACTTCGACAACGATGGCGATCTCGATATCTATTGTGTCCAGGCGGGGGGTGATTGTGGCGGCGATCGCAGCACTGCACCCGGCAATCAACTTTTTCGCAACGATGGAAACCTGACCTTTACTGATATCACTGCAACCGCAGGGGTTGGAGATCAGGAATATGGGATGGGGGCCAGTTGTGCCGACGTCGATGGAGATGGCGATGTGGATCTCTTCGTCAGCAATCGAGGCCCGGACGTTCTTTACCTGAATAATGGAGACGGAACCTTTTCTATTGCTCCGGACAGTCCGGATCTGACTCGGGATGGATTTTCTGCTTCAGCAGGATTTTGTGATCTCGATGGTGATGGTCTGCCCGAACTTTACGTCACCCAGTACATCCTTTGGAGTACCGAGAAAGAACTGAAGTGCGGAACAGGGCTCGGTTCCGATTACTGCTCCCCCAATAACTACAATGCTCCTGCTCCTGATCGTCTCTTCAAAAATCTGGGTGGAGGCAAGTTCAAGGACATCTCCGAAGAAGCGGGATTGCGTACCGTATACGGCAACGGACTTGGAGTGGTCTTTGGTGACTTCAATCTTGATGGTGCGACCGATATCTACGTCGCCAATGATGGATCTCCGAATCAGTTGTGGATTCAAAAGGAAAATCTGCGTTTTACGGATGAAGCGGTCGCCATGGGTTGTGCGGTCAACATGATGGGCGTTTCGGAAGCGGGCATGGGAGTACAGGCCGCAGATGTTGACGTCGATGGAGACCTCGACCTCTTCATGACCCACATCCGCAATGAAACCAATACCTGGTACCGCAACGACGACGGGATCTTTACCGATGCCACGGTTACGACAGGCCTCGCCCGGGCAAGTCGCGACGCCACCGGCTTTGGAATGGGTTACTTTGATTTTGACAACGACGGTATTCTGGATCTCTACATCGCCAATGGCGGCGTCATCCGGACCGAGAACAGAACTGACGGATCCGATCCCTATGCAGAACCGGATCAGCTCTTCCGCGGCCAGAAGGACTATCGTTTCAAAGAAGTGTTTCCCAAGGGCGGCTGGAACCAGCAAACCTCCTACACCGGTCGTGGTGCCGCTTTTGGAGATCTGGATCTTGATGGAGATATTGACGTTCTGGTTATCAACTGCGATGGCCCCGCAAAACTCCTCATCAATGATTGCCAAACTTCTGGAAGCTCTGTTTCGCTGGAACTGATCCAGAAAAATGGCCAAAAGGCGGAGGGTGCACGGGTCGAGGGGCAGCTTGGCGATCTCAAGATTCACCGTCAGGCAACGCGTCATTACTCCTACTGTGTCTCCAATTCTCCCCTTCTACACATTGGGTTGGGAGGAGAACCGGCATTGAGGAGCATCCGTGTTCATTGGCCCAATGGGAAAACCTCGGATCATGGCGATGTGTCCGCCGGCTCAAGGATTCAGATCATTCAGCCCTGAATCTCTGCTCCGGACTGGTATCGCCGCAGCATGCCGGGATCCAGAATCCGCACTTTTACAAAAATGCCCCTAAGTTGTTACTGCCAAACAACCTGCCCATATATTTCCGACCTGTAGACCTGTCAGAACTGTCCAGCATGGGAGAATTTACCGTTTATTGAGCCATAGATTCTCTAGGTTGCATGCTTCTCGATAGTCCAATAATATCGAGGGATTGGATTCTGGGCCTTATCCCCGGATTCCTGAATGGGCTTAAGAAAAAATTAGATTTCTGGATACGTTTTGCAGATCACCATCTCGTGTGGGTGGCTCTTGCAAAGATTCCTGAAAATGTTGTGTTCTGAATTTTGTCTGAAATTTTTGTGAGGTGTGAGTCGGTTTCCGTTGCTCTCTGTCGCTGCGGAAAACTGATCATTGGATAAAAGGAGAAAGGCTTCCTTATGAACGCTTCTCGATGTACTTGGCTTGCAGCTTTAGTCGCTGCACTTCTCTGGATCGGCGGTCCGGTTCATGCCCAGGGTGATACCTGCGCTGAGGCGACCGTAGTTACCGACGGGATTACTCCCTTCGATAACACTGCGTCCGTGGCTGATGGACCGTCCGATTGTGACGGCAACATGGCCGCCGATATGTGGTTTTCGTACACCGCTCTTGACGACGGTACTGCCACCTTCGAGACCTGCGGATCTGCAGGGACCCTCGATGACACAGTGCTGATCGTTTACGACGGTGCTGCATGCCCTGTCGCTGGTGATGCATGCCTTGCCTCTGATGACGACGGCTGCACCACCCCCAACTTCAGCTCCACGGTGACGATTCCAGTCGTCGGTGGAAACACCTACCTCATTCAGGTGGGTGGTTGGAATGGTGCCACGGGTAACTCCGACCTCTCGGTCACGGGTCCCCCACCTCCTCCCACGGGTGACACCTGTGCCGAGGCCATTTCCATTGGTGCCGGTTCCACCGCCTTCGACAACAGCACCTCTGCTGTTGATGGTCCGAGTGACTGTGACGGCAACATGGGCGCCGACATGTGGTTCCTTTACACCGCCACTGAAACTGGAGATGCCACCATCGAGACCTGCGGAACCGCGGGAACCCTCGATGACAGTGTGCTGATCGTTTACGACAGCGCCGCCTGCCCCGTGGCAGGAGACCCCTGTCTCGCTTCTGACGACGACGGTTGCACCACCCCGAACTTCAGCTCCACGGTGACAATCCCCGTGACCGCAGGAAGTTCCTACTACGTGCAGGTCGGTGGATGGAATGGTGCCACCGGTACTTCCGATCTGAACATCACCGAGACCCCCGCAGGTCCGACGACCGAGACGAACTGCACCGACGGACTCGATGATGACGGCGACACCCTCGTCGACTGTGACGACCCGGACTGCGATGCCGATCCGGCCTGTGCCGCTCCGGCAACCGAGACCAACTGCACCGACGGCCTCGATGACGACGGCGACACCCTCGTCGACTGTGACGACCCGGATTGCTCCGCCGATCCGGCTTGTGCCGCTCCGAGTGTTCCTGGAGACACCTGTGCCGATGCAATCGCCGTCGGTGAGGGCTCCACTCCCTTTGACAACAGCGTCTCCGTGTCGGATGGTCCTAGTGACTGCGATTCCAACATGGGCGCCGACATGTGGTTCCTTTACACCGCCACCGCTAGCGGTGACGCCACCATCGAGACCTGCGGAACCGCAGGAACCCTCGATGACAGTGTCCTGATCGTCTACGACAGCGCTGCCTGCCCGCAGGCCGGCGACGCCTGTCTGGCTTCCGACGATGACGGCTGCACCACCCCCAACTTCAGCTCCACGGTGACGATTCCGGTGACTGCCGGTGAGTCCTACTACGTGCAGGTGGGTGGTTGGAACGGTGCCACCGGTACTTCCGACCTGAACATCTCCGTTGCTTTGCCGAATGATGAGTGCGCCACTGCCACCGCCGTGACCGGCGACGGCGTGCACCCCTTCGATAACACCCTGAGCCTGGTCGATGGACCGAACGACGCCGACACCAACATGGCCGCCGACGTCTGGTTCCTCTACACCGCCACCGTTGACGGCAGCGCCAACATCGGCACCTGCCTTGCGGGTGGCAGCCTCGACGACACCGTGCTGATCGTCTACGACGGTGCAGCTTGCCCCGTGGCCGGTGATCTTGGACTCGCTTCCAATGACGATGGCTGTGCGAACACCGCCGGTGGATCCGCCTTCATGTCGACCGTCGACATTCCGGTGACCCCGGGTGCCCAGTTCTACATTCAGGTCGGTGGTTGGAACGGTGCAACCGGTTCTTCCGCCCTCACCATCACCGAGACCGGTGCCGGCAATCCTGAGGATTGCGCCACCCCCGGTGACGAGGATCTGGATGGTCTGGCTGACTGTGACGACCCCGATTGCGCAGCCGAGCCTCAGTGCCAGGCTCCTGCCGGTGACGAGTGCGCCACTGCCGTGGCCGTTGGAGAAGGTTCCTTTGCCTTCGACAACACCAACTCCGCAGTGGACGGACCGAATGACTGTGACACCAACATGGCGGCTGACGTGTGGTTCGCCTACACCGCCACCATCTCCGGTGACGCCACCATCGAGACTTGCGGAACCGCAGGAACCCTCGATGACAGCGTGCTGATTGTTTACGACGGCGCAGCTTGCCCCGTCGCTGGTGACCCCTGCCTCGCGTCTGACGATGACGGCTGCACCGACCCGAACTTCAGCTCCACCGTCTCCATGCCGGTGACCGCCGGTACCACTTACCTCGTTCAGGTGGGTGGCTGGAATGGTGCTCTCGGTACTTCCGACCTCAACATCAGCGTGACGATCCCGGGAGACACCTGCGACACTGCGATCGCCGTTGCTCCGGGTTCGACTCCTGTGGACAACTCCGCTCAGGCCGCTGACGGCCCAAGTGACTGTGACTCCAACATGGCCGCCGACATGTGGTACTCCTACACCGCCACATTGACTGGTGACGCCACCATCGAGACCTGCGGTTCTGCAGGAACCCTCGATGACACTGTGTTGATCGTCTACGACGGTGCCGCTTGCCCCGTCGCCGGTGACCCCTGTCTCGCATCTGACGACGACGGCTGCACCGACCCCAACTTCAGTTCCACGGTGACGATCCCGGTCGTCTCCGGTAACACCTACCTCATTCAGGTCGGTGGCTGGAATGGAGCTCAGGGAACGACCGATCTGTCCATCACCGAGACCGCCGGCAACGCCGAGACGATCTGTGATGACGGACTGGACGACGACGGTGACACCCTGATCGACTGTGACGACCCGGACTGCGTCAACGATTTCGTTTGCCAGGCCTGTCCTGACTTCGGATCCAACAGCGTTGATCCTGCGGATGCCTCCACGGCTGTGGCGGCTTGTGCAGACGGCAGTGGATTCCACACCGATAACGAGTACTTGCGCATTTACCCGACCGACAACGCCCTCGTGAACTGCCCGAACGGTGTTCGCGTGCTCGGTGTCGAGTTCGGAATCGCCGCTGCTACAGAAGGCAGCGGAGCCGGTAGTCAGCCTGCCGAAATCCGCATTTACCGCGCCCCGGGCGACTCACTCGCAACAGATCCGTTCACCCCGCGTGAACTGCTTCACACTGAGCCGCTGACCATCGCTGACGGTACAGCCGGCGTGCAGACTGTGACCTTTGCTGAGCCGGTCGCCCTGTATGCTGACGATGTCCTGATCCCGGCATTCTTCATGCCGGAAGGTCAGAGCACTGGCAGTGTCATGCGCATGGGTGGTAACGGTGAGGTTGGACCTTCCTTCATCATCGCCGGCGCATGCGGAATTGGTTCACCGACTCCCATGAGCGCCCTCGGCGTCTCCACCTTCCCGCTTCTGAACGTCATTCTTGATGATCAGGGTCTGGGACAGCCTCCGGCTCCGGGTGATACCTGTGGCCCCAGTGCCATTGCGGTGGGCGAGGGTTCACACCCTGTCGACAACACCGTCTCTGTTACTGACGGTCCGAACGACTGTGACACCAACATGGCCAATGACATGTGGTACCTGTACACCGCCACGGTGACCGGTACTGCTTCGATCAATACCTGTGAAGCCGGGGGTTCCCTCGACGACACTGTACTGATCGTCTACGACGGCGCCGCCTGCCCGCAAGCCGGCGATGCCTGCCTGGCCTCCAGTGATGACGACTGTGCCAATGTGGCCGGTGGTGCTGCCTTCATGTCCGAAGTGACCCTTGAGGTGACCGCGGGCGACTCGTACTACGTTCAGGTCGGTGGTTGGAACGGTGCAACCGGTGACACCACCCTGAACATCGAAGTCACTCCCGATCCGCCGGTGCTGAACGAGATTCGCATCGACCAGCCGGGTCCTGACAACGACGAGTTCGTCGAGCTTGCTGGTTTCCCCCAGTCTCTCGATGGCATGTGGCTGATCACCATCGGTGACGGTACCGGTGCTTCCGGTGTCGTCGAGTCGATCGTCGACCTGACCGGTTCCAGCATTGGTGCATCCGGTTACTTCGTCGTCGCTGAATCCGCCTTCACCCTGGGTACCGCCGACTTGACGGCCACCCTCGGTTTCGAGAACAGTGACAACGTCACTCACCTGCTGGTGACCGACTACGACGACGTGACTGCACCGCTGCAGACCGACCTCGACGCCGATGACGACGGAGTTCTCGACCTTGAGCCGTGGACTTCAATCGTCGACTGTATTGCCATGCTTGAGAACGCCATCGATCCGGCCACCGGCCAGACCAGTGGCGGAGAGCTGGTATACTGCGCCAACACCGTTGGCCCCGACGGTACCTTCGTTCCCGGCCACGTTGAGCGTTGCCCGGACACCAACGGTCCTTGGGCCGTGGGCACCTTTGACCACACCCTTCTGGCCGATTCTCCGGGTGCCACCAACCTCTGTCTGACGCCTCCGGGCAACGACGAGTGTCTTGATGCCTTCGTGGCGGTGGACGGCTCCAACGCCGTTGCCAACGCTTCGGCAACCGAGAGCGCCGAGCCCTGGGACTTCGATGACGGTTCTGGCGGCTGTGCTGGTGGAGCGGGTGGCGGATTGTCCTCGGACGTCTGGTACACCTACACCGCTACGGCTGACGGTACGATCGTGGTGGACACCTGTGACCTGATCAACTTCGACTCCAACGTTGGCGTTTACTCCGGTGACTGTTCTACCCTTGTAACCATCGGTGGATCCTGTGACACCGCGGGTTGCGGTGGCTTCACCGGAACGACGGCTCCGATTGCGGTCAATGGTGGTGAGACCTACATCATTCGTATCGGTACCTGGCAGAATGACGCTGGTGGTGAGGGAACCTTCAACATCAACTTCACCGCTGCCGGTGACGAGTGCGATACCGCTCTCATGGCCATGGAAGGCGACAACGCCATCGACACGACCCTGTTCACGGACAGTGCCGACGCCTTCGATGACACCGTCTGCGATCCGGGCTCCTTCGGACAGATGCTGCAGGACGGCTGGTGGACCTACACCGCGCCGATCGACGGCACCCTGACCGTTTCGACCTGTGACACCATCGACTTCGACAGTGACATCGCCCTTTACTCGGGTGACTGCACCGCTCTGACCCAGATCGCCTGTGGTGGTGACTCTGCTGGTTGTGGCGGGTTCACGACGACTGTCGAGACTGCGGTTTCCGCAGGTGACACGGTTCTGATCCGTATTGGTGGCTGGGGAGCAGGTGAAGCAGGAACCGGTACCTTCAGTGCCACGACTGCTCCGCTGGCTGTTGCTCCGACCGCCAGTGCCACGGCAACCTACCTCGATCTTACGGGTGGAGCGGTGACCGGCGACGCCTTCGCCAACTTCCTCAACATCCAGATTGACGATGCCTCCGACAACGGTGGAGACGCTGCTGCCACTTACACCATCGAGCTGCAGGGATCGGGCCTTCCGGCCGAGACCTTCACCGTGGGTGCGGCCAACAACTCCCCCTACACCGTGGGTATCTCTGCACCGGCCAACCTCGGTGACGACCTTCTGGGCGTCGTCGTGACCCCGGTGATCACCGTGACCAACCTGGTCGGTTCCGACACGATCACTCTCGATACCGTGACGATTTACGGTGTGGGTGACTCGAACGGTAACCTGGCTTCGGGTGGATCCGCTTCCGCACTGGAAGACATCCTCTACCTGCTTGCCTACCAGTACCAGGGTGGCCCGGCCACTCCGTGTGAGCGTGTGAATGACATCAACAACGATGGCAGCGCTGACCTGGGTGACGTGATCTACGGCCTGTACTACCTCTTCCAGGGTGGTGCGCCTCCGATCGCCGGCACCAGCATCGACTGTGCTCTGTAAGATCCACAGTTGATCCTTTGCCGAAGTGCCCCGGAGAGTTCTTCTCTCCGGGGCACTTTTTTTGTGTACAAATTGAAAGCGTGATCGGGTGCAACTTCAGATCACAGAAGAGCGGTGACTACCGTGGCTCGAGAAGAAGCCAACCCCGCTCGATATCGATATCGAGTCGGAAGTTTGAAAGAAAGTCGAGGCCCAACAGGCCGACGCCGGGCTGCCCAGGAAGATCCAGCACCGTTGCCTGGATTCCAGAGACCACTGCGCCGTCCAGATTAATGGCTGGCAACTCCACGACCGGCGCCATGAACTCGTCACTGGCGGTACGAATACGTCTTTGCTGGGTGCGTCCGTCGAGGGTGATCCCCAACTGCTGGATGACAGAGTGTGGGATCGTCGTCGAGGTCGCCCCGGTATCGACGAGAAAATCGACCGGCAGATTTCCGACTTTTGCAGTCGCTTCGATCACGGGAGAACCGGGTGTAAAGCGAACGAGTATCCGACCCTCGATGGATCTTTCGGCCTTCAATCTTTTCAGCAAACTGTCTCTGAATGGAATCAGATCCGCTTTCAGGACCGGTGGTTCCAGCGCAACCTCGGCCGCAGCCAGCTCACCACTGTCGAGAAGCCTCTCCCCATCGAGGAGCCTCAGAGTGTCATTCCCCGGATAACGAATTCGCCCCTGCTCGATCCACTGATGCGCCAGCCCCTGATCCCCTGCTTTTCGGTAGGCCTCGATCCCGGATATCCACAACTCCGCCAGAAGATCTTCCAGATCCTTCAAGGCTTGTGGCTGAGCGTTTTCAAAAACCAGATTACTGGTCGTATCGATCGCGACTCTCAGGCTATCGATGTCGCCTGATTCCAAGGCCAGGGCCATCCAGACCCGAGTCGTCAGGGGATCCTGTAGCCAACGCAGGGAGTCGGTTGAGATCCCCCAAAAGTAGTTCAGAGGATCTGTTCCAAGGCCATTGGAAAGCCGATCGCGTACATTGGCCAGCAGCGCATCCCGGTCGTAGATCAGCGGTATCTCCTCTTCGGTCAATCGAAGCGGACGGATACGGGCGATGTCGAGAAGGGACAGGGCCGGAAGATCTTCCAGATCGGTGTCAAAGATCTGTCGATAACCTTCCACCACTCCCCCCGCAAATTCCGATTGCTGGAAATCTGCCAGTGTGGCGATCTCCGACAACTCATCCCCGCGAGGACCATTCCAGAGCCACGCCCCGGCCAATCCCGAGCCCCCGGCGGATTCACCCGATCTCTCGTCAGGCAGTAACCAGCCGACCACGGCTCCCTCTTGAACCAGAACTTCAGCAGTGGAGACAGGTTCAGGGATATGGAGGAACGACCCCACCACCTTCCAACCGGATTGAGGCAGCCATTCACGGGTCGTTCCATCGGGCTCGATCCCCCATGTCTGCATTTCAGGATCGTAGGCAGCAAGCGGAAGGGATGCCGCAGAGTCTGCAGGCTCCACCTTCCACAATCCCACCGGATCGCCGATCCGGTAGAAGCCGGAACGAATCAGACCCGAACCGGGTCTTCCCTGCCGGAAGACGATCTCGGTTGCTCCGAGGAGATCTTTCCGTGGGAGTGCAACCCAGCCTTCTGCGGAGATGGCCCCTGCGGTGACCCCCAATGAGAGCCCTGCGGGGTCCTCCATTTGTAACCAGCCCCAACGGGCACGGCCTCCGGTGTTTACTCCGAGGGTCTCCTGAGGCTCGTCGAACTCCAGAAGTGCCGGGTCAGGGTCCGTCTCGGGGGATTGGAAGCGAGGTCGTGCAGGATCCTGCTTGAGCTTCGGCTCAGCGGGTGGAATCACGGGTGGAGCTTCAGACTCATCATCCACCAGTGCTGGAAGCCACAACCAGGCAGCCACCCCCAACGGAAGTGTCCAGGGTAACCAACTCCAGCGACCTGCAGCGTTTTTCGAGTGCTGTCCAATCCCCTCCATCGGCTGGCCACACTGATTGCAGTGCAGGGCCTCCGGCTCGTTGAAACTGTCACAACTGGGGCACTGTGGACGCATTCCCGCCGCTCCATTCAGACGAGATGGTAACAGAAGCGCCGGCAAGGTTCACGATCTCCCTTCCGGAGAGAGGGGAACCCTTGCCCACCTTCCATCCCCTGCCTATCCTCGCCTTGGGAAGGAACTCCCGTGACCATCAAAATCGGTACCCCCATCACTGAAGATCCCGAATCCGGCGGGCGCAAAGCCGCGATGCAGAGCCTCCTCGACCAGGTCAGGAGCGACCTCGAGCGAATTCGCTCCGGAGGATCTGAATCTGCAGTCGAACGTCATACCTCTCGCGGCAAGCTCTTTGTCCGTGACCGAATTGACCGCCTGATCGATCCGGGCTCACCTTTCCTGGAGATTGGCGCATTCGGTGCACATGATGTTTACGATTCCCCGCTGCCGGCAGCAGGAATCGTGACCGGCATCGGCAAAGTTGAAGATCGGTTGGCAGTCATCATTGCCAATGATGCGACAGTCAAGGGTGGTAGCTATCACCCCATGACAGTCAAGAAACACCTGCGTGCCCAGGAGATCGCCGAGGAAAACCATCTCCCCTGTGTCTACCTCGTCGATTCCGGCGGAGCATTCCTGCCGCTTCAGGATGAAGTTTTTCCGGATCGCGATCACTTTGGAAGAATTTTTTACAATCAGGCACGCATGTCGGCACTGGGCATCCCGCAGATCTCTGTCGTTCTCGGATCTTGCACCGCAGGGGGAGCCTATGTGCCTGCCATGAGCGATGAGTCCATCATCGTACAAAAGCAGGGAACGATCTTCCTCGGGGGGCCACCCCTGGTCAAAGCCGCTACTGGCGAAGAGGTTTCCGCAGAAGACCTCGGGGGCGGCGATGTTCATTGCCGGACCAGTGGAGTCACCGACCACCTTGCAACCAATGATGAAGACGCATTGGCTCAGGCTCGATCCATCTTCCGTACCCTGCCCCAGCAGGATCGACCCGGCTTCGATGTCGAAGAAGTAATCCCGCCAGCCTTTGATCCAGAAGAATTGAACTCACTGATACCGGCTGACCCCCGAACGCCCTTTGATATTCGTGAAATCATTGCCCGTATCGTCGATGGTAGTGAGTTTGACGAGTTCAAGGCTCTCTATGGCACCACTCTCGTCTGCGGCTTTGCTCGCATTCACGGTCACCGGATCGGTATCGTTGCCAACAATGGAGTGCTCTTCTCCGAATCCTCTCTCAAGGGAGCCCACTTTGTCGAACTCTGTTCGATGCGGGGCTTTCCCATCGTCTTTCTGCAGAACATCACCGGCTTCATGGTCGGCAAGGAATATGAACAGGGTGGGATCGCCAAGGACGGGGCCAAGTTTGTCCACGCTGTGGCCAACTCTCCCTCACCGCGATTCACCGTCATCATCGGGGGCTCTCACGGTGCTGGAAACTATGGCATGTGCGGACGCGCCTTCCAGCCAAGACAAATGTGGACTTGGCCCAACTCCCGAATTTCTGTCATGGGTGGGGATCAGGCCGCACAAGTTCTCCTGCAAATCAAAAAAGATCAACTCGCTGCCAAGGGACAGTCACTGAGCGCCGAAGAGGAAGAAGCGATCACCGCACCGATCCTCGAGAAGTATGCTCATGAAGGCAGCCCCTGGTACTCATCTGCCCGACTCTGGGATGACGGGATCATCGAACCGGCACAAACACGGGATGTTCTGGGGCTCGGTATCGAGGCCGCATCCGTTGCACCACTCAAGCCGCGCAAAGTCGGCATCTACCGAATGTAGGTCAACATGGAGTGGAATTTTCAAACACTGCATCTCGAGCGTCAAAAGCAACGGGTCAACGTTCGCCTCCAGCGTCCGGAAGTTCGCAATGCCTTTGACAGTGTCATGATCGAAGAGCTCACCCGTGCCTTTGAAGGCCTCGCAGAGGATCCAACAGTGCATGTGGTCGTCCTCTCGGGAGAAGGCAAGGTCTTCTCCGCAGGGGCCGACATTCAGTGGATGCGAGATTCCATTGAGTTGACGGAGGAACAGAACCGCCAGGACGCTGCAAAGATGGCCCGCATGTTCAACGCCATTGCTGAAGCTCCCTTCCCGGTCATCGTACGTGCCCATGGTGCAGCGATGGGAGGAGGAGCAGGTCTCGTTTGTGCGGGAGATATGACTGTTGCGAGCTCCGAGTGCGTCTTCAGTTTCAGTGAAGTTCGGCTCGGAATCATTCCAGCGGTGATCTCCCCCCATGCTTTGGAAAAGATCGGTGCCAGCGAGGCACGTCGATGGTTTTTGACCGGCGAACGATTCGATGCTGATACTGCTCAAAGGATCGGCATGATTCACGAGGTCTCAGAAACAGAGCATCTCGACAGCGTCGTCGACGCCTGGGTCGCAGAATTGGAGTCCGGCGGTCCGGAAGCGATTCGTGCAGCCAAAAAACTGATCGGTGAAGTTCTGTCTTCACCCCATGCTGAAATCACGGATCTGACCAGTCGCCGCATCGCCGAACGAAGAGCAACGGCGGAGGGCCAGGGAGGACTCCGGGCCTTTTTGGATCGAACCCCTCCTCCCTGGAAACAGCCTGCGGACTCCTCTGATGAGTGACTCCCCTTCCGATCACAGGATCCTGATCGCCAATCGCGGTGAGTGTGCTTCACGACTGATCCGCGCTTTCACAGAACTCCAGCTGGAAACGATCGCCGTCTTCAGTGAAGCGGACAGGGATGCCCCTTTCGTCCGTGAAGCGACCCACTCTTTTCACCTGGGAGCTTCCCCCGCGAATGAATCCTATCTGCGCCTCGATCGGCTGATCGAGGCGGGAAGGCACCTCGGGGCCACAGCAATCCACCCCGGCTGGGGATTTCTGTCCGAAAATCCGGAGTTCGCCCGAGCGGTGGAAGCAGAAGGTTGGATCTTCATCGGTCCTACCGCAGAACACGCACGAGATCTCGGCGACAAGGTGACAGCAAGGTCTCTGGCCTCCAGGGCAGGAGTGCCCTGTACTCCCGCTTGGTCCCCGGAACCGGATCTCTCCGCTGAAGACGAGGGCGCCGCTTGGAACCGGGAAGCACAAGAGATCGGCTATCCGGTACTGGTCAAAGCGGTCTCCGGTGGAGGAGGCAAAGGAATGCGCATCGTCCGTGATGCGGATGAACTCAAAGAGGCTTTGCCCGCCGCCCGAAGGGAAGCCCTCTCATCCTTCAATGATGATCGTGTCTTCCTGGAGAAGTTTGTTGAACCTGCCCGTCATATCGAGGTTCAGGTGCTGGGAGATGGAATGGGCGAGGTCGCCATTATCGGAGACCGGGAATGCTCGCTCCAACGACGGCATCAAAAACTGGTGGAAGAAGCTCCTGCAGCGAATATTCGCGGTGAGATTCGTGAAGCGATGCAGGAAGCGGCCCGTTCACTGGCACGATCTGTCGATTATCGAGGAGCAGGGACCGTCGAATTTCTGCTGGATGCCAGTGGCGACCACTTTTATTTCCTTGAAATGAATACACGCCTGCAGGTTGAACACCCTGTCACTGAGGAAGTCTTTGGCGTCGACATGGTGAAACTCCAATGGTCGGTGGCCAATGGGACCGGGATTCCCGACGGGACTGACGGTCGCTCCCCTAACGCCCATTCCATCGAGATTCGGGTCAATGCCGAGGATCCTGTCGCTGGCTTCATGCCGAGCACTGGCCGGATTCTCGATTGCGTGTGGCCTCAGGGAGAAGGCATCCGCATCGATACCGGAGTCGAATCGGGCTCCACAGTGACTCCCCATTATGATGCCATGATCGCCAAGATCATCGTCACCGGGCCCAATCGTGAAGACGCCACCCGGAAGATGGTTGAGGCCATTGAACAAACTTCCATCTCACCGCTGGTGACCTCGATCCCTCTCGGCAGGGATCTCGTCCTCTCCAGAGAATTTGCCGATTGCCAGTTTTACACCCGCTCCATCGAAGGAGATTGGAGTGACTGGCAAATGCCGGAAGTGCCGAGTGATTGGACTCCGATCCTCGCCGCTTGCGCACAAAAAGTACTTTCTCCCGCTGGATCCGGACGAAACAAAAGGCGACCGCGAGGAACCTGCTGGGATCAGTTACAGGGGGTGAGGCCATGAAGAACTCCTCCCCGGATTGGAAGATTCTCGAATGGGATGCCCCCATCCTGACCCTGTCCATCGAAGGTGAAACCCATCAGTTGGTTTTGACCGGCTCTCCACGCAAACCCCGCTGGAGTTGGAAGGGTACCTTCCAGAGCGGATTACAACCTGGCGCATCCACCGGAGGCCAACCTGTGAGCGATGGATCCACTGTTTCACCGATGCCAGGAACCGTCCTTGAAGTCCGGGTCAAACCGGGTGACGAGGTCGCAGAGGGGCAAACTCTTGTCGTCGTCGAGGCGATGAAAATGGAAATCCCCGTCAAAGCTCCCAAAGCAGGAATCATTGCCAAGGTGGAAGTCGCTCAGGGCGATGCGGTTGCTCGCGGTGACACTCTGATCGCTCTGGAAGAGGATTGATCATGGTGAAGCAGGAATCTTCTGAGGTCCGCATTGTTGAAGTGGGTCCCCGCGATGGACTACAGAGCCTCAATGCCCACTACTCCGTGGATACCCGTCTCGAATGGATCGGCAAACTGGCCCTCGCAGGGATTCAGGAAATCGAATGCGGTGCATTTGTGAGAGCTGATCTGGTACCGGCGATGGCCAACAGTGAGCAGATCTTCCAATCCATGGCCGATTCCCCCTTCCGGAAGTGGGCACTGGTTCCCAATCGCAGGGGACTGCAATCGGCACTCGATTCCGGGGCCGATGCCCTCGCTTTTTTCACCTCGGCAACCGAAGGGTTCAGCCAAAAGAATACCGCGTGCAGTCGTGGGGAGTCCCTCGAAAGATTTCACGCAATGGTTCCCGAGTCGGGACAGTTGCCACTGCGTGCCTATCTCAGTTGCTGCTTTGAGTGTCCCTACGACGGAACAGTGGATCCTGAAGAGGTGCTCGAAATGGCGGTGCAACTGCAGAAAGTCGGTGCCACTGAAATCGTGATCTCCGACACCATTGGCAGTGCCAGGCCGGAACAGATCGCTCCCCTATTCAGACTTTTGGGTGATCAGTTACCCCTGTCTATGCTGGCTCTTCATTTGCACGATACTCACGGTCGTGCGCTCGAATGTGCCAAAGAAGCCTGGGAATATGGAATCACTTCCTTCGATGCTTCTGCAGGTGGGCTCGGGGGTTGCCCCTTTGCCCCCGGGGCAACAGGCAATGTCGCGACTGAGGCACTGGTTCAACTCTTTGAGGATATGGGCGTCAGTACCGGCATCGACGTGGATCAGCTCAAGGAAACCCAATCATGGTTCACTGCACAAAGCCCCATTCAGTCATGAAAAAACGCCCCGCAATCATTGATTGCGAGGCGTTTTTTTATCGATGCTTAAAACGTTGCAGAAAACCCTAACAACCGTTGAAGCTGGCGCAATTCAGGCTGTCCGCAGTGGGGTCACCTCCACAAGCGCCATTCGGTCCCGGGGTCACCGGAACACTTCCCCCGACAGAGATGCCGAAGATCACATTCAGGCTGTACACCACATCAGCGATGTTGTTGCTTCCGTCATCATTGACGTCACCCGCATCGAGACATGCGATGGTTCCACCACCGAAAAGGAAGTCCAGTAACTGAACCGGATCAGCAATGTTTTCGGTGCCATCCTGATTCACGTCGTTGCGAATGAAGAAGTTGTCACGCACAGCGGTGCAGGAACCGGCATTGGACAAGGATCCACACACATTGGTTCCGGCCACACTGATGGTGTAACTGCCTGGGCCACCAATGGTGACAGTCGTGGAGGTGGCAGATCCACCCAGAGTTGCCACGAGGGTTCCATCCAGTCTCACTTCGATGCTGGAGTAGGCGGAGGTGTTGGTCCAGGAAACAGAGGTGTCTCCATTCGACTGATTGACCTGACAACCCAGATTTGCGGGAGCAGAAGGATTGTTGACCACAGGGCAGTTGGCAGTACAGGAGGTCACACCACTGACCACCGTGTTGGTGATTCCTCGAACGGAAAGATCGTCACTGGCGGGTCCACCGGTGGTTGTTCCACTGATGGAAACCAGAGCGGTCGTGGCATTTCCGGCAAGGGTCTGAATCACGGCTCCTGTCCCATTCAGAATCTCGATGGAATCGTAGGTCATGCCATTGGTCCAGGAGAGGCTGAAATCACAAAGGCAGGGATCAGCCAGTACGCAGGTCAATCCGGAGACCGGAGGGGTGGCAACGGTGACGCTTCCCCCCACTTTGGTCGGAATACGGCTGATGGAAGTTCCGCCCGAAACCACACTGATGACGGTCTGGACATCGGGTGTTCCCAGAATATCCGAGAAGGTCAGACTGGTGGCGCTGCCCGGTGCAGCGGCTGAAGAGCAACTGTAAGAGAAAAGCGCGATCTCATTGCCGGCGCCAATGGGGATTTCATCGAGCGGAGCCGAAGTACTGAGAATACAGCCGTAGGTTCCACCCGGTCCATCGGTGGCATTCACATCCACAAATTCAAAATCCGGTCCCGTACCACCATTGGCGGCTGCGGTTTGCTGACCGGGGGTGATGGCAGTCAGGGTCAAATCGGTTCCAGAATGAGCCACTCCCATACTGAAGCCCCGGGCTCCCTCTTCATTGGTCAGCAAAATGGAAACATCCACTGTACCACCCGGCAAAACCGAGTTATCAGCCACACTGACACTGTGAGTTTGTGCAAAAGTGGAGGAGCTTCCCAGCAGGGTTGCCAAAAAGAGGCCAAGGAAAATCCGGACACCGGAAATCTTCATATTTCGTCTCTCTTCCGAACAGTGGCCACAGCCCGCCTATACGCTCGAGCCTGGACGACCTGTTCAATCAATAAACAGACTGGATCCGAAACAACTTCAGAATCCGACAAATGGGGTCAATACGATTAACGTGACACCATATAAACTTTTATTTTACCTTTGAAACATGGCTGAAAGAACCGATAAATCCAGGTCACCCAACTCTGGCCATGCTGCCATAAACCCAATGATTTATTGAGGTTGCGCATTAAATGGCAAACTCTCCATTAGCGGTAGGGAACTGGTTGCTCCATCGATGACCACCAGATTGTCGAGAGGGATTGCTGTGGGATTCCCCCACACCAATTCACCCAGCAATCCTTCGGTGTCCCCCACAAAAGTGTCCGGGACCGTTGCAAACTCAAGCTCCACGATCGCGGTTTCCATTGGCAAGGAGAGGTAATCGCCAAAGTTGAAGGACACCAGCATCCCGACGAGGACACCGCCCTGGATCGGATTGATCGCCCAAAAATCGGGCCCCGATCCACCATTGAGTCCTGCGATGTCGCCACTTTGTTGAGCTTCTACAAACTGGAGAATTCCTGAATCGTATTGAATCGCCATCGACAGGCCTGAAAGCTCTGTGGGATAGGTCGGGTTGAGCGAACTTTCTTCTGCGTAAAGTGTCATCGTTCCACTGCCCACTCCATCGGCACTGGAATAGGGAATCACCAACTCCGATCCCCGGTAGTGATAAATCGATCGGATCACAACACGGATTTCGGTTTGGGTACTTCCAAACTGATTTTCGGCTGTGACCAGATGGGTCGTATCACTCTCTTCCAATGCCAATCCGGAAATCTCTCCTGTGACAGGATCTAAGTCCAGACCTGCGGGAAGTACGGGATCAATGCTCCAGAGATCGACGGGTCCGCAACCCTGTTGTGGAATCTGTGCGACGAGATCGACTCCCGCAGGGACTGCAATTGGCATTAAGGGATAGGCGATGTCACAAGGGGCCAGCCCCTCCACTTCCAATTGCAGCGAAAAGGTGGTGGATCCCGTGTCATTGGATGCCGTAATCAGATAGCTCTGTAATGGTTGATTGGTGGCAGAAGACCCCGACAGTTGACCATTGGCAGGATCCAGCAGGATTCCTGCAGGAAGTGCGGGGTCGACGCTGAAGTTGGTCACCGAACCACAACCCACTGTCGGCAAGAGCGGCCCCAGAGGTTCCCCTGGAAGCAACTGGATCAGGGAGTCTCCATAGTCCAACTCACAGGGAGCCGGTTCACGAATCAGGATCGGCAACTCGGTGACTGAAGTTCCGGCACTGTTGGCAGCAACAATCTGGTGAAGAGTCTGTGGATAGAAAAAATTCACAGAGCCGGAAAGGATTCCTGTGACAGCATCCAGATTCAAACCCGAAGGCAGGGGCGGGGTGACCGTCCAGATGGATGCCTGACCACAACCCACCAGAGGCTGTAACGGCCCGATCTCCTGACCGATGATTTCGTCAATCTCCAGTACGGGATAGGTCAAGTCACAGGGTGCCTCTTCCAGAATCTCAATGCTGATGGGAAAACTGACCGTACCCGCAAGATTACCGGCAAGAATCACATGTTGGGTCGGTCCGCCAACGAACTGTGGGATTCCTGAGATGGAGCCATTGGTGGAATCGAGATACAAGCCAGCAGGAAGGGGTGGCAAGGCGTTGAATGAGTCCGCTCCCCCACAGCCAACATCCGGCAAGATGGCTGAAAGTGGCAATCCCACTGTCAACTGAAGCAGACTTTGCGGGTAACTCAAATCACAAGGAGGCTGCGGAAGTACTGTGATGGAGATTTGGGTCGCAGTGGCTCCGGACACATTGGAAGCTGCAACGGTGTAGTTGACCGCTGACTGCAATACTTCCGGGGTTCCTGAAATCTCTCCAGTGATACCGTCAAAAATGAGACCTGCAGGAAGCTCTGGAGTGATTTCAAAGAAGGACGGCTGGCCACAACCGATTTGTGGACTCAGCAAAGTGAGGGCAACACCCTGTTCCAAAACCAGATCAGAAGGATCGTACTGCAGATCGCATGGGGCCGTTGGGACCACTTCCAATTGCAACTGGAACTCGGCATGACCACTGGGGTTTTCTGCCCTCAAGGTGAAAGTGCCCAATGGCACTGCAACTTCAGGTACACCTGAGATCAATCCACTGCTGGAGTCCAGAATCATTCCAGGTGGAAGTGCTGGCTCCACTGAATATTCAGAAACCGGACCACACGACACCTGGGGTGACATGCCCGCAGGAATCTCCTCGCCCACTTGAATCATGATTTCAGAAAGCGGGTAGAGTAAATCGCATGGAGCTTCCACGAAGACTTCCAACTGGAGATTAAAAGTCGTCTCTCCTGCAAGATTGGAAGCCACAATCTGGTAATCGGTGAGAGGATGTGCTGTGAGTCCTGCTCCCGAGAGTTCTCCACTGACGGGGTTGAGTTGCAATCCATCGGGAAGAGCCGGCTCGATCTCATATTGTCCCGGAGTTCCGCAAGCCACTGTTGGCTGAATGGGTTCCAGTTCTTCGCCATAACTCAACTGAATCAGGTCGACGGAATACTCAAGATCACAAGGGGCAGCTTCCACTATTTGTAATGTGATGGTCGTCGTCGTCGAACCAAACTGGTTGAATCCGCTGATCATGTGAGTCGATGCGGGTTCCAGTGAAACAGGAGTGCCGGAAATCGTGCCGTCGAGGCCACTGAATTGCAGTCCCTCAGGTAACTCCGGATCGATGGTCCACAATTGGATCGGGCCACAACCGTAGAAGGGAACCAGAGGATCCATCGACTCTCCGACGATCAGGAGAGGAAGTTCATCTCCATAAGTAAGTTGACAGGGGGTCGTCGGGAGAACGCTGATCATGACAGTCACGACCACTGCCCCTGTACCATTTTGGGCAACGATGGTATGGGGTGTCGGCGAATGAACCTGCTCTGGAATTCCAGAGATCACCCCCGTCTGACTGTCAAGCAACACTCCCTGAGGAAAGGCAGGAGAGACGGTCCATTCATTGGGATCACCCCCGATGATTTGCGGGATGACCGGGACAATCTCATGACCCAGAAGGAAAGCACCCAATCCGAGATACTCGACAGACTGAGGTGGAACGACCTCCACCTGAATTCCTGTACCAGAGCCCCCACCACAACCGGAGAGAGCCGACAACAAGATCAAAAGGGGCAGTAGTATCTTCGGGGAATACCCTGGCATCTCTTCCTCAGTCCAGCAATCGGCGCTGTAAATATCGGGGGTTAATACTCCATGCTTCAGATCTGTCCGGATCAGTCAGAGCTGGGACTGGCAATCAACTCCAGAGCTGAGTCAACGGTCACCGGAATGATTCCGGTCACACCATTCAGCACGACGGTGTTTTCTACCGTCGGGACACCTTCCTGACCGGCGAGGGGATTTCCCCAGCTGAGCGTGGAAGAGATTGAATCAGCGTCAGATCCTGAGAAGGTATCTGCAACCGTCTCATAGTTGACTATTGCGATCTCCACTGGGACTTCTGCACTCAATCCCGTGAAATCAGGACTGAAAGAGAAAACGATTCCCAAGGTGAATCCGGTGGAAGTCTCAAAAGGAGCAAAGAAGTCCGGTCCCTCACCACCATTCAGATCAGACAACCCGCTGCCAGCCTCCACTGAAGTGATATCCAGCTGCTCGGAGTTGTGAGCGAGAGCCAGCGAAAGGAGCTGGATCTTGGTCGGGTAGGTCTCGTTGTCCTCACCCTCTGTCAGGATGATGCGGGTTTGGGTACCGCCCTCACCTGTTGAGGGGTCAAAGGAACCACTCACCTGATCGATTTCAAAGACGAAGACCGGAGAGATTCTCAGAGCGATTTCCGTGCTGTCGGAACCGTGCTCGTTGGAAGCGGTCACGGTGTAGACGATGCGGGAAGTTTCGATCGCTGGCGTTCCGGAAATCACACCAGTCGCAGGATTCAGGCTGACTCCTTCAGGCAGAGCAGGATCAATAATCCAATCTTCAGCCTCGCCACAGCCCACTGTGGGAAGGATCGGATCCATTTCTGCGTTGGGTGCAACCACCTTGTCAGACTCCTGATAAACGAGATCACAGGGACCAGCAGGAAGGATTTCGATCAACAACACAAAGGTGGATTCTCCGCTTTCATTGGCAGCAGTAACGAGGTGCTCCTGAGGTCCATGGCTAATCAAGGGAGTACCGCTGATTTCACCGGTGTACATGTTCAACTGAAGACCCTCGGGAAGAGAGGGATCGATGGTGAAATCGTTGGATCCACCGCAGCCGACGGTCGGTAAAAGCGTGGGAAAAGCGTCGAACGCCAAAACACCGACAACCTCGGAAACCGGGTAAGCCAGATCACAGGGAGGCTCTGGAAGAACAGCAATGGAAATTCCAAAACCGGTGGAACCACCAAAATTGGTCGCCGTGATCGCAAAGAAATGCCGCGGGCACGCCTCAGTCGGGATACCACTGATGGAACCATTGGTGGAATCGAACTCCAGACCTGCCGGAAGCTCGGGTTCAACACTCCAGCTATCGATGGCTGCACCCAGCACCGGTGGTGCGGGAATGTCGATGGGTTCACCGACAGTCAAGGTGTAGTCCACCTGGGGATAGCTGAAGGGAGCGGGCGCCTGAATCTTGGTACTGCGACCAAAGCAACCACCCAGAATCAGGCTAGCGCAAACCAGCAGGCAGAACTTGGCAAGGATGCGGTTTAAGTTCGGCATCGTTCCTCCGCAGGGCATCGGCCCTCAGGGTTTTCACCCACCTCCAGTGAAAAGGGGCACACAGCGGTGGATGAACAGGGGTTGTTTACAAAAGTTTGTATTCCTCATTGTAACTGCAAGCCTTTTTTTGTCTATCCCGGCAAAGGTCCGCCAATGAAGTCGGCAATGCTTACCGATTCCGTAACCAGAGTGTGATATTTGTGACAGATTTGCCGTTTAGCCGTTTCCGCCCAAGAACAGGGTGCGCAACCTTCTTGAACATACAAATGACAGTACAATGTGAGCTATAGCATTCTCAAAGTAGAAGATGGTTGAGGAAAACTGTTACTCAGGATTGCCGAGCAGCAGCCTTCAGGAGGTTCAACGTGCCCAGACAATCCGTTCTAGTGCTCGGAATTCTCTGGGGTCTTCTCGTCTGGCCGGCTTCCCCCTGCTCGGGAGCCGATTGGCTCGTGCCTTTGCAAATACCCACGATTCAGCAGGCCATCGACTCGGCTCTTCCGGGAGATCAGATCCTCGTCGACCCGGGCACCTATCAGGAGAACATCAACTTCCTCGGCAAAGATGTCTCAATCGTCTCCACTTCGGGGCCGGCTGTCACTTTCATCGATGGATCCGCCCCAACCCAGGGTTCGGCCCTCGGCTCAACCGTCACCTTTTCCTCAGGAGAAACAGCCGCAGCCATCCTCAGCGGCTTCACCGTTCAAGGTGGAAATGGAACACTCCTGACCGATGCCCTCGGTACCTATCGGCGAGGAGGCGGTATTCACGTTTCAGCCGCATCTCCCACCATCGAGAACTGCCAGCTGAACAATAACTCCTCAGATTTTGGATCCGGTCTATACGCTCAGGGAACTCTGTCACTGACACTCCAGAATTTGCAAATCATGAATAACTCTGGTCTTGAAGGATCAGGGATCTACCTGATTGATTGCGGAGTCGTTTCCATTGAGCAATGCAATGTTTCGGGAAATCAGGCCATGACCGCAGGTGGAGCAATTTCCATCAATACCTGCACTCAAGTAAATCTGCGACAGAATACCCTCACCTCCAACACAGCCCTGATTGGTGGAGGAGTTTATTGCAGATTGAGTGGATTACTCATCGAGAATAACGAAGTCCGGTTGAACGAAGCCAGTCTCCTTGGTGGCGGAATCACTCTTTACCAATCCACGAGTACTTGCATCGATTCCGTCTTTGTCGCCAACTCTGCCAATCACGGTGGTGGAATCGGTCTCGATGGTGGCACTCTGATCATTGAAAAATGCTTGTTCACGGGCAACATCGCGACGACTGCCGGAGCTGCCGTCGCTTCCACCATCAATCTGGTCAGCGTCGAGGTCCATCGCAGTACAATGGCTTTCAATTCCTCACCAAATGGCTCTCCAGGGGTGTTTTATCCACCCCTGAGTGCAGGTGGGGCGACCTCAACACTGGTGTTGAGCCATTCCATCCTGTGGAATCCGACCGGCCTGGAAATCGACATACCCACTTTTTCGCAGGTCGATCACAGCGTGGTCTCTTCCGGCTACCCGGGTACTGCTGTCCTGGTTTCCGATCCCCTTTTCCAGAATCCTGCCACAGAAAACTTCAGCCTTGATCCATTGTCGCCCTGTATTGATGCCGGAGACAGCCTTCTGTATTTGGATCCCGATGGAACTCCACCCGATCTCGGGGCCTATTACTTTGATCAACGCCCTCCTGCCCTGCCGCCTCTAACCTGTCAGCTCGAGGATCCCTGTGGGACCACCATCAGCATCAGTTGGGATGTGGGAACGCAGATCCCCGATTCGTTGCAACTGTCAGTGGGAACCGATCTCACACAACTGGTTCCCCTTGCGGCCCTGCCGGGCACGGCCTCCGGATACACTTTCGATCCCGGGTCTTCAGGGCCCATGATCGTATGCGTTGAGCCGGTCAGCGGAGGGCTGACCCCAGAATCGGGTCCAACCTGTTGTGAAATCGACATTCCTGTGCCCACACCACAGATACCGATTCTCAATCTTCAATGTAGTTACGACCCACAAAGCTGTACAGGGGAGCTCTCCTGGACGAATGGAACGACCTATTCAAACATCGAGCTGATCGTCAATGGTCAGAGTCTGGTGCTACCCGGGTCGGTCAACAGTGCCAATCTGCCCCTCACCCGTGGTTTGCCCACTACCTTGCAGTTGATTCCCCAAACAACCTGTGGAGCGATTCTGGACGCTGTGGAGTGCCAATTGCTTTGCCCGATTCCGGAACCCCGGTTCATTCGTGGCGATGCCAACATGGATACGATCATCAACATGGCAGACGTGCTGTACAAATTAGAGCACCTCCACCAGTCCGTTCCGGCAAGTTGTCAAGATGCGATCGACTGCAACGATGATGGAGTTCTGGACATATCAGACCCCATTTTCCTTTTGTTATTCCTCTTCGGAAATGGGCTGCCTCCCCCAGCACCCACTGTGGACTGCGATACGGACCCCGGCCCCGCCGATTCGCTGGATTGTCAAAACGGTCTTAACTGTCCATAGAATGCCAAATGGAGAGATTCCGGCAGATAATGGACGATCTGACCATCAATGACCTCCCGACCATTCAGCGAAGTTGACAAATCGACTAACAAACATACAATGTATGTATAGTTGATTTACATACAGAGCCGGACCCTGCTCCCAATCCTCCTACGGATTGGATTACCGGCCCTGAAGAGATCCGTTGCGAGTCGGATTTCTTTTCTTGGAAGAGTTCTTTTTTGCGAGGAGTGTGGGATGAACGACAAGAGGACCCTGACGACCGGCGAGATCGCCAACTACTGTGGCGTCAATTTCCGTACTGTCATTCGCTGGATCCAGCGAGGTCAGTTGCGCGCCTATCAGTTGCCTGGTCGCGGCGACAACCGTGTAGAGGTGAATAACTTCATCTCTTTCCTGCGTGAGAACAACATTCCGATTCCACGCGATTTTCTTCATCTGGCCCGTCGCGTTCTGGTCGTCGAAAAAGAGCCAACCGTTGCCAAGGCCATTGAAATCACCTTGAGAAAGCACAACTTCGATGTCTACATGGCTCAGGACGGATTCTCGGCAGGATCGCTCCTCAGAGAACACCTTCCCTCTGTCATGACCATCGACCTTCGCGTCCCCGGCCTCGGCGGATTCGACGTGATCGAGTACGTGCGCCTCGCACCAGAACTTGCAAAGACGAAAATCCTTGTGATCTCCGCCATGGATCAGGCTGACCTCGACAGAGCTCGCCTCCTGGGTGCAGATGACATTCTCGCAAAGCCTTTTGATCCCGAAGAACTCGCTCGACGAGTCGTGCGTCTGGCTGGCAGCGACCTCCGCGCCTAGCCCCATCCCTGAACGCAAAATCGGAACGCCCTTTGAAACGAACTGTTTCAGAGGGCGTTTTTCTGTGTGGCCCTGCTCTCCCCCTATGGACAGAAAAAATGGCTCTCGCAGGGAAGCAACAGAGGATCCAGACCGATCCCGCAATCGGGATAAGGAAGCTCCGGAGCCTCGCCACCAGAAAATAGAAAGGTCAACAAGCGGATCGCATCGCTCAGATCCAGATTCCCATCGGCATCGGTGTCGCTTGCTGAAAGGCAGTTCCCAGGTGGATCCAGGCCAAACATGCGCCGCAACAAAACAACCGCATCGCCGACATTGACACTGCCGTTTTCATTGACATCTCCGCGAAGAAATCGGGTGGGAACCACCACCTGAATCGGGGTGACGTCATGGCTGACAGGCACCTCCAGGCTGCCTGTCACCGTTAGAAACGAACCTCCGGTAGCACTGGAGTCAAATACCAGGGTAGTCTCTGCGTCTTGTGAAAGGTCACTCACAGAGACCGAGAAGAGTGCCAGATCGTTGACCAAACCGGCTCCCAATCCATATTGCCCTGTATCGTCGATAATCGTCGACAACGTTACCGTCTCCCCTGAAGTTCCTCCCAGATCGACCCACCAAAAATCAGGGCCATTACCAGCAGTTGCCGTCATCACTTGCGAGGATGGGACCAGAGATTGAGGTTGCAGAATAGAAGGATCGAGGTGAAAGGTAAGATCAGCCCCCCTGATTCCCAGATTTGCGGTGACCTTTAATGGCAGCTCGTGATTCAGTCCAGCGGAGACTGCGGCCGGTTCGAAATAAACCCTGCCACGCAGTTCCTGATCCCCGAAAAAGGTAGTGAACAACTGCATGTCCGTATGCTCGAGAACCATTTCCAGGCTGCCATTGCCATCCAGATCAGTGAACCCGATTCCTTTGGCGCTCTGATAGGTGACAAACCAATCCTGATCCGGGAAATCCCCCTGCCCATCTCCATACAAAGTGGTGATCAATCCACTGGAGAATGGAATCACTGCATCAGAATGACCATCTGCATTCATGTCGTGAAGTTGGATGCGGTGCATGACCCCCCAACCAAACTGCCCCACCGCAATCTCTTCCTGGCGATCAAACTGGAGACTGCCCGTCGCAAGAAAAGGAATCAATGAACGATTCATCCAGGTCCCCAGCAACAGATCAGGCCAACCATTTTGATCCAGATCCCCGACCGCCACCGAGTAAGGGTGAGGTAATTCTGGAAAAAGATACTCTGAGGCCAAGGCCAACTGACCGTTACCGACATTCTCAAAAATCGAAAGAGAGTTTCCCTCTCTACAGGACAACACCACGTCCGGATCACCGTCCAGATCCAGATCTGCCACCTCCACATCTCTGGCCAGAGAAGACCGGGGGTAGTGCTGGGGAATGAGATAATCAGGAGTCGCAGAGTTCCCCACACCGAAAAGTACTGTGATGGCAGCGGGTTGAAAAGCTTCCCCCAGCAAGGTCGTACAGAGAACGATGTCCAGTCTCCCATCTCCATCGAGATCGCTTAATGAGAGGTCAAATGGGACCCGATTCAGCAAGGGGTCGAGCATGTAATCGATTCGATCTCCAGGGAGACCATTTTCAAAAACCAGGACGGAGACATATCCACCAGGATTCATCGGATGCGACCATGTGAAAACCAGATCCTGGTCTCCGTCTCCTTCCAAATCACCGGCAGCCAGCCCTCTGACCAGCCCATCAATCCCTTCTCCTCTTTCGTGCTGGACGACCTCGCCATGAAGTCCGGCACCGATCCCCCGAGCGATCGCAAGAGTGCCCCCTCCATCGATGGCGATCAAATCCGGCAGGGCATCTCCTGTCACGTCCGCGATACAGTGTTCTGAAATGGTAAGGCCGACCGGTGTGGGAAGCGGACTGCTCAATTGAAATTGAGCCTGAAGACCATTCTCCAACGGCATGAAGGCTAGAAGGATGACGCTCAAAAGACGAAGAGCCCTGTATGGGGAGATCGACAATGGAAAGCTCCGGTTACGTCTCCTCGAAGAATCACGAGGTTCATGATTTTGAATAAGAAAGGTGCCCAGCCACGGTTTGAACCAGATACCTCAAGAACGCTATAAGAACTCCATTATCACCTTTCGTGCCCCCCAATGCACTCCTTCAGTAGTCGAACTTACCTGACTCTCATTTAGCAACTTGTAAGGTGAGGATGAAAAATGCCCCGAATCCACTCGGTGGATTCGGGGCATTCATGATTCAAAAGAAAACTGCGATCAGGGAGCAGTCTGGCGCTTCTGCGGAAACTGACCCATGACCCACATGGAGATCTCCTTTTTGATCTCGTCACTGGTCTTGATGGTCATCTTTCCCAGAACCGTTGGAGTTGGCTGGTACTCGGAAAGAGTAATCCAGACACGATAGCTCTTACCGGCAACCACTTCCTGAATCCGGGTACTGAACGCACCCTGGATACGGTCATCCAGGTTGACCTCGGTGACCTCGAAACTGACTCCGGGATCTCCCCCCGTCACCAGAATGCTCTTCTCAATCGGCTTGGAACCGGCATTGAGCAGGTTTCGGGTTTCCTTGTCCATGAACTTGATGTTGTTCTTGGGCTGAAGAACGATGCGATCCCTGTGATCCAACTGCACATTGAATTCCAGGCTGCGATCCTGACCGTCACTGGTTTTGACATCCAGGATCAACTTCTCACGCAAGACTGCGGGCTTGGAGTTTGCTGAAGCAGAGAGGCTGAGTTCAAAGGAGCGCCCCTCTTCGATCACCACAGGCTCTGCAGCGGTAATCCAGCCCTTGCCTGCGGTCCTGACGTCGACGATCTCCACATTGAGAGGAGACCCGGCGTTGAACTCGAAAGTGCCTTCAAGAGGTTTTCCTGCGAGTCCCTGCAACTTGATCTGAAGTGGCCGCGTCTCGAGAATCTCGAGAATCGTCCCCTTCAGGGTCAGCGAAAACTCCGGGTTCACCGGGTCATTGGAGAAAACCTTCATGGTCTTGGCAACACCTTTGCCTCTGACCTTTTTGGTGTCGAGATTCACCGTTACTTTTCCCACCCCACCGGGGGGGATCTGGTCGTCGTGATCGGCGACCGTGCAACCTCAGGTCCCGTTGACCTTTTTGATGATCAGGACTTCATCACCGGTATTGCGAATCTCGAAATCATGGGTGAACGGGGTTTCCTTGATCAGCTCCCCCCACTCGACCAAAGGTTCATCGCACTCGATTCTCGGGGAACCGGGCACCTGGCTGTGGGTGGCTGCCCCTGAGTCCCTGACGCTCAACCACGGAATCAATCCGAGAGCCAGCAGCAGGATCAAACGGCGGGACCCACTCATTGCACTGCGCAACATGTTGAATGCCTCTTCCACACTTTGTAAGTCTAGTTCACTGCACCTGAGGCCGCTCTCCTCTATCGAGACGACCTCAACTTCCGTAACAGTATAACATTTTTGAAAAATTCGTGGGAAAAACCTCAATCAGCCCAAACTCACCGATTCAGATCTTTGTTTCCCTGCCTGAACGAGTCCACCCCGTCCGATTTTCGGAACCTCATGACTGCGGGGGCAGCTTCTCACTGCTCAACGATCAGACACCTTGAATAGTCCCCTGACGTTGGGCTCATTCGTAAAAAAAACCGTGGCCCGCGAATCTCTTCGCGGGCCACGGTTTCAAGGTCAATAGACCCGGTTCTCTTGATCAGTTCCTGACCTGATCAGTCGCAGAGACCGAATCCGTCACAAGGCAGGGAGTTACCCGTCGGATCCTCACCGCAGAAGGGGTAAGGAGCGCTCGGGACCTGACCATTGGTAAACAGCGTATTCAGGGTGAAGACCACGTCAGCGATATCGATGGCGTTGTCATCATTGGAGTCGAGAGCCGCAAGGCATACGACACCGCGTCCCTGGAACAGGTGAAGCACCGTCTCGACCGGATCGGAGACATCGAGTTGGCCGTCAGCATTGGCATCCGAACGGATCATCGTGGACGCAGCGGAGATCGGTGCGGTCACGTCGATCAGGATACTGGCGGTGGCCATTCCTCCATGGTTATCCGAGATTCGGTAGATCATGGAATCTTCACCCTCGTAGTTGTCATCGGCGTTGTAGGTCAGGGTTCCATCCGGGTGGATCGCCATGGATCCGTGGAAAGGACCACTGATAATACCGAGCAGGAGCAGATCGTCGCCGTCCACGTCCTCGTCATTGAGGAGCGGAGCGATGTCGATACTGGATCCGGCTTCGACAAGCAGACCAGAGTCGTTGTTGGCAGTCGGAACGTCGTTCACCGGAAGGATATTCAGGCGAATCAACCCGGAACCGCTCAACTCGAGATCGGTCACCTCGTAGGTGAACTCATCGATACCGAAGAAGTTCGGGTCGGGAATGTAGACCAAGCTGGAAATGTTGGCCTGGGCATCGACGTTGACGGTGACCTGACCATGAGCAGGCTGTCCCACGTTCGTAAGAATCAGATCGTCCATGTCGGCGTCGGAGGCTGCCTGCAGGATCGTCAATGCAGAGATCGTCTTCAGGCTGTCTTCCGGAAGCGGGAAGATCGGCAAAGTACCGGCAACAGGAGCGTCGTTGACAGGAACGATCTCGACTTCAACCGTCGCGGTGGACTGGCCACCGTTATTGTCAGTCACCGTGTAGGTGAAGCTGTCGATACCGTTGGAGTTCGGGAAGGGCGTGTAGGAAATCGTTCCACCCAACTCAATGGTTGCCAATCCGAGAAGTCCATTTGTCACGGCTGCCAACTGAATCGTATCGCCGTCGATGTCAGTATCGTTGGCGAGAACGTCAATGGAAACCGAACCGTCTTCTGTCACCTGGTGACCAAAGTCATCCGCTGCCACAGGAGCATCATTCAGAGAGATCACCTGTAGGCTGACCTGACCCACGTCGGTCAGGAAACCGTCACTGAGGACATAGCTGAAGACCTGAGGAA
>JAPOLY010000124.1 GCA_029976805.1 bacterium
AGAACGAAGCAAATTAAGAACCATCACTCAGCATCTGGCCTGAGGGAAATTAGAATATTCAGCAAAAAGAAACAGTATCGGATTGTCTTCAATGCAAAACCTTTCAAGATTCTGTCATTTGGTTTAAGAAGGGATTTGAACAAGTTGATCGCTCGTGCATTAAGTTTATTATTAAACAATCACATTCGAGATTGCTAATACTCGTAGGCTTCATTTCTCTGAAACTAACGCAACCTCTTGCAGCAATTTATTCTTTACGGTGTCCGAAATCTTCGTTAGCCGTAATAAACCCGATGGTCCGCTCCCTGTTTGCTGATACCGTCCCGATCAAATTGTGCTCTGTGAATAATAAGATAGTTTCCGTAACATCGTGTTCTCGAAGCAGGGACGGATAGCCGTGATGGCCATGCTTTCAAAAAAGCGTGAGGGATTTCTCGGGGTCGTCCGTCTTACTGTATAGCCCACCTGTGATGCGGAAGAGCCGCTTCGAAATCATCTCCTTCTCGCCTTTGTGCTGCTGCATTCCACAGCGGTGATGGATGGTTTGTATGGCTGCTCTTCCTTTGGAAAGGAGCGCCAAATGAAGTCCATCATTTTGGCACTGGTTCTCAACCTTGTGTTGGGGTCTGCGGGGATCGCCAGGGACGATGCCCATCCTGCTGAACCCTCTTCACCCATCAGCGGTGAAGAAAGTACACCTGCTTCAGGGTTCAGGCTGTATTTCGACTCGCCTTCAGAGGCTCCCCAGGGGTCGCTGACCACTTTTCGCTGCCTGTTGGACAACCCCGATGCAGCTCTGGCCGGTTGGTCCCTCATGGTGTGCCGAGACTCCAGTGCGGGGTTACACAATATTGTCTCTGCACAAAGTGGAGAGGTCACAACGACGGTCAACGGTGGGGGACCTGCGGCCTTTGCGGCAACCGCAGTGTTTCAAGGTCATGTTCTTCAAGGTGTCATAGTGGACTTCTTCGGCAACCACACCTTGCCCGCAGGGCTGGGTCATGAAGTACTACAGATTCAGACGCGGCCCCTGGGTGAAACGGGAGAAACTGTGCGTCTTCAATACTGCTCAGGAATCTGCGACGAAATTGATGAGGATTCCATTTACGAGTCATTGTTGGTTCCACCCGGTGGAGGCACGAGCATTTTTCCTGATTTCGAAGATGGCGAAACCGTCATCTCTGAAATGACCCCCTCAACGATGCTCTTTCTTCGAGGAGATGTGGATGGGGATTTGCAAAGAGGAATCGGCGACTTTTACAGCCTGCAAGAGTTCCTCTTCCTTGCCGGTGAAATCAACTGTGCGGACAGTGCAGACCTCAATGATGACGGTCGGATTGATGTCGCCGATCTGTATCTGACCCTCAGCCCCTTCTTCGGAATGGACGTTGCGATCCCTGGTCCGATAGGCACGTGCGGTGACGATGAAACAGAAGACGAACTCACATGCCTGATTCACTTTGGCTGCTAAGAGAAGAGAGAGGGTCAGGTGCGTGTCCATGGACGTGTACCTGACCCTTCTTTCAAGCCCAGTCTGTGCAGGAGACTCCTTCCCATCTGTCGTCAAATCGGTGGTAAAATAAGGCTGTTATGCGTATTGGTCTGATCTTGCTGTTGTTGGGACTGTTGCTCAGTCATGGATCCGTGATCCATGGCCAGGTGTATGAAATTTGTGACAACGGCATCGATGACGATGGAGACCTGCTCGTCGACTGCGACGACGGCGACTGCATTCTGGTCCACCGATTCAGCTCCCCACCGGGGTCCATCAATGAAGGCGCCGCCGTCGATCTCGGCGATGTGGATGGGGACGGCGATCTCGATGCATGGATCTGCCAGATCAATTCCACTCCGGATATCCTGTGGATCAATGACGGCAATGGTCACTTTGTCGAATGCCAGATTCCCAGTGGCGCTTTCGACAGCAGGGATGTCCAACTGGGCGATCTGGATGGGGATGGCGACCTCGACGCCTTCGTCGCCGTGGGGGAGTTCGGTTCTGCGATCAACAATGCGAACCGGGTCTACTTCAACGACGGTGACGGCAACTTCCTGAGCAGTGGCCAGTCTCTCGGCTCCGCGTTCAGCCTGGGCGTCGAACTGGGTGACCTCGATGGCGACGGCGACCTGGATGCCTGGGTCGCCAATGCCGAACCCACCCAGGATCGTGTCTGGTTCAATGATGGGGACGGCAACTTTTCCACCAGTGGCAACGGTTATGGGGCGATCAGCAGTCTTGCGGTCGCACTCGGAGATGTGGATGGGGACGGAGATCTCGATGCGGTCACCAGTGGGCTGATCAACGGTTCCATTCTTGAGTCTCTCAATCTTCTTTACCTCAACGATGGAACCGGCACCTTTACCCCTTCGAACCAGAACCTGACCACCACCGGTTACCTGGGTGAGGATGTCGAGCTGGCGGATCTCGATGGGGATGGCGATCTGGATCTGTGGATTCCGAACGGTGACTCTTCCAGCAACACACCCAATCTGTGGATCAACAACGGTGGGGGAGAATTCAGCCCGCACCTGCAACCGGTCGGTCTCTCTTCTGTCGAACAGGTGGTACTGGGAGATCTCGATGGGGACGGCGATCTGGACGCCGTACTGGCGAGACGGGAAGCTGAAAACGCCATCTTTATCAATGACGGCGCGGCCAATTTCAGCCCGGCTCCCCTGACCGTGGCACCGACAGACACTCGGGCTCTGGGCCTCGGCGATCTCGATGGCGATGGCGATCTGGATCTGCTGGAGAGTAACGGACAGGACCATTCGAAAAGGGTCTACTTCAATGATGGCACCGCCAGTTTCACGGGAGACCCCAGACTGATGGGGAATACCATCTCCTGGGGAGTGGCGCTGGGCGATCTCGACAGCGATGGGGATCTCGATGCCTGGGTCGCCAATCGGTCGGATCAAGGATGCCAGGTCTGGATGAATGACGGCATGGGAGAGTTCGCCGCCACCGGTCAGGAAATCATCCCTCCAGGATCATCCCTCTCCGAATCAAGGGAAGCGGCCCTGGGTGACATCGACAACGACGGAGATCTCGATGCCTGGGTCGCCAACGGTTTCAGTCAACCGGATGAAGTCTGGCTCAATGACGGCAACGGCATTTTTACCTGGCAGGGTCAGGCCCTCGGGGATTTGTCCAGTCATGATGTGGAACTGGGCGATCTCAACGGCGACGGCAGCCTCGATGCGATCGTCTGCAACCTCGATGCCATCACTCCGCTTCAGCAGGTGTGGTTCAATGACGGAGCCGGCTTCTTCCAAAACAGCGGTCAAACCCTCGGAAATGATCGCTCCCTCAACCTGAAATTGGGTGACCTCGATGGGGATGGCGATCTCGATGTCTGGGTTGGTGTCTATTCGACTCAGCAATCCTCTTCCACACCCGGTCCGGATCGGGTGTGGCTGAATAACGGCAACGGTTTCTTCACCGACAGTGGCCAGCTTCTGGGCAACTCCAGCACCCGGGCGTTGGACCTCGCGGATCTGGATGGAGACGGGGATCTGGACGCCTGGGTAAATGCACCCCCGAATCAGGACATCTGGTTCAATGACGGATCTGCGAACTTCACCCTTTCGACCCAATCCATCAGCAACCCCTGGGGAACGGATGTGGATCTCGTCGACGTCGATGGAGATGGGGATGTCGATGCATGGATCACCGCTTTTGGTTATCAGCAAACCTCATCCAGTCAACTGTGGCTGAACGACGGCAGCGGAGTCTTCTCACAGGCCAGCCTCGAACCATGCACTACCATCGGTATCCAGTCCGCAGCGGGGGATCTCGACAGCGATGGCGACCCGGATTTCTTCGTCGCCAATCACGACGCCAACCATGTCGCCTTTAACCAGATTGGCTGTATCGATGACGTCGATCTGGATGGCATCCCCAACCCGTGCGATGTCGACTTCACCCCCGGACCAGACTGAGACCAGAACGGCGATCTCGACAGTTGCCAACCCGACACCGACGGCGATGGTCTCATCGATGCCTCCGAT
>JAPOLY010000063.1 GCA_029976805.1 bacterium
ACCCCCTTCGGCTCGCATTGTCGGAGAGGAGATCGCCGTGGGCAAGGGCTCCCACTTTTCCCGCCGATGCGGTAGCCTCGCCCCTGTTCAACGATGATTCAGCGGTGAAACGAGGCGCACGAACGATGTCGGATCAGGGCTCATTTTCCACCCTGCACATCAACACCTCCCGGGAGTGGCGCGGCGGTGAACGCCAGACGCTGTTGCTGGCGGAGGGCCTCCACGCCGGTGGCCATCGCACCCGGGTCGTCTGCCCCCCGGACTCAGAACTGGAACAGCGCTGCCGGGATCAGGGGATTCCGGTGCTGCCGCTGAAGATGCGCGGTGAGGCGGATCTCACCGCCATCGACCGCCTGCGTCGGTGGATCCGTGAAGAAACCCCGGACCTGGTCCACACCCACACCGCCCACGCCCACACCATCGGCGGTCTTGCCCGCTGGGGTCTGGGCCCGCTGTGCGTGGCCCAACGCCGGGGTCCCTTCTCCATTCTGCGCAGTGGCACGCCCTTTGTGACTCCATGGAAATACCGCCGACTGGCGGATCACCTTATCGCCATCTCCGAACAGGTGGCCCGGGTTCTCGAGGGGGATGACATCCCCGCCGATCACATCACCGTGATTCCCGATGGAGTGCCGCCTCTGCCCGAACCGAAAAGTTCCGCCACCCAGTGGCGCCAGCAGTTCCGTATCCCCGACCAGGGCTTGCTGATCGGCAGTGTCGGCCAACTCTCCCGGGAGAAGGGACACGTTCATCTGATCGAGGCCCTGACCCATCTCGATCATCGTTCGCAGCCGGTGCAGCTGGTGCTGGTCGGAGATGGTCCCGAGAAGATGGCCCTCTCCGAACGGGCACGGGCCCTCGGCATGCATGGCCGCGTCCACTTCACCGGCTTCCAGAGCGATGTCAGCAGTGCCATCCATGCCCTCGATCTCTACGTGCAGCCGAGTCTCGAAGAAGGACTCGGCACCAGTATCCTCGATGCCCTGCAGGCGTGCCGTCCCGTGGTCGCCAGCCAGGTGGGCGGGATTCCGGAAGTCATCATCGATGGAGAAACAGGCCGTCTTGCCCCCGCTGCCGATCCGGTTCGACTGGCCGAAGCCATCGATTCACTGCTCGATGATCCCGAAGGGGCGATCACCCTGGCCCGCGCCGGACAACAGCGGGCCACCCGGCACTACAGTCAGACCGCCCTCATCGAAGGCAACCTCCAACTGTACACCCGTCTGTTGCAGGAACAGAAAGCGGGCCAGCGATGATTCCGATCCGCGACAGTGAACCGAGCGGCATCACCCCCTACGTCACCATCGGCATCCTCGTCCTCAACGTGCTCGTCTCCATCGCCCAATACGCCGATCCGGGAATGCTGCTGATGGAGGGGGGCCTGCGACCGGCGTGGTTCCTCGGCTACCTCAGTGGCGAAACGATGGGCACGATTCCCGAGGTGGAACGAAAAGATGCGCAGGCTCTCGAACTGCTCTTCGATGGCCGCTTCGCTCCGCCCACGGAAATGCCGCTGACCTTTGCCACTGCCATCCTGCCACTGTTCCTGAGCATGTTCCTGCACGGAGGGCTGATGCACCTCATCGGCAACATGCTGTTTCTGTGGATCTTCAGTGACAACATCGAGGGCCGTCTGGGGCATGTCAGGTTTCTGATCTTCTATCTTCTGTGCGGTGTCATCGCATCGCTGACCCATGTGGTGCTCAATCCGGAATCGATCACCCCGACGGTGGGTGCTTCCGGAGCCATCGCCGGCATCCTTGGCGCCTACTGGCTCTGCTACCCCCACTCGAAGGTGACGATGCTCTTCTGGATCTACGTGATCATTCGCACCTTTGAAATCCGTGCGAGCTGGTTCCTCGGTATCTGGTTTGCCCGTGACATTTTTCGGGTGTGGGCCGGGCTCGAGGGCAGTACCGCCGTCTGGGCTCACATCGGTGGCTTTGTCATCGGCACCTGCCTGATCATCCCCTTCACCCCCCCGGGCCACTCGAACCGGGAAGTGCGTTTCCGCTGGCTGGAACGCTCCGGACTGATTCGCAAGTAAGGACCCCGATGCTTGAACAACACCCGCTGTTGCCGTGGATCATCTTTCCTCTGGTCGGAGCCCTCATCGGCTACGCCACCAACTGGCTCGCCGTCAAAATGCTGTTTCGCCCGCGACACCTCGTCGGTGTCGGTCCGCTGAAGTTTCAGGGGGTGGTGCCCCGACGTCAGGAAGCCCTCGCCGACAGCATCGCCGAGACGGTCCACGACGAATTGATCTCCGCTGAAGACGTCGCCGAACTGGTACAGAAGATCGCCACCAGTGATGACGTCCGAACAAAACTTCAGACCAAGATCGATGCTCTCATCGCCGAACAGCTGCAGAGCCTCGGGCCGATGGCTTCTTTCCTGCCCACAGATCTGGTCGATCGCATCAAACAGCGCATCGAACAAGAGGTCTTCACCTTTGTTGAAGAGATGGGTTCGGACCTTCACGCCGTTCTGGGTGATCAGCTCGATGTCAAAGGCAAGGTGCGGGAACGCATCCTCAACTTTGAACTCGATCAGATGGAACAACTGGTCCTGCGGGTCGCCCGCAAGGAACTGCGCCACATCGAAATTCTCGGCGGTTTCCTCGGACTGATCGTCGGTCTGGCCCAGGCAGGCCTGCTGCAACTCTGGAGCTGAGGTCAGAAACTTTTGAAGACCTTGGCGATGCCGGGGCCCTCGACGTGCATCTGAAACTCGTTGAAGTGACCCCACGGGGTATGCAGCACCTTGTACCCCACCGACTCGAGACGCTCTCCCACCTCCAAGAGAATCTCCCGGGATGCTTCCGGCTCGGCGGTCTCCTCAGAGAGATGCGCAAAGGAGTGCAGGACCACCTGCTCGACCTCGACCTTTCGTGCATGCCACTTCAGATTTTTCAGGGTCTTGCGCACGGTGGCGGCCCGATCCTCCAAATCCTGCGGCTCCACATGCACCCAGGCGAGGACCGCTCCCCCCGGTTCGGTGGTCGCCTCGACCTCCAGTTCCGGCTCCGATTCCAGATTGCGCTGGTGGGATTTGAGCCAGAACTCCCTCACATGGAGCATCAGCAGCTTCATTTGGCCTCCTGAAGTGGTCAGCGATTGACCGGCTGTGGATGGGAACGCCCTGAAAGGGTAACATGTGGTCAGATCATGGCCACTTTTTCCCAACTCCCGGCCAGTCCCTAATTTGTCGAGGAATCATGACTCAGGCCCAGCCCGACCTGCTGCTGAACCACCGTTACCGCCTCTCGGTCCGTATTGGCCAGGGCGGGATGGGTGAGGTTTGGCAGGCCACCGACGAGGCCCACGGCTCGCGGACGGTGGCCGTCAAAATGATGCCGGATCACCTCGACGCCACTGACCGGCGCCGCTTCGAACGGGAAGTCCGGGTCCTGCGCGAGGTCAACCATCCCCATGTGGTGCCCCTCCTCGATCTGGGCTGGCATGGCGATGCCCTCTTCTACGTCATGGAATACGTCGGCCCCTTCACCCTCGAAGATGTCATCGTCGCCCATCCGGAGGGTCTCCCCGAAAGCCGGCGACCGTGGCTCTTTCAGCGCGCTCTCGAACTTCTGGAAGCACTGCAGCATCTGCACGGTCAACGTTTGGTGCACCGGGATGTCAAACCGGCGAACGTGCTGCTGAAGAGTCACCGTGAAAATGTTCAGGAAGTCGGACAGCTCCTCGAAGATGGAAACCCCCGGGCCCTCCTCGCCGACCTCGGTCTCGTCGCCCGTGCCGACCTGCACAGCGCCCTGACTCAAAGTGCGTTGGGGACACCCCAATACATGGCGCCGGAACGCATCGAAAGTCCGATGGCCATCGACGAACGTTCCGATCTGTGGTCGGTCGGTGTGCTCCTCTATCGCGGCCTGACGGGACGCTTCCCCTTTCCACGCCTGAGTGATGCCCTCTCTCGACAGCCGGCCGCGACCATCGAAGAACTCAATGAACCGCTGTCCGCGGTCGTGCAATCCCTGCTGCAGTTTGAGCCGCACCGACGCCCGGCGGATGCGGGGATCGCCCGCTCGATGCTCCTCGATGCCCTCGAGGGCCATCAACAGGCCGCCACCGACCAGCCGGTGATGCGCCGTACCCACCCCGCTTTCACCGGTCGTCAAAGTGCATTGGAAAACCTCAAGACTTGCGCCGCCCGAAGTGCCCGCGGCAATGGCACCTGGCTTCACATCGAGGGGGATGAGGGGATGGGCAAGAGCTGGCTCCTGCGTCGCAGTGAGTTCCGCTCCCACGCCCTCGTCGCCGACGGCATGCAGCACTTCCACGGCAGCTTTGATGGGCGTGAACCCCATGGCGGTTATCGCCACCTGCTCGAACAGGTCCTCGGTCATCTGGAGCGCCAAAGCGGCGACCCCCAGAGTGCCAGTGACTCTCTGGGTCCGTGGGGATCGCATTTGCAGTCGGTGTTCCCGCGCCTCCTCGGTAACCAGTGGATCGAAGGATGCCCTCCCCAACAGGAAACGATTCCGGAAGAACTGCTCCGTGAACGGGTCTTCGATGCGGTCATCCGCTGTCTGACACAGAACTCAGAAGTCGAACCGCGCACGCTGATACTGGAAGACATCGACCGCCTCGATGAGTTCGACATGGAACTGCTGCGACGTCTGATCTATGCCGCCGTCGACTTGCCGATCCTCGTCATCACGACCGCCCAACCCGTGACGCGACAGAAGGGCAGTGCCCTGCAACGTCTCGGTCAGGATCTGGAACTGGAAAACCGCTTCACGCTGATCACACTCGATCCCCTCGAGGCGGATGAAGGCAGCGCACTGATTCATTCACTGCTGGTGCCGGAAGCAGAAGTCGACCTGGCCGTGACCGACACCCTCTTCGAACGCAGCAATGGCGTGCCGCTGTTGTTGGTGCAACTCTTTGGTGGCCTGTGGAACCGCAGCGCCCTGCAACTGGATTCGGGACGCTGGACCGCATCCACCACGGATCTGGAAGAGATTCCCGTGCCGGAAATGGCCCGCAATCACTTCCTTGAGGTCCTCGAACAACTCGATGCCCAACAGCGCCGGGTCCTCGACGTCGCCTCCGTCATGAGCGGGCTTCTCGATTTCGATGTGCTCTGTGAAGCGTGTGGTCTCGATGAGTTTGAACTCGATTCCCAGGCTCGGGTGTTGGTGCGTCAGGGCCTTCTCTATCAGGAGCCGGAAGGCTTCCGCTGGGGACACACCTGGGAACAGGAGTTTGTCGCTTCCGAGTTAACCCAACCGATGCGCCAGCGTTTGCATCTGCGGTTGGGCAAGATCCTCGAAGCGCGCTTTCAGGAAGCGGATGCTCCGGTGCAGGCCATCGCCGAGCACTTTGCCAGAGGGGGCGATGAATCGAAGGGCCGTGAGTGGCTGCTGAAGGCGGCGGATCGTGCGGAATCAGCGTGGGCCCTCGACCGCGCCCTCGAACTGTGTGAGCGGGCCCTCCATGGAACGACGGATGATACGGTTCGTCGCACGCTGCTCGCACGGATTGGCGACCTGCGGTGCCGCACCGGTCAACCGGAGTCGGGACGCGAGGCCTACACTCAGGCGATGGGTCTGTGGACTGCCATCGAAGCCTGGTGGCTCGATGAAGCGGAGGATTCCCAGGAGGTCCCCACCGAGCTGACCGAGTACGTCGACCTGATCGGCAAGATCGGCGAAGTGCAGATGCGCGCCGGCGAATACGATCAGGCCCTCGACAGTTTCTCCAAATCGGGAGAGCTGTCCCGCTTCGCCGGCATGACTTCCCTGCTGGCCAGTTCTCGCAGTCGCATGGGCGCTGCCCATACCTTCCGCGACGATCTGACCGCCGCTCGGGAGTGCTACCAGGATGCAGCCACCATCTGTGCGGGAGACGACACCCTCGACACCGAATATGTGGTCGCCCTCATAGGCCTCTCCTCCCTCGACCGCCGCAGTGGCAAATTGGAAGCGGCCCTCGAACGTCTCGATGAAGCGATGCCCATCGCCGAGCGTAGCCAGCATCCGATGCAGCGGGCCGGCATCTGGGGACAGCGAGGAACCCTGTATCAGAACCTGGGCCGCTTCAGTGATGCGGTGCAGGCGTACGAAATCTCACGACAGGTGCGCGAGGAGATCGGCGATCGCCGCGGCCTCGCCATCACACTGATGAATCAGGGTCGCATCCTGACCAGCAGTGGTGAAACCCAGCGTGCGCGTGAAGTGCTGCAGCAGGCCCTCGACCTGTTCCGTGAAACCGGGGATCTGCAAGGACGGATTCTGACCCTCGGCAATCTGGGATCACTGCATTTCCACCGTGGGGAACACCGTCTGTCACGGGAGATGCTCGAGGAATACCTGCGCCTCTCCCAACAGTACCGCATCGTTCGTGCTCAGGCGGACGCACTCGTCAGTCTGGGTATGCTGCATTTGGAAGCCCATGAATCTGCCCCCGCCATCGAGGTCCTCGCCGAAGGACGCGAACTCTTTGAAAAGGTCGGCGATGTACAAGGCACCCTGAGAGCCCGCCTGAATCAGGCGCGGGCCATCGGTCGCTCCGGCGATAACCGTCTCGCCCTCGAATCGGCCCAGGAGGTCGAAAAGACTGCCCGGGAAAGCCAAGCCACGCCCATCGTCATCGATGCCCTGCGCATTCAGGCGGAAGCGCATCGCTTGCTCGGAGAACTCGATCCCGCACTGGAAAAGGTCGAAGCCGCCATCGAAAGGGTCGCTGACCAGCGCCTTCCCTATGCCGAAGGCTGCTGCTGGCGCACCCTCGGCAAGGTCCAGCGTGATCGCGGTTTCGAATGGGCGGATCGAGCGGGCATCGCTTTTGAAAAATCACAGGCCATCTTCCGCGATCACGATTGCCAGCATGCCATGGCCGTGACCTGTCGCGAGTTTGCCGAGTTTCTCCTCGGTGTCGACGAATCGAAACTGGCTGAAGAAGCCCTGAACACTGCGGCGGAGATTTTTGAAACTCTCGAGAGCTCCGTCGATTTGAAAATGACTCAGAAACTGATAGAAGCGGGAGGCCTTCATGGAACCTCTTGATTACCGAGCGCGTGCCGTGCTGGCGCGGATCCGCCAAATGCTCGACCAGTTCAGCATGAAACTGGAAGTGGACTGGGACTACGATGTCCGTGATGTCCTCGAGCAGATCCTCACTCTGGCTGTCGGTGAATTGCAGTTCGGGGATGGAGCACCCATCGACCGGGCCCTGCTCATCACCCGTGCCGGCGATGGCGAATTGCTGGAAGCCGGTGCCGGCTGGAGTTCCGGAGAAGAAGACCTCTCCTTCAGTCGAACCATCGTCGAGGAGACGATCCACTCCGGAAAATCTCTTCTCTGCGAGGACGCCATCGACGATCCACGTTTCCGCTCTTCCGACAGTCTCCGTGGACTCAAGGTCCTGACCCTGCTGTCGGTGCCGCTGCACATGGCCGGGACCACCAGTGGAGCACTGTATGTGGAACGTCGCGATGCCCGCCACCTCTTCGGTGATCGCGATCGCACCTTCATCGAGGCCCTCGCCGAAACCATCGCCCCCACCGTGCACACCGCCCTGCAGCATCAGAAGAATGTCCGAGAACTGCGCCAGCTGCGCTCGCGCAACGAGGCGGAATCGCGGATGGGACACATCATCGGCCAGTCCACCGCCATGCAGCGAACTCTCGAACTGGCCACCACCGCCGCCCACCTCGACCGCACCGTGCTGATCACGGGTGAATCGGGGGTCGGCAAGGAACTGCTCGCCCAGGCGATCCACACCCAGTCCCCCCGGGCCGATCAGCCCTTCGTCGTCGTCGACTGCTCCGGTCTCTCCGAATCCTTGCTGGAGAGTGAGCTCTTCGGTCATGTCAAAGGGGCCTTCACCGGTGCCACCGCCGACAAGATGGGTGCCTTTGAAGCGGCCGAGGGCGGCACCGTTTTCCTCGACGAAATCAGCGATGCATCGATGCCGATGCAGCAGACGCTGCGGCGGGTGTTGCAGGAGGGAGAGATTCGCCGTGTCGGCGATCGCGACTGGCGACCCGTCAATGTTCGTGTCGTCTGTGCGACCAACCGCGATCTCGCCCGCGAGGTCGAAGAGGAGCGTTTTCTCGTCGACCTCTACCATCGGATTCACGAGTTCCCACTGCGACTGCCTTCCCTGCGAGAACGACGGGAAGATATTCCACGACTGGCCGAGCACTTTGTCGCTATCTTTGGTGAACGCAAAAACCCGCCGGTCCGTGGACTCGATTCTGAAACCCTGACCCTTCTCTCCGGAAGGGACTGGCAGGCGAATAACGTCCGTGAGTTGCGTAACGTGATTCAGCTCTGTGTCGACCTGACTCCCACCGAAATAATCTCTGCAGAAGTCCTGCAACGAGTGCTGAATATTCGGGGAGAAGAAGGGGTTGAAACCGTTCTGCCCCCGGAGGAAGTGCGCTTCAGTCCGGGATCGCTGATCCATCTCGATCGATCCGGCATCGCCGATTTGATCCGCTCCGTCCACGACGAAACCCCCAAAGAGCTGCGTCCCTGGGCCCAGCTTCAAAGAGAGTTTGGTGGATCGTTGATCACTGAAACCCTGCGCCAGACCAAATGGAAACTGCGACCGGCAGCACGGCTCCTGGGTCTGTCGCCGGTGAAACTGCGTACCGAGTTCCGCCAGTGGATCGAGCACCTCCTCGACCATTGCGGTGGTCGACGGGATGAAGTCGCCGATCGACTCGACATGCCCGCCGAGATCCTCGAACGCAAACTCGCCGATTTGGGCATCGGTACTCCCAATGAAGAAAAAACCGGAGAGGCGGAAGCATGAAGGTCGGTGTGATCAAGGCTCACCTGCAGGTCCCTGGTTCCCGCTCTCTCAAGGAGAAGCGCCACGCCATCCGCAGCCTCAAGGATCAGCTGCAATCCCGTTTCAAAGTCTCCGTCGCCGAAGTCGATGATCAGGACCTTCACCAGAGTGCCGTGCTTGGTGTTTCCTTCGTCGCCAGTGACGGAAAGAATGCCCAGTCACGTCTGCAAAATCTGGTGAACTTTATCGAGGACTACCGAAATGCGGTCGTTGTCGCCATCGACAAGGAGATTCTCCACGAGGATTGACAGGTTGGGTGAACTCCTGTCCCCGACAGATGGAGATCCCGGCGAATCCTGCCCAAAATGAGGTAACGACCTTGGCGATGGCGGATCTCTTCGGATAAGTTTGCGATTCCTCAGGGCGGCCACCACGGAAGGTGCACGACATTGAAAATCCAGGCATTGGGACACTCCTGTTTCATCCTTGAAATGGACAACCCCTCCGGTGAACCGGTGAGGATTCTCGCGGATCCGTGGCTCGACGATCATGTGGTCGGCGATGTCGGCGGCCGCTTTCCGCGGGTGAGGGCGGACTGGTCCCGACTGGGTCCCGTCGACGCCGTGTGGATCTCCCACGCCCACACCGACCACCTGTGTCCCTATTCGCTGATGGCCCTGAAGGAGGAGTTCCCCGCGGGCACCGCTCTCTTCCTGCCCATCAGCCTCGCCTATCTCGAAGATGTCTTCCGTGAATACCTTCCAGACTGGCCGATTCATTTCATGGCTCAGGAAGAACCCATCGAATGGAAGGGTCTGCAGATGCAGGCGTTCTTCAATCTGGCCCCGGAGTCCAGCAACGAAGATGACTGCATGATTCTGTTGGTCAGCAATGGCCGTGAGGCGATCCTCTCCGAAGCCGATGCCCTGCTGCCCAATGAGGATCCGGAGATTCGGGAACTGGTGGCACAGGTTCTGGGTCAGGCGGGCCCGGAGCAAAGGGTCTTCCTCACCACCCGCAATGAACTGGAAGCATCCATGGCCAGTGTTGATGCAGCCAATCACGATGAACGGATGGAAGCGGTCGCCCAGCAAAGACAACAGCTCGCTCACCATGCCGCATCGCAAATGTCCGCCAACGGCAGTGAAAACTGTGCGTGGACCACCCCCGGAACCGTGCGCCTGATCATCGGTCAGGGCATCGGTCTCCCCCATGAGATCCCCGATCCGTGGAATAAGGTCATGTTCCCGCTGACGCTGGAAGACCGTGCCCGTCTCGAGCAGGAAACGGCAGATCGTGAAGGGATGCCCGTCACTGTTTCAGCGGTGCAAGCGGGAGAAGAGCTGACGATCCGCCGTGGTCAGATCGCCATCCGCGATCGTATCGAAGGTCTCGATGTCCTCGATTCCGAAGAGGAGCGTCGCTTCGACGGCAACCTGGATCTGGTGGCCCAGTTTCCAGTTGCTCCCCTGCGGGAGGGACAGCGGGACACCGAGGCCCAACACGCCGTAATCCTGCAATCGTTGCAGGAGCGTTACCTGCCCTATCTCATCGGTCAGCGCCAGCCACCCGTCGAGCATCGCCTGTCGGCGGGCCAAGGTGAGATCCGCGTACGCATCCGCTATGGCGATTCATCCCAATGGACCCCCCGTGATTACGTCGCCAACTTTCGTGAGCTGCAGTTTCAGGAAGTGGAATCAGACGGAGTCCCGACGGAAGAATACTGGGGCAACGATCTCGACGACTACTTCCAGGGAACCGCCGACGACTTCACGACCTTCTGCCGCACCTTCCCCGGTGGAGTGCACCACCAGTTCTGGGACTGTCTCGGCATGCCGTTCCTGAACAACGATCTGGTCGCGAAGAAGATTCGCCACCACTTCGAACAGGCGCAAGCCGGCAAAAGCGCCGCCGACTTCGTTCTGCCGCTGTGGGGAATTTCCTCGGACTGAATCAGCCCTCCAGCAGGTGGCGGGCGATGATGATGCGCTGGATCTGGTTGGTGCCTTCGTAGATCTGCATCACCTTGGCATCGCGCATCAGTTTCTCGACCGGGTACTCCTTGGAGTAACCGTAGCCACCGAAGACCTGCACCGCATCGGTGGAGACCCGCATCGCCATATCGCCGGCGAAGCACTTGGCCATCGAGCACTGCTTGGTGTTGCGGGTGCCCTGATCGATCATCCATGCGGACTGGTAGGTGAGCAGTCGGGCCGCTTCCACATCCCGGGCCATGTCTGCGAGCATGAACTGGATCGCCTGCTGGCGGGCGATGGGTTTGCCGAAAGCTTTACGCTCCTGGGCGTAGCGCACCGACTCTTCGAGAGCACGACGACCGATGCCCACCGCAGCAGCGGCGACGCCGGGACGGGTGCGATCAAAGGTCTTCATGGCGATCTGGAAACCCTTGCCTTCATCGCCGATGCGGTTTTCCACCGGAACTTTGACATCCTGGAAGTTGATGAAGACGGTGTTGGAGGCGCGCTGGCCCATCATGTCTTCCTTCTTGCCGATCTCGACCCCCTCCGCATCCGCAGGGATGACGAAACAGGTGATGCCCTCGTAGCCACTGCCGGGATCGGTGGTGGCGAACAGGGTAAAGAAGCGGGAGTGGGCACCGCCGGAGACCCAGGCCTTGGTGCCGTTGATGACGTAGTGATCTCCCTGCAAAACAGCGGTGGTCCGCAGACCGGCGGCATCGCTGCCGGCGTCCGGCTCGGAGAGGCAGTAGGAGGCGGTGCAGTGCTCCTCGGTGAGCATGCCGAGCCACTTCTGCTTCTGCTCTTCGGTGCCCCCGATCTGGATCGGCACGGAAGAAAGATTGTTGACGGTCATGCTGATGGCCATGCCGGCACAGCCGTAGGCGAGCTCTTCGGTGATGATCGCCTCTTCCATGTGTCCCAGATCTCCGCCGCCGTAGGCATCGGCGATGGTGATGTTCATCAGGCCCAACTCGAAGGCTTTGGCAGCGATTTCCGTCGGATACAGACCATCCCGGTCGTGGTGCTCGGCGGCGGGAATTACTTCGTTGGCGACAAACTCGCGGGTCATCGCCTCGAGCATCTGCTGTTCTTCGGAGAGGGCAAAGGAGACCATGGAGGCCCTTTCTGGCAGGGGGAGCGGGAAAGGCAGACAGCCTTTCGGTTCCCGGTTACCTTATAGGAGTAATCTGTCGCTTCCCGCCTGAAGATGCAAGGAAAGCCGGCAGTTCGGACGTGTTGGCAGGCCTGAGATCCGGTCCTTGAGGATCTGTTTCAGTGCCGATTTTCAGTACCCTTTTTGAAGGAGATCCCGGTGGCCAAGGTTCTGATGGCGATGAGCGGTGGAGTTGATTCCAGCGTGGCTGCCCAGATGCTCCAGGCTGAGGGTCACGAAGTGATCGGTGCGTTCCTGCGCCTCGGCGAAGGCGGCCACGCTGCCGAGAAGAGCAAGGCGTGCTGCACGGTGGAAGATGCCATCGATGCCCGCCGGGTGGCGGACCGCCTCGACATTCCCTTCTACTCCTTCAACTACGCCGAACGCTTCCGTCGCATCATCGACTATTTCGTCGACGAGTACCGCGATGGCCGTACGCCCAATCCCTGTGCCCGCTGCAACCAGTGGATCAAGTTTGATGTCTTTCACGATCTCGCCCGCGAGCTCGGTGCGGAGTACGTCGCCACCGGTCACTACGCGCGCATCATCGAGGAGTCGGACGGGCCCCGTCTCGCCCGCGGCATCGATGGGGACAAGGATCAGTCCTACTTCCTCGCCACCATCCCCTACCCGGTTCTCAAAGAGTGCCTGTTTCCAGTGGGTCACCTGCACAAGCAGGAGGTTCGTGAGAAAGCCGGCCTCGGACATTTGCCCGTGGTCGACAAGGCGGAGAGCCAGGAGATTTGCTTCGTTCCCGCCAACGACTACCGAAGAGTGATTCGTCAGCAGGCTCCGGAGAGTCTCGTCGAAGGAGACATCGTCGACGAGTCCGGGGACAAGCTCGGGACTCACGAGGGATATGCCGCCTACACCGTCGGCCAGCGCCGCGGTCTGGGAGTGGCCTCCACCGAGCCGAAGTACGTCGTCAAAACCGATCGCCAGACCAATCAGGTCGTCCTCGGCACCCGCGACTCACTGATGGAGGATCGGTTCTACGTCTCCGAAATGAACTGGCTGCTGCCGGAAGCCCCGACCCTGCCCCTGAAGTGCTCGGTGCAGATCCGCCACGGCGGTGCTCCGCAACCGTGCACCGTGCAATCCCAGGAGATCGAGGGTGTCGACGGCAGCTGGCTCGAGGTGGTCCTCGAAAAACCGCTCTTCGCCATCGCTTCGGGACAGGTCGCTGCCTTCTACACCGATGACACGGTGCTTGGCGGCGGCTGGATCGAAAAGGCCTGACCTTGGACTCCCGTTGGCTCGATGAACAGCTCGGCAACTGGGTCAGCGATTTCCTCATCGATGACGCTGGGCAACAGGTCTCGAAAGAGATGGCGCCCCATGCCGGTGGAATTCTCAAGGCCTTTATCACTGCGGCCTGTGAACACCAGGGCAACACCGCTGACCAGCTGGGTGAAGAAGACATTCGCCACAGTTTGCTCGATCATCTCCCCCGCCTCGATCTGCCTTTGTCGATCAAGAGTGGCATTCCCGAAATCTTGCGGGGGTTTGTGGAAGATCTGGGCCAGCGGGGTCGACTCGCTGAATCGCAAACGCTGAGTGCGCTGATTCACGCCCTCACCCCCGAGTACCTGCAACGAATTGAAGGCAAGACGCCGACCCTGACCCGGGCGGCAGCCAAGATCGGTCGCAACGATCCGTGCCCCTGCGGCAGTGGCAAAAAATACAAGAAGTGCTGCCTCAATCTTCTGGACTCCTGATCACCCCAAAAAAATGTCCCTCCCCGTGAACCGAAGTCCACGAGGAGGGGGGATGGGCTGTCCATGAGGAACTTTCAATCAGGGCGTCGGTGTCACATCGATCTGGATCGGTTCCATGACCGGAGCGATGGAGACGTTGTCCACCACCAGAACAGACATGATCGGCGGATTGCCCAGAGTGTTGCAGAACTGCAACGAGGTGCTGCCTTCCTGCAATCCCGAGTAGGTGATCCGGTTGATCTCCAGATCCTGAGTTGCAGGAAGGGTCGCTGAGGCGGTGAAACTGATCACCACTCCGGCGGTGTAACCATCGGTATGAATCTGCGTGATCTCGAAGTCGGGCGGGTTGCCGTTATTGATGGTGGTCAAACCCAATCCGCCCTCTGCACTCACACAGTTGAGAGACAGGTTGTCGTGGCACAGACCATAACTCCACGCCTGAACTTCTGACCCGACTTCGTTGTGATCGAGGCGGATGCTGACTTCGGTGGTCTCCCCCACTGCCACTGAGGAATCGGTTCCCTCAAGGCGGTAGGGCGGTGCTTCAGTGACCGTGATGCACACCGGGCAGATCACGGTGTCATTGCCCGCAGGGCCGGAGACTACAAGAGTGATGGAGTAGTTGCCGGGTGTCATGAAGGTGTGCGACGGATTCTGCAGCACCGAGATACCACCGTCACCAAAGTTCCAGAACCAGAAGTTGATTTCACCCTGGGAGTTGTCGGAGAAGTTGACCGTGAAGGGTGCCTCTCCCACCACTGAGTCGATCTGCATGTTGGCAATCGGCGGCGGAGACTGGACCTCGGCACAACCGAGACAGATCGTCGTATCGGATCCACCGGGTCCGGTGACCGTCAGTGTGATGTCATAGCTTCCGGACGAGGCGTAGGAATGGGTCGGATTCTGCTCGGTGGAAGTCGCTCCATCTCCGAACTGCCACAACCAGGAATCGATCACTCCGGTGGAGAGATCGGTGAAGCCGATGCTCATGTCGTAGACACCCCCGACCGGCTGGGCCGCAAGATCGGCGACAGGCGGCAACTCCTGAATGAAGATGCAGTCGGTGCACACATGGGTATCGGTTCCACCCGGTCCGGTCACCGTCAGGCTGACCGTGTAAGTCCCCGATGCCGCGTAGGAATGAACCGGCTGGGCAAGGGTCGAAGTCGTTCCGTCACCGAAGTCCCACAGGTGGGAGGTTACCGGGTTTGTGGACAGATCGGTGAAGGTCAGATCGTCTCCGATGACCGCACTGTCTGTTGAAACACTGAAATTGGCCACTGGAGCCGGGTCGAGAACGGTGATGCAATCGGTGCAGACCATCGTGTCACTGCCGCCGGGACCGTTGACCGTCAGGGTCACCACGTAGGAGCCCGGTGTGGTGTAGGTGTGCAGCGGATTCTCGGCGGTCGAGGTACTGCCGTCCCCAAAGCTCCAGAGGTAACCACTGATGGGCCCCGTGGATTCATTGGTGAACTGGACCGGCAGATCCCAGGTGCCCGATGTGGTCGAGGCAGAGAAAGCAGCACTGGGCGGCGGCGAAGCCACGGTGATGCAGGAACCACAGATGGCCGTATCAGAGCCACCCGGGCCAGTCACCGTCAAGGTCACCGTAAACAGTCCTGCAGAGGTGTAGGTGTGGGTCGGGTTCTCTTCGGTCGAGGTCGAACCATCACCAAAGTTCCATGCATAGCTGGTCACGGGCCCGGTCGAAGTGTTGGTGAACTGAACTGCAAGATCGTAGACGCCAGAGTTTACGGAAACATCGAAGGACGCCACCGGCGCCGGATCTTCAACGCGGATGCAACCTTGACAGATCTCTGTATCGGAGCCTCCAGGACCGGTCACAGTGAGGGAGACGGTGTAATCCCCCGCAGTCGTGTAGGTATGACTGGGAGAAGCCATCGATGAAGTGCTGCCGTCACCAAAGTCCCACAGGTAACTGGTGATGGGACCGGTCGAGGTACTCGTGAACTGAACCGGTAGATCCCACGTTCCTGAAGTGGTCGAAGTCGTGAAGGAAGCCACCGGAGCAGGATCGGTCACAACGATGCAATCGCTACAAATCGCGGTGTCATCCCCGCCGGGCCCTGTTACCAACAGGGTCACCGTGTAGGTGCCTGCGGAAGTGTAGGTGTGCAGCGGAGAGGTTTCCGTTGAGGAGGAACCGTCGCCGAAGTCCCACAGGTATTCGGTGATCGGT
>JAPOLY010000071.1 GCA_029976805.1 bacterium
GTGAGACCTCTGACTGGGAAAGTGCCGAGAAGTTCTTCGAAGAGTACACTGAAAAATTCAAATACACGGGCTGAGTCCCTCTGGGAAACCAAGATGACCACTTCAAAACATTTTGTCTTTTACACGATCTTGACGACCCTCTTCTTTGGAGGATTGGGTGATTTGACCGCAGGGAGTTCGACAGAGTCAGGAAACTTCCTGACTCTGCAACTGGGCGGGAGAGTGATCATCGTTCTCAAGGATGGCAGCGAAGTGGTCGGAGAACTGGTGGAGGAGACTGAGACGGAGATTTCCGTCAAAAGTGTCTTTGGTGTGACCACCATCGAAAGTTCCCGGATCGAAGAAGTGATCCGTGGTGAAGAAGTGGATCGCCGCGAATTTCGTAAACGAGAAAAAAGCGCCAATCGTCGTGGGTCTGCCAAGGCTTTTCTCGATCTTGCCCGCTGGGCGGAGCAGAGGGGGTTGTCTGCCCAATCGATGAGTGCATACCAAAGGGTCCTTGAGCTGGATCCTGAAAATGAGCCTGCAAGAATCGCACTGGGTTGGGGACAGACAGCGGACGGAGTCTGGAAGAAACCTTCAGAGGTGAAGGATTTGATCGCCCAAGGCTGGAATCTGTCGGGTGGCAAGTTGTCTGCACCAGGCGGAAAAGGAGAATCCTCCGGTGCTCCCGGAAAGCCTCCTGTCCAGAATCCCAAGCCCCGGGTTCCAGAAACATCTCCTGCGCCCGGTAGTACGGCTGAAGCACTTTCTCCTGAGCAAAAGAAACGCCGAGAGAAAGAGTTGGAAAAGCGCCGTGAGAACCGTGAGAAGTTTGAAGAGAAGAAGCGGAAAGAGTACGAAGGGGTCCCCTGGCCCAATCGCAGCATCATCAAGTCCAGAAATTGGCAGATTGAGTGCAATAGCACTCCAGAAGTCTCCCGAACCTATCAGTGGATTATGGAAGCGCTCTCTTCAACATTGGGCAAGTTTTTCAAAGCCAAGGATGTCCGTCGCCAAAAACCGGTCGTCAAGATTTACCGCAATCATGATGAATTCATGCTCAAGACGGGAATGGGACCGGGGGTTGGGGGCTTCTATCAACCTTCCAGTCAAAATGTCGTCGCCTATCACGGGACCTTCGGCCTGACCGGAACCACCTATACCGTTCTGGCCCATGAGGGAACCCACGCTTTCCAGGGCAAGAAGATGGCCAATATGGGGAATTATCCCAACTGGTACATCGAAGGGATGGCGGTTTACTTCGGAGATGGCTCCAAGCTGGACTACAAAAAGAAAAAGATCGTCAGTGGCTTGATTCCGAGGGATCGACTCTTCCACATTCAGGACAAGATCCGTGAAAACAAGCACACTCCCCTGTCCAAGTTGGGGGGACTTGCACGCAATCGTTTCAGCGGAACACACTATGCGGATTCGTGGGCAGTTTGGCACTACCTGATCAATGGCCCCGAGAGCAAAAAGGGACAACGCTTCCTCGCAGAGTATTGGATCATGGGAGAGAAGCGCAGAGTCGCCCAACGCCAGTTCAACGAATTGGCAGAAAAGTACTTCGGCAGCGTGGCAGAGATGGAGAAGGATTGGCAAGCCTACGTCCTCTCCCTCAAGCCTGATCCTGCAGGTGAGATCGATGGCGATGTCTTCACGTCCATGGATTTCATGTTCAAAATCACACGACCCAACTCAGAGTGGGATTTCATTCTGGAGGACATTGAGGACCGCGACCTCGTGCTCCTGCGCAAGGGTGACACTCGTAATGAGATCAGGGTGCGTCTGCTCTCAAAATCTGAGGAGACCCAGACTCCAGAAGATTGGGTTCAGGCAGATCTGTTGCCTGCACTGCGAAAAAAATACGATAACGTGATTCAACTGGAGGGTGAGTTGGGTGGGCTGAAAGCCTTCGTCTTCGAGTACGAAGATCGAGCACCCGAGCCACCGAAGAAGGACGAAGAGAAAGATGCGGAGAAGTCGGGGGACACCAAAACCCGGAATCTCGCTCTACAGGATCCTCCTGACGGCGAGAAATCGGGAGACAAGAAGGAAGAAGTCACCGAGCGTGAGCCCTTCAAGCCTCTTAAGCACCGTTCATACGTCCTTGTCGGAGTCAGTAACGCTTACGAGTTAAGAGGATCTTTCGAGCTTCCTGAGTTCAACTCACATTTGCCGGATCTCGATTGGGTCTCCTTCTCATTTGAGAAGATTCTTCAAAATCGTTGGTAGTGGATCCGTATCCAAATCATTGACCGGGTGACACTTTGAGTGTCAATCCGCCCGGAGCATGGGTGAGCTTTTCGATCTCGAGGGGTAAGAATCCCAGGTCGCTGACTTGGTGGAGAATCCTGTCGACGATTTTTTTGGCGGCCTCTTCTTCGATGACTTCGCCAGGTTGCTGCGTGTAGATGAATCCCCAGCTGTACTCATCCAGACGAACGCTTTCGACAACATTGTTGAGAATCCGAAATTCTCCAGTCATGGTGAAGTTGAGAAAGCGACCCCGTTTCAGATAATCCTGATCTTCTGCATCTTCAGGGATACCGAGGCTGACCCTGAGGGAGAGAGATCCATCGGGAGAACTCTGACAATGAAAGCCACTGCCCGCAGCCAGTTTTCCGGATTCAATTCCTTCTTCGATCCAACGTTGAATCGTCAGATTCCATGAGTCCGAATCAGCAGTGACTTCGAAGTCTCCGAGATACCACTCTTGTGGAAGTTCGACAGGCTCAGCCAACGTTTCGCTGGGGGGCATCGGCAGAGGTTCCCGAGGCAGTCCTCCTGAGGTCACCATCCACAGGGCGATCAGCAAACCCATCGCCAGAGTCAGGATCAGTACAGTGGCACAGCCGATCAATTTGAAGAGTGGGCGCGAGGTTTGCCCCTCAGGTTGAGGTTCGGGTTTGGGTGTCGATTCGGAGCTCATCTGGATCTTCTTCCTTCCGAGGTGAATATCATGTCCTGCGGGTTCTTCCAGAGGTGGAAATCTCGGAATATGGGCCATAATTATCGGTCAATTCCCTCCCAGAATTAGGCAGAAATCGATATAAGCAAAGGTAAGACCGGTGGGGTTTGTCAGATTTCTCCAGAACCGCCGGTTCCTTTCGTGACCAAAGTTGGATCTCGGGGGACTCGATGCAGAATGGTGACAGCAATAATCGCTTTCAGGGACGCCTTGCGGGGCTTGTCGACCCGGCAGATTCCCATGTCGTGGATGACAAACTTGCTCCCTTGCTCAGGGACTTTCTTGAGCAATACGACGCTGTTCTGGATGAGCTGGATGATGAAAATGTTTTGCGTCGGCTTGCGGGCGATCTACTGGCAACTTTCAACCTTTTCCTCGATCGTCAGAAAGACCAGATTCTGGTCAGGATTACTTCCGAGAAAAAAAGTGGCAGGAAGTCAGCGAGTACCTTCATCGATGTGGTTTGCAAGGACCAACCTTTTGTTGTCGATACCATCCAACTGATACTGGAAACCCACTCATTGGGTGTGGTCAGCAAGCACTCTGCCAGTGCACCTGTGATCCGAAACCAGGATGGGCGAGTTCGGGCCATCGATGGAACGGATTCCGCAGCCGTCGACGAAATCATTTGTCACTTCGAAGTGGCACAATCTTCCGACGACGAGCTCTTGGCGACTCTCCAGGCCGAAGTTCAAATGAGGCTTGAGCAAGCTTTTGTCATCGTTCGCGATTACAAACGCATGAAAGCCGTGATTCAGGATTCGATTCGTAACATCCGTAAAGTCTCCAGCAAAAAATCCCAGCAGAACCTGGTTGAGACCCGAGAACTTCTGGAGTGGCTGTTGTTGGACAACTTCGTCTTTTTCGGGGTCGAGAGATGGGGGGAAAACGCTCAATCAGTGGATTCTCTTCAACTGGGAATCGAATCCGCAGAGTCGAGTGACAGGGAAATACTGCAGCAGGGGCAGACGACGCTCCAATCGGAAGACTGCCCCAAGGGTAGACTGGTCGCTTTCAAGGGCTTTGAGGAATCTCTCGTCCACAGAAAGGGAAAGCTGGACCACTTTCTCCTTCTTGAGGAGGGACCGGATGGAGAATTCCAGTTTGTTCATATCTGGGGTTTGTTCACTTTCAAGGCTCTTCAGGTCCCCGGAGTCAGAATCCCCTTTGTGCGAGAAAAACTGGAAGAGGTGGTTTCGCAGCATCCTTTCCCCAAAGGAGGATTGCGATACAAGTCTTATGAAACCGCATTCAACTCAATCCCTGTCGAGTTCCTCTTTGAGGCTGGGAATGCGGAAATCGAGGGGGTGATTCAGGCGATTCACTACGTCGAGAGGTCGAGGGAAATCCACGGTCATATGGTGATGGGCTCCGATCGCCGGCGCGGGTTGTATTTTCTCATCACGCCGCGAGAAGGGTATTCCGAAGAGCAACGATCGGGGATTGAGAAAATCCTGGTCGAATCAATGGGAGCGAACTATTCCGATTCAAGATTCCATATCGGAAAACATGGAACGGTGTTGTTGTCGTTTTTCCTGACCGCGACCGATGAACTTGCCGACGTTGAGGAAACAGTGATCCAGGAGCAGGTGAAGTTGCTGACCGGAACATGGTCAGAGCGATTCCATCGATATCTGGAATCGGTTTCCGAGGAGGAATCAGACGCACTCTTCATGAGATACAGGGATGCGTTCCCTCAGGAGTATCAGGTACTTCACAGTCCCCACGAAGCTTATGTGGACGCATCCTGCCTTGAAAGGGTCCGGGCTGATGCTGGGCCTGAAATGGAGTTCAATCTCTTCAGGACAGAAGACGATGTCAGTAACAACTCCGCAAGAATCAGGCTTTACCAACGGAAAAATCAACTCCTGTCGACTACGTTGCCGATCCTGGACAATTTCGGGATCAGCATTGTCGATCAAAATGCATACCGAGTTCGCCCCAGTTCTGGAGATGTCTTCACCATCGATACATTCCAGGTTCATGGAATTTATGACGACCAGCATCCACTGATTCGTAGTAAAGCTGAGTTTCTCTCCGCTCTCAGAAGCATCTTTCTGGAAGGCGCAAGCAGTGATGGACTTGATCGCCTGGTGATTGAAACCGGGCTGTGCCATCAGGATGTGGAGTTGATCCGTAATCAGTTGCATTACATGCATCAGTTGGGATTGTCGACCACGGTGGCATTTGCATCCGATACACTGTGCCAACATCAGGAAATCACCAAAAGCCTCCTTCAGTACTATTCATTGAGGTTTAATCCTGCATTGGATCTGGATCTCAAAAGCAGGGAACAGCAAGCGCAGGAAATCTACGAAGATCTGCAGAGAGCACTGATCGAGGTCCGGTCCAGTGCTCAGGACCAGTTCCTCAGAAAGATCATCGAAGTCTTTCGAGCGACGCTCAGAACGACACGGTATCTGGAAACAGATCCCGCGCTTCAAGCCTACAAATACCAATCTGGAGCATTGCCCCATGGTCCGCAGCCCCGACCGTGGCGTGAAATCTATGTCCATCACCCTGAAGTGGAAGGAATCCATTTACGTGGAGGACCTCTCGCACGGGGTGGACTACGCTGGTCCGATCGGGTGACCGATTTCAGGACTGAGGTCTACGGTCTCCAGCAGACCCAAATGGTCAAAAATGTGCTGATTGTACCTGTGGGGGCCAAGGGTGGATTTGTTCTACGGAAGCCTGCCGGAAATCGTCAAGATCGGCGTGAGCAGGCGGATCGGGTCTACAGACTTTTCATCAAGGGACTTCTTAAAATTACCGACAACGTCATCGACGGAAAGGTCGAGCACCCCGAGAACATCATCTGCTGGGATGGCGAAGATCCCTATCTCGTGGTTGCTGCAGACAAGGGAACTGCTCATCTCTCTGATACTGCCAACTCCATCTCTGAAGAACATGGATTCTGGCTGGATGACGCTTTTGCCTCTGGAGGCAAGCACGGGTACGACCACAAGGAGTTGGCGATTACTGCACGCGGAGCATGGGAAGAAGCGAAGATTCACTTCCGCAGATTGGGAATCCGCGAGGAAGTGACACCCTATTCCGTTGTGGGAATCGGTGACATGAGTGGCGACGTTTTCGGAAACGGAATGATCCTTGCCAAAAAAGGCAAACTTCTCGCCGCTTTCAATCATTTGCACATTTTCATCGACCCCGATCCTGATCTTGAAACGTCTTACGCTGAGCGCTGCAGGCTTTTTAACCTTCAGCGATCAAATTGGTCTGACTACAACACGGACTTGATCTCCCAGGGTGGCGGAATCTTTGACAGAACGCTGAAGACCATCCATCTGCCAGAGATTTCGCGAGAGTTGCTGGAGCTGCCAGCGGATGAATCCTTCACGCCGGATCAGATCATTCAGGCGATTCTCAAATTACCGGTGGATATGGTCTTCAATGGTGGAATCGGTACGTACATCCGAGCGGATGAAGAACGAGACCAAGACGTGGGAGACCCGGCGAACAGCGCCTGCAGGATTCCGGCTTCTACCGTGAGATGCCGCATGCTTGTCGAAGGGGGTAACCTTGGGGTCACTCCCAAGGGCCGGATTCAAATCTCCAGTCAAGGTACCATGCTCAATACGGACTTCATTGATAACTCAGGTGGAGTGGATTGCTCAGACCATGAGGTTAATTTGAAGACTTTGCTTTCACAGGAGGTCCGTACAGGAAGATTGAATTTCGAAGAGCGAAATAACGTTCTTGAGCAAGTCCAAGACGAGGTATGTGAGTTGGTCCTGGAAAACAACCGTGATCAGGGACTCCTGTTGGGACTCGATGAGATTCGAAGTCATAGCGATCCCTTTTCGTTCGAACGTACCATCTCTGTTCTGGAAGATCGGGAAATCCTCAATCGATCTGAGCAGTTCTTGCCGACTCCAGAGGAGTTGGCCAAGCGTCATGCAGAGGGACAGTCTCTGACTCGTCCTGAGCTTGCGGTTATCGCTGCTCACGCAAAGATGGATGTTTATCGACGATTGTTGAAGCAGCCGGCCGGAAGGCTCGATGAGGAAAGATTGCTCTTCGATTACTTCCCAGAAGCGGTCAGGGAGAGATTCCCCGAAGCGGTGCGACAGCATCAACTCAAACGAGAAATTGCCATGACAGTGGCAACCAACCGGATCATCAACAGGGCCGGCTCCTCTTTCTTCACCGATATGGAGCGTGAAACGGGTCGATCCGTGGGGCATGTGGCTCAGGCTTATCTGGTCGCAGATGACCTTGTGGGCGCAGAGAAAATGCGCAGGGCGATTTACGGACTTACCGAGATGGATTCTGAAACAGCAGATCAGGCTCTGGTAAGGATCGAGGAATGCCTTCGCCGTGCTGCGGCATGGTTGCTCAGTACCCATGATGATGATCGACTTCAGCGAATACAGGCTCTGATTCTTGAGGGAGTCAGCCCGTTGGAAGAATACGAGCAGTCGATCCCCTCTTGTCTGGCTCTTCCTGAACTTGAAAGATTCAACGCTTACGTCAACGAGGCGGTGGGAGCCGGATTCCCCGAGGATCTGGCGATCAGGCTCGCCAAGTTCGAATATCTGACCGCTGGTGTGAGAATTCTTGACGTCAGTAACACATACAGTCTGAGAGTAGACCATGTTGCCCGCCTTTATTACCTGTTGGGTAATGAGAGCGGATTGCATCCCCTCGTTCGGAAGTGCGATGAATCAGTCCTTTCCGGTCGCTGGGACTCACTCTCGATGCGCATTCTCCGGAATACGATTCTGGATGGATTGTGGGCCTTGGTTGCCAAAATTTGTGAGTCGAATCCCGACTCTCAAAACCCGGGTTGGATCGAGGAAAGCATCCGTGAGTTGCGGGCCAATCCCAGCTTTGGAGCCCTCGAGTCCGATATCCGGAGAATCGGATCTGACGAGTTGAGTATCGCCTCGGTACAGGTCTTGAGTGTGAGATTCCGCAGACTGGTCGAGTAGGAGGCTCGGTTTTGACCCAGCATTCCGGAGCAGTTTCGAGAGTTTTATGGCTGACACTGGGGGCCAACCTCATCGTCGCTGTATTCAAACTCATCTTCGGATTCATGAGTGGGCTGGCTTCCGTGATCGCAGACGGCTATCACTCGCTTCTGGATGCCTCGAGTAACCTGGTTGGCCTTGTTGGAATCCGAATCTCAGCCGCTCCTCCTGATGACGATCATCCCTATGGTCATCAGAAATTTGAGATCTTCTCCTCGATGGGGATTGCACTGTTGCTGTTTATAGCCGCATACAACATCGTCGGTGAGGCGATGGAACGCTGGCAATCCCGCGAGGTGCATGAAGCGCTTTCATGGGGATACCCTTTGCTTGGCATGACTTTGGTCGTGACCTATCTGTTGCAAAGGTGGCAACGAAAGAAGGCTCGTGAGCTTTCAAGCGCTATCTTGCATGCGGACAGTGAGCACACCCGATCCGATTTTCTTGCCACTTTGGGTGCTCTCATGGCAGTCATCGCTCTGGATCTGGGCTATCCGGAAGTGGATGCCATCGTGGCGCTTTGCATTGGTCTTGCGATAGCCCGCTCCGGAGTCCTGATCGCTTTGCAATCAGCGGGCATCCTTGCAGACAAGGCCCCTCTTCCAGCCTCTGAGATTATCCGCAGGGTTGAGGAATTCCCGGAGGTTCGCCTCGTCAGGGATGTTCGGAGTCGGGGATTTGGCAGTGGGATCTTTGTCGACCTGAGCATTCAATTGGATTCAGATCTCAGTCTTGAATCTGCACATGAGATCGCCCACCAGGTCGAAGATCGGTTAAGGGCGGATATCCCCGGGATCCACGATGTCGTGATCCACGTGGAGCCCTTTGGCTCGAGTAAATGAGGGCAATGCCTACGGGCGGTTTCAGATCAGCTGAATCAACCACCAGCAGTATGTTCCAAAGAGCAACATTCCGACGGCTTTAACGGGCAACCTGCCTTTGATCAGTGTGCCAAGAAAGACCAGTGACCCTGTCATGGCAGCCATCACGATCAAATCCACTAAGAGAGCACTGAGATTCAAGGGGAGCGGAGCGACAACAGATGCTGCTCCGATGATGGCAATCGTATTGAAGATGTTCGAGCCGACAATGTTGCCCAAGGCGATTCCGGTAGACCCTTTTCGGAGTGCCACGATTGAGGCAAAGAGTTCAGGTGCACCGGTTCCCGCTGCAACGACGGTAAGGCCAACGACAGTTTCACTGATACCAATCAGTTGAGCGAGATTGCTGGCCCCCGATACGAGAAGGTCTGCTCCGATCCAAAGGCCGAGCATTCCAGAAAGAAGTTTCAGATAGGTTTTCAAAGCGCTTTCATCTGAAAGAAGTTCATCAATATCCGGACCTGCTCCCTGGGCCCTTCCACGCAAAAAGTTCAAGACCAGCAACACGGCGAAGATCAGTAAAAGAAGGCTTCCTTGTGGAAGGTCTAGGTTTGCCACTCCGTCGGAATCCTGCATGCCATAGATCAGTCCAAGAAAACCAAGAGTGAGCAATGTGAGAACCCTGATTTCTGTCTTGCCTCCGACCAGCCCTTTTTGATCTTTCCAGATAAAGATCAGCCCCAGGACGACTCCAATATTGAAGATGTTGCTGCCGATCACATTTCCCAGTGTTAATCCTGAGCTGCCCTCTGCCTGTGCGATGACGGCTACCACGAGTTCAGGAAGGGAGGTGCCTGCAGCAACAACAGTCGTCCCCATGAAGATGGGAGAAAGATTCCAGCGAGTTCCAAGATTGACCGCTGCTCCGATCAGCCAGTCCCCAGCGAACATGAGCAGCAGAAGGCCTGCCAGCAAAGAGGAAATCGCATAAAACCAGTCCATTAAAACCCCTTAGAACGGTGCAAAGAGAATGCTGAAGAAAGCCGTCACAGGCTCCTGTTCTCGTAGATCTTCAGTGGAATCACGCAAGAGAGTCAGTGTCTCTCTCGCATCATTGAAGAGGCTGGGGTCCTTGATCAAACTATGCAAGGTTCCGGGACCATTATTGATGTCCTCGCTGATTTGCGAAATTGCGCCAATTGCTGATGCGACTTCGTCACCGAGCTTTTTGCTGTGTATCAGGCGCGCAAGCATACCGGCACCCTCTGGGCCCAGTTCTTTTGTGACCTTACTGATCGAGCGCATGGATTCTTTCACTGTGGTGACAAATTCCTCGTCATGAATAACTGCTCCGAGAAGTCCCTTGGCATTGGCAATGGCATCGAGTGAAACGGTCAAGTCACCAATCGTTTTCCTGAGATTTTCGCGGGTTTCACGGTCCTTGAGGAGTAGGCCCAGCGTACCCTCGCCCGATTCGATGGCTCCCAATTCGGAGTCGACCCTGCCAAGGACACGATTGAATTGGACCTGTTGATCAGACCCCTCCAAAAGCAGAGATCCCACGAGCCCCTCTCCGGCTTTGAGTCTTGCGGTCAGGATCTCCAGATTTTCAACTGAGTTGAGAAACTGTGTTTTGGCTTTATCGCTGGTTAACAAGCCACCAAAGATGCCTTGGCCGGAATCCAGTTTCTGAAGCAAGCTGGAAAGGGAAGAGAGCCCGTTTTCGATACTGCCTCGGGTGTTGTTAAGGAGATCTCCCACTTCACCGAGAACATCGCCTCCAGCGACACCTCGCAAGTCATCAGTGGCGACCAGATCTCCCACACCAGGGGTGTATCGCAGGTAGGTTCCACCCAAAGCACTCGCAGGAAGGATCTTGAACTCATAGCCCTCCCGAGGCTCGAGATTCTGACCGAGTTGAATGGTGGCTACGGCGAGATCTCGCTGGGGATCGAGAATGATCTTGTCAACGACCCCGGAGCGAAGCCCGCGGATCCGGACCGGATCTCCGGCTTTCATCCCTGAAACGTCTTCGAAGCCGACATTGAGTGTCAGTGCAGATCCTGAAGGGTACTCCTGCAACATGAAGGTCAGGGCGCCCACCAGAGTCAGGGCCAGAATGAAAATCCCGCCGACGAGAAAGTCTCTGCTCATGAGACCTCATTTCTATCATCATCATTCGAACTCCCGTCGAGGAGTCCTCTGCTGAGAGGCCCGGAAATTTGCCCCTCCAGAAACTGGCGAACCGCAGGGTCTGCAGAGTCGCGGAAATCGTCCACATTTTCGAGGGCATGGATCTGACCGTCATGAAGCAGGGCAATCCTGTCTGCGACTTCGAAAGCGGAGTTCATATCATGAGTCACCATCACCTGAGTGATCCCCGTGGATTTCAATCGATTGACAAGCTTGTTGATGATGCTCGACGAGATGGGATCGAGTCCCGATGTGGGCTCGTCGTGCAGCACAATTTTGGGCTGGCTCACGAGAGCCCTTGCGAGTCCGGCTCTTTTGCGCATTCCTCCCGAGATCTCTCCTGGAAGTTTGTCTCCATGGTGGTCAAGTTCCACTTCCCTGAGTGCGTTTTTCACCCGCTGGTCAACTTCACTTTTCGCGAGATGGTGGGTTTCCAGAAGGGGGAGAGCCACATTTTCTGCGATGGAGAGCCAATTCAGAAGTGCACCATCCTGAAACAGATATCCGACCTGACTGCGAACCGCTGCCAACTGGTCAGCCGACGTTTCGGTGAGGCTCTTCCCGAGGACTTCTACGCGTCCGCTATCTGGTTGCATCAAGCCAACGATGTGGCGCAGGGTGACGCTCTTGCCCGTTCCCGATCGGCCGAGGAGGACCAGAGTTTCACCTTCTTCAATGGTGACACTGAGGTTTGAAAGAATCGTTCGCCCGGAGAGGACCTTGGTGACATTTTCCAGTTGAATCATGACAGATACCACCATGACAGGTAGTAACCAAGAATGATCACGAGAAGGAAAGTGATGACGACCGCTCTTCGAGCAGCCTCGCCGACTCCGGTGGCTCCACCCCGGGTCAGCAATCCCTGAGTTGAGCCGACCGTTGCAATGGTGATTCCAAAGACCACAGATTTGATCAACCCAATTTGGACATCCCCCAATTGAAGATTCTCAAGGGCATCATTGGAAAAGGCGATCCAGGTCACTCCAAAATTGTTTGCGGCAACGATGCTGGCACCCAGGATCCCGATAAAAGCTGCAAAGATGGTCATGACCGGTGTCACCAGAGTGAGAGCAATCAAACGGGGAAGAACCAAAAACTTGACGGGTGAAATGGACATGATTTCCAGAGCATCGATCTCCTCCGAGACTTTCATCGTACCGATTTCGGCAGCGATACCACTGCCAAGGCTTGCCGTCAAAATGAGCGCTGTCATGAAGGGACCCATTTCCCGAATCATGGAAATGGCGACAATGCGCCCGATGAGATTTTCCTGCCCCAGAGAAGCGAGGGAGTCGCCACCGTTGAGTGCGAGGATCATTCCAGTAAAGAGTGCGACCACCGCAGTCACGGTGAAGGAGCCCAGGGTGTAGGTGAAGATGAGATTGAGACAATCTCTCATACGCCTGCGGGTGAACAGGTGGGGGAGGTTCAGAATCGTCCTGCAAAGCAGAACGAGACCGTAACCGGTAGTCTCGGCACTGCGTCCGAGAAAATGCCCAAGGGCTTCAATCCAGCCCGTCATTCTGCTCCATTCCCCGCGAGCGATCCTTGACCGGAGGGAGTTCCCCTCCGGCGAACCGCTTTTGTTCCCCTGACAGGAGTTGAACCCCTGTTTTCAGAACTGAATGTACATGAGACGCCACCGGGTGTCATCTGATCGCGGATCCCGTTCCTTCGACAGGAGGCCTCCCAAGAGTGAGAACTCGATCTGATTCGATGTTTTCCTCGTATTCAGGAGTCCCCACAGGAGCTCAAAATCCCAGCCCTCGCCAGTAGACTTCCAGCGGGCCAGTTGAGTCGAGCGTCCATGGGACCACTCAAATCCCCTCGGAGCATCAAAAGGAAGCAACGCCGGAAAGGAGCCCCGGGTTTCACCACGTTCATCTTTTTTCCAGCGGGCCAGGGGCCATAAGAGCCGGTCAGATCGAGTTCCATCGGCTTTGGAGGTGTCGTCAATGGAGCGCCAAAAGGGGAAGAACCTGCGAACCTCACGGGTTTTTTCTCCCGCCGTTTGTGATTCCCACTGCCAGAGGGGCCACAGGGTAAAGCCGGTGGACAATCCCTCCTGTTTATGAAAACCCCAGAAGGGGTAAAGCTCGATCCGGTTCCACTGACCGTTGCGTGTGCCAATGGTCCAGGGAAGAAGCGTCCAGGTGGAGACGCCTGCCGCCGTATTGTGTTCTTCCCACCAAAACGGAAATGCAATCGATCGGAGTATTCGATCTTTGCTTTCGATTTGTCCCATGAAGGGCCAGATCCACCACGAGTGAACGGGATTGTCGGTATCGAGTCGACTGGCCTTTTCGTTCCAGAAGGGCCACATGATGGTACGTGATTGATCCCTGATTTTGCCATCGATGGTGAAGCCCGTTGATTCACCATAAAATGGAAAGACTCTCCAGCCTTTTCTCAGAGGACCATCATCGAGGCCGGCAATCGGAAAAAGATAATGCTCGGCGATCTGACTGCGATCCTGGAGTCTTGCCCAGAGTGGAAAGAGGAGGTAATCGATCCTGTCTTTGCCGAGCAATCCGCGGATAGTTCCGCCAAGA
>JAPOLY010000155.1 GCA_029976805.1 bacterium
AAAGAAGATCCAGAGAAACTTCGTAAGGTGCGGGCGAAGCAATAGTCCTCCTGCTGGCTATTACAATTTTACAGTGTACGAATCTAGCACAACCCCCGATTACAGGGCAAGAATTCCTACGACCCCGCAAATACGCCTGCGCTGAACATACGGTTCCATCATATTCGATTTTTTCTTCGCTGATTTCGGCACCTCTCCGAGCAGTATCGAACTTCTGGCCAATTCTTTTCCCACTTTTTTCGCCATGAAAACGGTTTTTCACAGATGGGGCAGATCTTCTGCTCGAGGTCGGATTTCTTCTTTTGCTTGGCCATGCCCCAAGAATATCGAGAGATACGACGCAACCTTGTGCGAGAGAGGTCAAATTCTGAAGTCCGTGACCGATTTGGATCCCTCCGGTTTGCTTCCCCATTCGGGCAGGATCAGTAAGATTTGCGTTTCAAGACCCGGCTTACCGGCCGGCACCCCCTGACCGGAGAGACGGAACCAGAAATGCAGGAACAGATACGCAACGTGGCGATCATCGCCCACGTCGACCATGGCAAAACCACCCTGGTCGATCGACTCCTGTATCAATCAGGAATGTTCCGCAATGAGGAACTGGACCGACTCGCCGGAGGCCAACACGGCCTGATCTTCGACAGCAACCCCCTCGAGCGGGAACGTGGCATCACCATTCTTGCCAAGAATTGCGCCATCGAGGTGCAGCGTGGGGAAACCACCTACCGTATCAACGTCATCGACACCCCTGGCCACGCCGACTTTGGTGGCGAGGTGGAGCGGGTTCTTTCAATGGCAGACGGAGTGCTGCTGTTGGTCGACTCTTTTGACGGACCAATGCCACAAACACGCTTCGTCCTGCAGAAGGCACTCGAAAACAATCTCAAACCGATGGTGATCGTCAACAAGGCGGATCGCCCCGATGGTCGCCCCTCCGAAGTCGTGGATGAAGTCTTCGACCTGCTCGTCAGTCTGGAAGCGGATGACGACACTCTCGATTTCCCCATCTTCTACTGTTCCGGTCGCGACGGCTGGTGTGAAGAAGAACTGGGGGGTGAAAGATACGATCTGCAAAAGATCTTCGATGCCATCATCGAGCATGTTCCGCCCCCACCGGTGACACTGGATGCCCCCCTTCAGTTGCGGGTCAGCACCCTCGACCACTCGGAGTTCATCGGTCGTATCGCCATCGGCCGCATCGCCGCCGGCAAGCTCTCCCAGCACGAAGAGGTTCAAGTCCTCAGCCCCAACGCAGAACCGCGCAAGGCCCGTATTCAGGAGCTGCATCTCTTCGAGGGGCTGGGTCGCAAGAAAGTGAAGACCGCTGAGGCGGGAAACATCTGTGCGGTGGTCGGTATCGAAAACATTGAGATCGGTGACACCATCGCCTGCCTCAAGAATCCTACCGCTCTGCCGGCGATCCTCGTCGACGAGCCTACCCTGCACATGACCTTCCGGGTCAATGACGGCCCCTTCGTCGGACGGGAAGGCAAGTTTGTCACCTCACGCCAGCTCAAGGATCGCCTCGACAAGGAACTGGAACGCAACGTGGCCCTCAAGGTTGAGCAGGGTGAACGACCGGAAGAATTCATGGTCTCGGGAAGAGGCCTGATGCATCTGGGCATTCTCCTCGAGAACATGCGCCGCGAAGGCTTTGAAATGTGCGTCGGTATGCCCCGGGTTATTGAACGCCAGGTGGAGGGCAAGTGGCACGAGCCCTTTGAACATCTGGTGATGGATTGCCCCGTCGATGCCCAGGGTCCAGTGATGATGCTGGTGGGAGAACGACGAGCAGAGATGCTCGACATGAGCACCCGCTCCACCGGTGACATGGTCCACATGGAGTTCAAGATCCCCGCACGAGGATTGATCGGATTGCGCACCAAACTTCTGACCGCCACCGCAGGCCGAGTGATCATGCACCACAGTTATCTGGAGCCCGGTCCCCAGGCGGGTTCTATTC
>JAPOLY010000169.1 GCA_029976805.1 bacterium
GAGCCCTTTGGTTTCTGCGCGGAGGACAGTACGGTGGATTTCCTGGAGTGCTCAATCTACCAGGTCAGCGGAACTTGCCCCTGAGATCAGCGTTTTCACCCCTGTAGCCACTCATGATCCGCGACCCTGTTTATTGTCGAACAGGGATGGGTGGCAACACCAGTGGTCTTGAGACACACTGAAAGTCTGGGCTGACAGAGGTTTCTGTCGGTTTTCTGCCACGGTATTGAAGATCATCCTTCGCTGATATATCCCTGCCGTTGGCTCAATCCGGTTTCAGTTCAACAGGGGGTTGAATGAAGACGTATCTGGATCTTTTGACCGACGTTCTGGAAAACGGCTCTCGCCGCTCCGATCGAACAGGAACTGGAACCCGATCTGTCTTTGGGCGTCAGGTTCGCTTCGACCTCGCAAATGGCTTTCCCCTGCTGACCACCAAAAAAGTGCACCTCCGATCCATCATCCATGAGTTGTTGTGGTTCATCTCCGGGGATACGAACGCACGCAGCCTGCAGGATGTGGGTGTGACCATTTGGGATGAATGGGCGGACCCTGAAACCGGTGATTTGGGACCGGTCTATGGTGCTCAATGGCGAAAGTGGCAAGGCGCGGATGGGACGACTCACGACCAGCTCGCGCAGGTGATTGAGCAGATCGGTACCAATCCCAACTCCCGTCGTCTTTTGATCAATGCATGGAATGTCGCTGTGATTGACCAGATGGCGTTACCACCGTGTCACTGTCTTTTTCAGTTTCAGGTCTCTGACGGGCGCCTTCACTGTCAGCTTTATCAGCGCAGTGCGGATATCTTCCTCGGTGTTCCCTTCAACATTGCCAGTTATGCGCTGTTGACTCACATGATTGCTCATGTCACAGGGCTCAAGCCGGGAGAGTTTGTTCATACCTTTGGAGATCTCCACCTTTACGACAATCATTTGCAGCAAGCCAAAAAGCAGTTGGCTCGTGAGCCGCGGTCCTTGCCGAGACTGGAGCTGGATGCTTCCGTCACGGACATCGATGACTTCCGCTTCGAACATATCCATATTCACGATTATGATCCGCACCCCGGAATCAAGGCGCCGGTGGCAGTGTGATGAACCCATCTTCAAACCCGATCTCCCTGATCGTGGCGATGGGGACAGGCCGGGTGATCGGTCATCAGGGAGAGATCCCCTGGCGTCTTCCAGCTGATCTGGCCCATTTCAAGAAGACGACCCTTGGCCAACCGATCGTCATGGGCAGGAAAACCTGGGAATCCATCGGCAGGCCATTGCCGGGCAGGAGAAACATCGTTCTCTCCC
>JAPOLY010000016.1 GCA_029976805.1 bacterium
AAGTGGACCCGCAGGATACTTCTCTTCGTTTTTCCATTGCTGTTGATGGCGGCCATCCCGGCCAGAGTTCTTTTTGAGGGCCCCCGGCCTGACCTGATCGTCCTGACACTCGGTATCAGCGCCTTCTTTTTTCTCATGATGGTCAGCTTCTGGAACTTTGCACTGCGTCACTATTCCAGTGCTTCCTCCTGAAAAAAAAGAAGACTCCCGCAACAGAGTCGCGGGAGCCTAGCGGGTCACTGCCACCCATTGGGTGGCCCTGATGTCTGTGATTTAAATGAATTCAGTCGAACCCGGTTTCGGAATGACGACCTCGGGTGCTGCACCAAACTCATAACTCGGTGGGCAAAGATCCAACTGGCTTCCACTCACCTGTTCCCATGTCAGGGATTTACCGGTGTACGCCGACATTCGCCCCATGATGGAAACCAGAGTGCTGTTGCACATGTATTCACCATCATTGATGAGGGGTCTCTCCCCCTTGAATGATTTGAACAGCTCAGCCCACTCTGCATCGTACATATCCAGGTCTTCTCCAGACCCCTTGTAGCGCCAGTTCACTTCTCCAGAGATTTTGTTCGCCTGAATGGCGGCCGTTCCCCGGGTGCCATAAACGAAGTCGCTGACATTTCCGTCAGCACCACTCCACTGACGGCAGGAATGGAACAGTTTCTCACCGGTCTCCCACTCAAAAACACAGTTGAAGTGGTCATAGATATCACCCCACTTCTCTTCGGTTCTCCGAGAGCGGCCACCACTGGCAGTACATTTCTTTGGGGGAACGTCTTTCATGGCCCACATGATTTTGTCGATGCTGTGAATGCTCTGCTCGGTAATGTGGTCACCACTGAGCCAGTTGTAGTAGTACCAGTTGCGAATCTGGTATTCCATGTCGGTCCAGTCGTCCTTGCGACCATTGTACCAGAGTTCTCCCGTGTTATAGGTGCACTGGAGATTGATGATGTCACCGATGGATCCATCGTGAATTCTGTCGATGGTCTCCTGCTTTGATTTCTGATAGCGATAGCAAAGCCCACTGACCACAGTCAGGTTCTTCTCTTTGGCTTTTTCACATGCAGCCCGAACTTTGGCGACTCCGATGGAGTCGGTCGCGATCGGCTTCTCTGCAAAGACGTGCACGCCTTCTTCCACAGCCTTCTCGATCTGTTGGGGTCTGAAATGGGGAGTGGAAGCAAGAATGACCACGTCGCAGTTTTTGATGACATTTTCGTAATTGTCAAAACCGGAAAACATCATCTCTTCGGATACCTGGATTCGATCTCCATGATCTCCATCGAGAAGATTTTGACGGGAATTTTCGACGCGATCCATGAACAGGTCACCCATGGCAACGATGCGAACTCGAGGTTCCACATTGAGAGCGTTGGTGGCAGCACCGGTTCCACGACCACCACAGCCGACCAATCCAACACGAATCACGTCATCAACAGAGTTGTGAACACCCGTCGCATGGGCCTGCACAGAGTTTGCAGCGAGTCCACCGGACGCAAGTGCGGCCAAAAGCCCACCGGTCGTACCCATGAATGTACGGCGGTCCAGTTCCTGGTCGGAATTTTCGTCAGAATGGAGATCGGCATCCTTTTTGTGATTCGCCACGTGGACATCCTCTCGGTCAAAATGCGGATTGGAACTCCGGAGCCGCCGGAGAAGTCGTAATTGTACTAATCCTGAAACCGCTTCACCAGTACCGGTCGTATCAGGGCAGCACAGATTCCGGAAACAGACCCCAACTCTCCAATTCTCCGGAAACCGAGAGTTTTTCCAAACCGAGGGGAAAACCCTTCATTTCTGACTTGTCGGCGGGCGGCCAAGCCCCTGGCAACGAGCATGCCGTCGCCCAGGCATCTGCGATCGTCGCCGAAGTGGCCACGACGGTCACAAGGGAAGAATCCTTCAGCCCCAAACCCGTTTGCGGATCGAGAATATGACTGTACCTGTGGCCTTCAATTTCCACATACTTTTCGGAATCACCACTGGTAGCAACAGCCCCTGCGGTATCGAATCTCCTCGGGCCAGAGGGCAAGATGATTCGCCAACCCTCTGAGTCGGAATGAGGGACACTGAAGGCCAGATCCCCACCGCCGTCGACAAGGGTATGGGGATGCCCCCTGTCGATCATGAGTTTCAGTGCCTGATCCACCGCATATCCCTTGGCAATTCCTCCGAGGTCCAGACCCACTCCACCTTTGGTGAGCCGCGCCTCTCGGCCCTTCAATTCAATGAAGTTCATTCCGGTTTGGAGAAATGCCCGTTCAAGGTCAGACTCTGACGGTAGGCGGTTTGCAAGAAAGCAGCGCCGCCAAAGACGAGTCAGGGATCCCAGTGAAATATCGAAGCGCCCTTCCGATTGTTCATGAATCCTGAGGCTGTGCTGAAGCAACATGGCAAGGTCTGCACTCACCGGAACCATCTTGGGATGGGGAGCGGAACGACACCATTCCCGAATCTCACTCTCCCTGTTCCAGTCGGAAGCGACCGCCTCAATTTCATCGATACGGGCGAAAGCCTCTTTGACTGCATTCCCTGGATCCACAGCAGATTGGCCCACCACCACGATCCGAAAGAGAGTTCCCATGGCAACATGGCGAAACTCGGTACGCAGGGGTTCTTCTTTGCCATTCCCCTTTTCTGAGGGCGTCACCGGATTCTGGAGAGCACACCCTGTGAGAAGACCGAAAACCAGCATTCCCAGCAGCCAATTTGCGGGAACAGGCATCCTGAAACTCGGATATCGGCACTGATTGTGCAGCCGATCAGACTCTGAAGCAGTGCTTGAACTCTGGATGTCGGTTTCCGGGTAAGCCATCATGTTTCTACTTTTAGCCGCAAGAGAGGGCGGGATCACCCCCCACCCACTTGGATCACGGCGATTCAGACTTGTTGGAGACCGATAGGGACTCCAGGACCGGATTCCCAGATCGAATCTGTGTCAGGAAAGGGCAATCTTGCTGATCACTCTACTTATGGCCCTCCACCTCACTCCTTTGGGATGGACTTCTGCCCCCGACGATTCGACGCCGGCAAAACCGATTCAATCCTATGAGGAAGTTCTCCCCGGAACGGATCTGAAGATTGAATGGATCGCGATCCCTGTTGGTGAAACCGGTTATCCGGCAACCATACAAATCGGCTCACCGGAGAGTGAGAGTGATCGCAAGTCGGATGAAGGTCCGGCTTGGCAATTTCAGCCAGAGCCATTCTGGATGATGAAGCTTGAAGTCACCTGGGATCTCTATCAGCAATTTCTCAAAGAGTACCGAAACTCCCAAGATCTCCGTCTCGATCCCAACGATGCTTCCAAAGAGGCGTGGGCCGATGCTGTCAGCATTCCGACCCCTCTCTGGGAGCAGGATGCGCGACCGATCATGGAAGGACTGGGAACCAGCGGTGGCTACCCTGTCGCCGACATCACCCAATTTGCCGCAATGCAATTTTCAAAGTGGCTCTCCAAAAAAACGGGCCACTTTCTGCGGCTACCCACCGAGGCAGAGTGGGAATACGCGGCTCGCTGTGGTCAGGAAACCGCCTACTCTTTTGGAGATGATCCTTCAGAGCTGACCGATTACGCATGGATCTTCGATAACAGCGAATACGAAGATGAAGATCTCGGTTATCCAGGACTGGGAGCCGGCTATCGGAAAGTGGGTACCCTGAAAGCGAATCGCTGGGGTATTCATGATCTCTATGGAAACGTTGCTGAATGGACCATCGATCGCTACTCGGCAGAGACTTATTCCGGCCGTTCCGGAAAGGCCCTGAACCACACTGAAGCCGTTGTTTGGCCAGAAAAGGTCTGGCCTGCTGTGGTTCGCGGCGGCTCATGGCAGGATGATGCTGATCGCTGTCGATCTGCAGCACGAACCGCTTCCACCTCGAAATGGCAGAAGCGTGATCCCCAGATCCCGAAGAGTGTCTGGTGGTGTACGGATGCCTTCCATGTCGGTTTCCGTCTGGTTCGCCCCGCTGAAGCACCACAGGATACTCAGTACTGGTGGGATCCAAAGGTCTCCATGATTCAGAGAAAACTGAAGAATGGTTTCAAGGAATTGCGTGTTCCCGTGAAACCGACTCCACCGGTGGAAAAGGAATGAACTCTTTGCGCTTTTTGCTGATTCTGACCTGTTCATTTTTTCCCACACTTCTGGGTGGGCAGGAATCTACCGATGATCGCTGGAAACGCAGCGGCTCACCCGAAACCTATGTGCATCAGATCGAGCTGCGAGATGCCCGTGGGCAGGTGATCTCCGGAACCGGGGAGACCAACCAGATTCCGAACATGGAAGCGACGTGTGCACCTTGCCACGACGTTCAGCGTGCTTCGGGTGGGTTGCATGGGGGAAAAGGGCTGGATGGTCCTGCTGGAGAACCCTGGTTTCTGGTCGATTCCCGCAGTGGAACTCGCTGGCCTTTTCACTCGAGGCTATGGCCCGGCCTGGCAACTGTGGAAGAACTCGACCTCGATCAGGAATCCCTGCGAAAGAAACAAGGCCCCTTCGACGCCGGTGGGCACCACTCCATCAGTGGACAAGCTTCCGATTGCCTGATCTGTCACTTGCAGGGCTCCTATGATTTCCAGCAACGAAGTCAGTTCATCAAGGATGGGAAATCAGACCTTGCCCCCTTCGTTGCTGCAGGGCTCTTTGATTCTGCCGGTTTGAGATCGGAAACCCGATTCGATACCCAAAATAGGGTCGTCCTCGATCTGCATGCCGATGCAGGCCCGCAAGCCTGCCTTCATTGCCATACGGTGGCCCCGGCAGAAGAAAACGCGGAGACCCCCCGCTGGACTCATGCAGGAGATGTTCATCTCGCCGCTGGCATGAGCTGTGTCGACTGTCACCGGGCAGGGCTCGACCATCATGTCGTCCGGGGCAAGGATGGGGAAACCCACCCCAGTGGAGTTTCGGTCGAGGCTCTCTCCTGTCGCGGTTGTCATCTCCCACAAGGGGATCCAGTGATGGTCTCTGCCCCACGACCGGAGCACCGGGGGCTCCCCCCTTTTCACCTGGAGGCGATGACCTGCACGGCGTGTCATTCTGGAGCGGCACAGGGGGAAGAAGGCCTGTCAGTCTGGACCTCACGCGCCCACGATCTGGGTATTGCCAAACAGGGCCGCAAGGCTGGAGATCCTCCTCGCATCTTCTCGGGAATCCTGTTGAAGGATGACCAGAATCGCTGGGCCCCCCACTATCAGGCATGGCCAGAGGGTTGGATTCAGACTTCCGAAGAGAACCCGACTGCTGAAGTGATTCCCCCCGGAGATCTGAGAACCCCGCTGAGAAGAACACTGCGGGTTCGTGGAGATCTCCTGGAAAAGATTGCGAACACTGACGATGATCCCGGCAGGGCAGAGCGGAGCCTCTCTGCTTTTCTGGGCCAGATGGAATCCCCCTCGGCCCTCATCACCTCGGGCCACGCCTGGGAAAGATCACCGGGGGATCAACTGAAGCCACTCTCCAGTGATTTGGCAGCGCCGGTTCAATGGAAACTGGGGCATCCAGTTCGACCTGCGGCGATGTCCCTTGGAAGCAACGGGTGTACCGATTGTCATGCCCCCGAAACTCCGTGGCCTGTTCTTGTCAGCCAACCCACCCCACTGATTCCCATGTCTGCAGGCGGGACCATCACACAGACTCGACACATCGATCCAAAGTCACTGGCCACCTTTGACTCATCACTTTGGAGCTTCTGGGAGTGGGTTTTTCCCACCCGGGAATTGGCCAAGATCTACTTCACGGCAACAGGTGCACTGGTGCTGCTCGCCTCATTACGCTGGTTCCTGAAGGCCATGGAAGGAAACCGACCATGAATCGCTGGCAACGGTTTCTGATCCCCCTGTTGATCCTGACGATGCTGAGTTCGATCCCCGGTATTCCTTTGGGAGTCGACCTTCGGGGGTATCCACTGGTTCTTCACCTCACTGTGGGATCCCTGTTTGCAGCGGTTTTGGTACTCTTCCTGTTTCAGCCACCGATGAGGCTCGGCAGATTATCCAGCCTGTCATGGCTGTTGATCAGCAGTGGACTGGTAGCACTCGTGGTCCCGATGCTCGGCTGGGTCTCCGCAGAGGCAGGTCACCTGTGGTTGGAAACCCATGGTTGGCTCTCCATCGGTGGCCTGGGACTGCTCGGTCTCTCAGCCTCTCTGGAGAAAAAACCCACCCGTAACACGGATTGATCCACGTCATTGCTACATGTTGCGACGGTAGCGTCCACCCACCTCATAGAGTGCTGCACTGATCTGTCCAAGACTTGCAACCCGGACCGTCGACATCAACTCGCGGAAGATGTTTCCTCCGGACAGTGCCACCTCCTGGAGTTTCTCAAGAGCGGCTCCACTCTGATCGGAATGCTTCTGATGAAAATCTGCGAGATCAACGATACGCTGATCCTTCTCGTCAGTGGTCGAACGACGCAGCTCGATCTCCATATCCGGTTCCTCAGAACCTTCAGGGCGCAGGAAGGTATTGATGCCGATGATGGGCAACTCGCCGGTGTGCTTGCGGTGTTCATAGAGAAGTGATTCTTCCTGAATCTTTGACCTCTGATACTGGCGCTCCAGAGCACCGAGAACACCACCCCGATCATGCAGACGACGGAACTCTTCCAGAACAGCCTGCTCAACCAATTCTGTCATCTCCTCGATCACGAAGGAGCCCTGCAGGGGGTTATCATTTTTGGCCAGTCCCAATTCTTCCGCGACGATCAACTGAATCGCCATCGCCCTGCGTACCGACTCTGTCGTCGGAGTCGTGATCGCTTCGTCATAAGAGTTGGTGTGCAGTGAATTGCACTGGTCGTAGTAGGCCATCAACGCCTGCAATGTCGTCCTGATATCATTGAAGTCGATTTCCATCGCATGCAGTGAGCGGCCGGAGGTCTGAATGTGATACTTCAGTTTCTGACTGCGGTCATTGGCTCCATACAGGTCACGCATGATCACAGCCCAGAGGCGACGAGCCACCCTGCCCAGTACCGAGTACTCTGCGTCGAGTCCGTTGGAGAAGAAGAAGGACAGATTTCGTGCGAATTCATCCACATTCATTCCCCGTGACCGGTAGTACTCGATGTAGGTCAGACCGTTGGCGAGAGTAAATGCCAACTGGGTGATGGGATTGGCTCCTGCTTCAGCGATGTGGTAACCACTGATCGAAACCGAGTAGTAGTTGCGTACTTTTTCATCAATGAAGAATTGTTGGATATCCCCCATCATTCTCAATGCGAAATCGATACTGAAGATACAGGTGTTTTGTGCCTGATCCTCCTTGAGGATATCCGCCTGAACTGTTCCACGGACATTCTGAAGAACGAATTGCTCGATCTCCTTCATGGCCTGCTGGTCAGGCTCTGCCCCCTTCTCCTGACGGTACTTCTCCACTTGCTGATCGATGGCCGTATTGAAGAACATCGCCAGAATCATCGGAGCAGGTCCGTTAATGGTCATCGAGACAGAAGTACTCGGCGCACAGAGATCAAATCCGTCGTAGAGTTTCTTCATGTCATCAAGGGTGCAAATGCTGACTCCGCTTTCGCCGACTTTTCCATAAATATCCGGACGACGATCCGGATCTTCGCCGTATAGCGTTACCGAATCAAAAGCGGTCGAAAGACGATGGACGTCCTCTCCCTTGCAGAGGTAGTGGAATCGGGCATTGGTTTTTTCAGGTGGTCCCTCGCCGGCAAACATCCTTTTTGGATGCTCGTCTCTTCTGCGGAAGGGGAAAACTCCAGCCGTATAGGGGAAATGCCCAGGGAGGTTTTCCAACATCAACCAACGGGTGATATCCCCACGTCCTTCGATTTTGGGCAAAGAAACTCTCGGCAACTGGGTTCCTGCCAAAGTTTCGACATGCAGAGGCTCCCGAATCTCCCGGTCACGGATCTTGAAAACCAACTCCGATCCGGAATAGGCTTCTTTCAGCTCTTCCCACTGGTCGAGAAGGCGTCGAATCTCTGTCGGCAATCCCTCTTCCAAAGACCGGGCCATTTCCTTCAGGGGTTGTGACTGGTCTTCTCCTACCAACTGGGCGCTTCTGTCGAGAGATTCAACGTCAGCGACCTTGTCGGAGTGCCGTTGAACGTTTTTGTGGTACTCCTGCACAGTTTGGATGATATCGAGAAGATACCCGCTGCGGTCAGCAGGGATCACTGCAGGGCGGTCATCTCCCGCGACACTGAGCCTTGAGGATGGAACTTGCCAACTGCTCTCCGAATTCCCCAAGTGTTTGAGGAGGTAGCGGTAGAAAGTTTCCACGCCGGCATCATTGAAATGGCTGGCAACAGTACCAAAGATCGGCAAATCGTCATCAGCGACTTCATGATCAAAGATTTTGCGGCTTCTGCGATACTGCTTGCGGATATCACGAATGGCGTCCCGTGCTCCAGCCCGATCGGACTTGTTGAGAACGATGGCGTCGGCGTAGTCGATCATATCGATCTTCTCGAGCTGACTGGCCGCACCATATTCGGGAGTCATGACATAGACCGAGAGGTCTGCAAGATCTGTCACCCTGCTGTCACCCTGGCCGATTCCGGAAGTTTCCAACAACACCAGATCAAACTCATCCTGGCTAACTTCCCGAATCGCACCCCGGATTGCCTCGGGTACCTCAACGCCACTTGAACGGGTAGCCAATGACCTCACGTAGGCTCTCGGGTGATCGCAACTGTTAATGCGAATGCGGTCTCCCAGTAGAGCGCCGCCAGTGCGACGCTTGGTGGGATCAACACTGACGATGGCAAACCGGCGATCAGGGAAGTCCTGTAAAAAACGGCGTAACAGCTCATCGGTCAGTGAGGATTTTCCGGCACCCCCTGTTCCGGTGAGGCCAATCACAGGGATCTTTCTTTCCCCAGAAAATTCTGATTCACCCAATTCGATTCGGGTTATTCGCTGTGGGAGTCTCTCGCCTCTGACGGGATTGCCGTTCAGATTGCCACAACGGGCAACCATATCTTCGGCCATTCCCTCGAGCCCAAGATCACGTCCTTCTTCTGGGGAATAGATCCGTTCAATTCCATAGGCATGAAGAGCCTCGATCTCAGCGGGAACGATGACACCGCCGCCACCGCCAAACAGTTTGATCCAGGGTGCGCCTTTTTCTTGCAGAAGGTCATACATGAATCGGAAAAACTCATTGTGACCACCCTGATAGGAAGAGACGGCGATCCCATCTGCATCCTCCTGGATGGCAGTGGTCACAATTTCCTCTGCGCTTCGGTTGTGACCCAAATGGATCACCTCCGCGCCTTGATCCTGAAGAACACGGCGAATGATATTGATGGATGCATCGTGACCGTCGAAAAGACTGGCTGCCGTGACGAATCTGGCGGGACGCATGGCTCCTCCTGGTCCTCCTCTGGGCGAAACTTCAGAAATCCGGCGGATTCCTGAATATCTATCATCAAAGGTGGAGCCCGGAAGTTCAAGTCGAGCCGAGGGGGAATTCGCAGAAGAGTGGCCGCTCAGGCCCGAAAAACGGGCTAATTCAGGATTCGTTGCGCTCTTCGTGGCGTGAACCGTTGTAGCCGAGAATCTTGACCTTGTTCTCGATCTGCGTTTTCAGATGAACCGGCCTGCCCCAGAGCTTCTCAAGATTCTCGAGGGTTCGTCTCGCATAATCCATTTTCAACGGAGTTCCGGTCCAATGATGCTCCAGCAACAACTCACCCCGATTGCCATAGTTTCCGTCGGTCACTTCGATCTGAGGGCGGCCGGAATTAGCCAACTGATCCAGAAGTCGATTTTTAACCTCCCGAAAATCGCGGCTTTCCATCACGTACTGTGATTGGGATCGATCGAATTTATAGGTGTAGAGGTTTTGACGAACCGCGAAGTCCTCAGTCATAAATTCATCGATGAATGTGATGTCATTATGAGTCGATCTCACCGAGTAGATCTTTTCCAGCCCCTTGTTGTGACCAAGATCCCAGTCATTACGACCATGTACATCTTCACAGGACTCCCACTCGCTGCCGTACTGACCTGCATTCCAGCGTCTCTCGATATCACGGAACAACTCAATCCCCAGTTTATAGGGATTCAGTTTGCCTGACCCTCCACCCATGGTTCCGGCATGGTGATCGGCATAATCAATCAACTCACTCGAATCAAGGATGCCACCGGTCATGATTCGGCTATGCCAGAAGGATGCCCATCCCTCATTCATGATTTTGGTCATTCCCTGAGGAGCGAAGTAATAGGCTTCATCCCTGACGATGGAGAGCACGTCTCGCTGCCATGATTGCAGACGTCCGTGGTGCAAAAGGAAGAGCAACACGTCTTTTTGGGGATCCTGTGGGAAATGTTCCGTCTGCTCAATCTTGTCGAGAATCTCCTGCTTTTCCTGTTCGATGACATCCGGAGGATTGATGAAATCCTCCATGTAAGAACGGGTTGGGATCCTGTTGCCCTGGGCTTCCTGCCGCTCTTTCGCTCTTTGCTCTTCCGTCACATTTTCTTTCTGGGAAAAGTACGGAGAGTGGATGTCGATGAGGTTTTCCACGGAAAGACAGACATCGATGAATTGTTCAACCACGTCTTTACCGTACTCGTCGATATAGCGATTGATTCTGACAGCATGGTTCGAAATGGTGTCGACCATTTTGCGATCGGTCTTGCCGAACCATGCGTTGTTTTTGAAGAAGTCGCTGTGCCCATAAACGTGGGACATCACCAATTTCTGATCCACCAGTGGATTACACCTCATGAGGTAGGCGTAGCAGGGATCGTTATTGATCACCAGCTCATAGATCTTCGCCATCCCGTAGGAGTATTGCTTTTGCAACTCCTCGAACTGCATCCCCCATCTCCAATGGGGATAGCGAACCGGGAAGCCTCCGTAGGCAGCAATCATGTTCATTTCATCGTAGTCCACCATCTCAAACAGGACCTCAAAGAAATCCAGCCCTGAATCAACGGCGACTTGACGAATGGTATCTTTCCATTCGACCAACTCGGGAGTCAGATCACGATCATGAAACATGTCAGTGCCCCTTCCCGAGGAAAGTTTTGATGGACGGCAATATCTCGTCTCGTGAGTTAATCTCTGACAAGAGAACTTTTTCGTTCTCTTGGTAAGCCTGGCGCAGATCCTTGATGAATTGCCCACTTCCATAGGCACTCTTCACCTGGCCGTAGCAGAAAACATTGACCGCTGGCAACAACTCACTATTGAGAAGGTCGAGGCAATGCGTGGTGTCATCACCACCCCAGTTATCACCATCCGAAAAATGAAACAGATAGATATTCCACTCTTCCGGTGAGAACTCTTTTTGAATCAGATCCCTTGCAAGGTTGTATGCACTGGAGATCTTTGTTCCGCCCGACTCGCGGATGTGAAAGAAAGTATGCGCATCGACAACCTTGGCTTTTGCATCGTGAATGATGTATCGAGTCTCCAGGTTTTCGTATTGACTCCGCAGCCATGTATCGAGCCAGAAGGATTCGATTCTGACGATCTCCTTCTGCTCATTCCCCATCGAACCAGACACATCCATCATGTAGAGGATGACCGCATTTGATTGAGGAACTTTTGAGGTGTTCCAGGAGCGATACCGACGATCTTCCCTGTGAGGGGTCACCACCGGGTTCTCTTTGTTATAGGAACCGGAGGAAATTTGCCTGCGCAAAGCCTGCTTGAAAGTTCTGCGAAAGTGCCTCAGGGATTCAGGGCCATTACGGGTGATTCCGGTGTATTTGTCTTTTTCCACCAGAATGCTGCTCGAACCTCTCGGCTCGATATTGGGAAGTTCCAGCTCTTCACCGAGAATCTCGGCCAACTCTTCGAGGTTGACGTCCACTTCAAGGACGTGTTCCCCCGGCTGGTCTCCCGCTTCCGGGCCCGGCTCCGCTTGCTCAGCGCCGAGGGGATCCCCCTCGTCACCTTCTCCTTGCCCCACACCGCCTTGGTCAGCCTGACCAAATCGGAAGTTGGGTAAATCGATTTGCGGCAGGGGAACGCTGACCGATTTCTTGCCCTGTCGGGCGATCAGCTCTCCCTGAGAAACGTACTGTTTCAGATTCTCCCTGATTTTACCGCGGACAATCTTCCGAAAACGATTGGCATCAGGATCGATCTTGCGCATGTGCATGACCTCTCATGATCAGGTTGCGTTTTTGGAATCACCCCGGGCAAAGATACTGGAAACGTAGTTCAGTACATCTGTTGCACTGTCCTCGTTGTATCCGTACTGCTCAATCAAACGGGTCTTGACCACATCAATCTTGGCCTGAGACTCTTTGTCCACCACGTCGGAGACCAGTGAGGTCAACTTGATGGTGTCTTTTTTGTCTTCGAAGAGCTTCATCTCCAGGGCCCGCTGAAGTCGTGCATTGGTGGAGTAGTCGAACTGTTTGTTCTCAACAGCCAAAGCACCAATGTAGTTCATGATTTCCCTGCGGAAATCATCCTTTCGACTCTCGGGGATGTCGATTTTTTCTTCGATGGATCGCAGTAATCTTTCATCCGGATCCTCTGATTGACCCGTGTAGGGATTCTTGACCTTTTCACGCTGGGTGTAGGCCTTGACGTTATCGATGTAGTTGGAGCAGAGCTTCTGGATGGCTTCTTCATCTGCACTGATCGCACGCTGGACTTCATTCTTGACGATGTCTTCGTACTCGCCCTTGACCACAGAGAGCAACTCCCTGTAACGCTGGCGAACCTCCTCAGAAGAAATGAGGCTGTGGTGCTTCAATCCCTCATCGATCTCATTGAGAACCATGAAAGGATTCACGTAGTTGTAATCTGAAACGAGAGCATTTGAGATCTTGTCCTGAATATAACGGGGTGAAATACCTTCAAGTCCTTCGCGTTGTGCTTCGTCACGAAGTTCCTTGACGTTTTCTTCCGTGAATCCGGACATGGTCTTGCCGTCGTAAAGCTTCATCTTCTGGGCAAGAGTGATCTGGGCATTTTTCGGCTCCTCAAGACGTGTGAGCACAGACCACATGGCGCACACCTCGAGGGTGTGGGGAGCCACATGCTGCTGAATCGCCTTGGTGGAGTAATCCTTGCGGTAAATGCTGACCTCGTCCTGCAACGTGGTGTTGTAGGGGATGTCGATCTTGACGGTTCGGTCCCTGAATGCCTCCATCAGCTCATTGCTTTGCAGCTTGCGGTATTCAGGCTCATTGGTATGGCCAATGATGACCTCGTCGATGGCAGTCTGGGCAAAACGTTTCGGTTTGATCGACTGCTCTTGGCTGGCCCCGAGAAGATCGTAGAGGAATGCCACATCCAGCTTGAGTACCTCGATGAACTCAATCACTCCCCTGTTGGCAACATTGAATTCACCGTCAAAATTGAACGCACGTGGGTCTGATTCAGAACCATATTCAGCGATCTTGCGGTAGTTGATGTCACCGGTGAGCTCGGTTGAATCCTGGTTCTTTTCATCTTTGGGCTGGAAGGTGCCGATACCGACACGATCTTCCTCAGACATGACCAGTCGACGGACCCGGACATGCTGAATCATGCGCTCCCAGTCTCCATCGTACTTTTGCATGTAATGGTTGTAGTACCAACGGCTGAAGGGACACAGACTCCCCTTCATGACGATGGGGTACCGCACGTCACTCTCTTGACAGATTTTCCCAATGACATCCGCACGGGCCTCTTCCGGGATCAGATAGAACGGATCCTCGTTCATCGGTGAATCAACCCAGTTACCGTTTTCGTCTTCCCACTGGAATGTGTAGAGCGCGCCTTCCGGCTTACGACTGTATTGCTCAAGACCTCGCTTGATCAAACTGACGATCGTACTTTTGGCGGAGCCCACTGGACCATGAAGAAGCAAAACACGCTTCTCAGTTCCCAGGTTGTGAGCAGCAGACTTGAAGAAACTCACCAACTGGTTAATCGGCTGATCCAGACCAAAGACGGCATTGTCTCCGTCATTGTCCGGGTCATCGAAAAACTTCCAGTGAAGACCGTCCTTCGAATTGAGTTGTGTCGAAGGTTCACTTCCATACGAAACGATCATGTCGTGGACGCGCTGAAACGATGTCCTGAGAATGTCCGGATTCCGTGCAGCGATCGACATGTAATCGTCGAAAGTGCCGGTCCAGTGAAGTTCACGGAATCTTTCAGACTCCATGTTTTGGCGAATCAGATCGTGAAAAATGAAATGGTTGTTCATCGGTCCCTCCACCTCCAAACATCGGCCGTTTGGTGGCGCATCTTTAGCCCGAAATGACCTGCGGGACACCCCCGAAGGCCCAACGGGAGGACGGACGAACCCATCCCCCTGTATTCCCCGCGTTCGAGGATGGCGAAAATTTACTTTTCCTGCAACACTAGAGACGCTTGGGAAGGCAGATCAGTTCCCCAATGGGGCTCTCAACAGGGTGGGACTCCTTGAAATCGGCCCAAAAAAATGGCGGAGCCCCAGGGGCCCCGCCATTCCAAGTTCCGAAAATGTAAAGCGCCTCAGTCCTTGACCGTGAAGTCCGCATCGACCACTTCATCGCCTCCTGCGGCATCCCCGCCTGCACCAGCGGCACCTCCCGGACCGCCGGTAGCGGCTCCTTCAGCGCCCTGCTGGGCCTGCTCCTTGGAGGAATCCTCGTACATCCGACGGGCGAGATCATGAGAAGCGGCATTCAGGGCTTCGATCGCTGCGCGAATCGATTCCGCCGTGGCGTCCGGGGCATCCTTGGCCTCCTTCAACTCCTCGATTGCGGCGCGAATCTTCTCCTCTTCACCATCTTCCAGCTTTTCAGCGTACTCCTTGAGGCTGGACTCCGTGGCGTAACAGGCCGTGTCCGCCTCATTGCGAAGGTCGACCAACTCGCGGGCAGCCTTGTCCTCATCGGCGTACTTTTCTGCCTCTTGGCGCATACGCTCGACCTCATCTTCACTCAATCCCGAGGAAGACGTGATCTTGATGCTGTGCTCCTTGCCGGTGCCCAGATCCTTCGCTGACACTTCCAGAATTCCGTTGGTGTCAATGTCGAAGGAAACTTCAATCTGCGGGACACCACGTGGAGCCGCAGGAATGCCATCCAGCTGGAACTTGCCGAGAGTGCGGTTGTCCTTGGCCATCTCGCGTTCACCCTGAAGGATGTGAATGTCCACTGCAGGCTGATTGTCAGCAGCAGTAGAGAACACCTGCTTTTTCCCGGTTGGGATAGAAGTGTTGCGCTCAATCAACTTGGTACTCGCTCCACCCAGAGTTTCGATACCGAGACTCAGAGGCGTCACATCCAACAGCAATACGTCGTTCAGTTTCTCGTCACCGGAAAGGATTCCACCCTGAATGGCTGCTCCCATGGCGACCACTTCATCCGGATTGACGGAACGGTTCGGCTCCTGGCCAAAGATCTTTTTGACAATCTCCTGAATCGCAGGGATTCGCGTCGAACCACCCACCAGAATCACGGCATCGACCTCATTGGCGCTCAGACCCGCGTCTGAAAGAGCCAGTTCACATGGCTTGCGAGTACGCTCAATCAGGCTGCGTGCCTGCTCTTCAAAGGTGGCGCGGGTGATGGACATCTGAAGGTGCTTCGGGCCTGTAGCGTCTGCCGTCACGAAAGGCAGGTTGATTTCGGTCTCGGCTCTGCTGGAAAGCTCACACTTGGCTTTCTCCGCCGCTTCCTTCAATCGCTGAAGCGCCATCAGATCCTGACGCAGATCGATGCTCTGCTCTTTCTGAAACGAATCGGCAATGCTGTGGATCAATACTTCATCGAAGTCGTCACCACCAAGCTGAGTGTCTCCGTTGGTCGAGAGCACTTTGAAAAGCCCCTCATCCACCTCAAGGATGGAAACGTCGAAGGTTCCCCCACCGAGGTCGAAGACGGCAATCTTTTCACTGCCTTTTTTGTCGAGTCCATACGCCAGTGAAGCGGCGGTCGGCTCGTTGATGATGCGCTTGATGTCGAGACCCGCGATGCGGCCCGCATCTTTGGTGGCCTGACGCTGACTGTCGTTGAAGTAGGCGGGAACAGTCACGACTGCTTCCGTCACTTGCTCACCCAGATACTCTTCTGCAGTGCTCTTGAGTTCTTGAAGAATCAGAGCAGAGATTTCCGGAGGAGAGTACTCCTTGCCCTGCAGCTTGACTTTCACCAGGTCGTTGGCACCACCGGTGATCTTGTAGGGGATCAGATCCGCTTCCTTGTTCAGCTCCTCGTGACGTCGCCCCATGAATCTCTTGATCGAGAAAACGGTGTTCTCGGGGTTGGTCACGGCCTGACGCTTGGCGGTCTGGCCCACCAGGCGATCTCCCGACTCGGTGAAGGCGACCACGGACGGGGTCACGCGGTTTCCATCCCTGTTCGGAATGACGGTCGGCTCGCCGCCTTCCATGACAGAGACCACTGAATTGGTGGTTCCGAGGTCAATTCCAATGATTTTGCCCATTTTCAGGCTCCCTTCTCGAACCGGGTCTTTGGTCTCCCGGTCTCCAGAGGAATACTTGGCAAAGAATGTTCCAATTTGAGGTCAATTAAGGGAATTGAACGCAATTATGGCAGGAAACCTGAATTCAGAGGGGCTGATCTCAACGCTCACAACTGGACGGACTGTCAAAATGACACCCGGCGGCCGGGTCCAGAACCAGATCTGTCTATTTGGCAGGATCCTCGTCTTTTTCCCGCAGATCATATTCGTCGATCTTGCGGTAAAGGGTCCTCTCGCCGATTCCGAGGATTTCCGCCGCTTTGCGCCGGTTCCCCTCCACTACCTGAAGGGTGTTCCGAATCAGCTCCTTCTCCAACTCCTGGATCGTCGTCCCCACCGGGAAGCCGCCCACACTTCCGCCGACGCCGTCCGGTCGGATGTGGCCGGGGAGATCTTCGACCTCGAGAACCTTGCCGGGGCAGGTGACGACCATGTTTTCGATGGCGTTCTTCAACTCCCGAACATTGCCCGGCCATGAATAACCTGTGAGCACCCTGAGAGCATCTCTGGAGATCCCCTCGATGGATTTATCATGAACCCGCGAATACTCATCGAGGAAGTGGTTCACCAGAAGTGGAATATCCACCGCCCTGTCTCTCAGCGGAGGAATCTCAATCGTCACCACGTTGACCCTGTAGAAAAGATCTTCCCTGAACTTTTCTTCCGCGATGCGCTCACGGAGATCCCTGTGGGTGGCGCAGACCAATCGAACGTCGGTGGCAACGGGATCATTCGATCCCATTCTCACCACTTCTCCCTCTTCCAGAACCCGCAATAATTTGACCTGAACTGAGGTGGGGATGTCTCCCACTTCATCGAGGAAAAGAGTTCCGCCATCCGCGTGCTCAAAGCGGCCCTTGCGCAAGGTCGAGGCTCCTGTAAAGGCACCCCGCTCATGGCCAAAGAGTTCGCTCTCCAAAACGCCCTCACCCAATGCTGCACAGTTGAGGGGAACAAAAACGTTATTTTTCCTGCGGCTGTTGGCGTGAATCGCCTTTGCTATCAATTCCTTGCCGGTTCCGCTTTCGCCCAGAATCAGCACAGAGGCATCGGTAGGGGCCACCTGTTGCATCTTTTGCACGATGGCATGCATGGCATGACTGGAACCGATGATGCCTTCAAAACCGAACCGGTCATCGATGGTTCTTTCCAGTTCTTCCGCCCGCCTCTTGAGTGCAGCACCCTCCAGGGCTCGATTGACCCGGATTCTCAGCCCAGCGAGATCCACCGGCTTTCGCAGGTAATCCACAGCTCCGAGTTGCATCGCCTCAACTGCCGTCTCCACCGTTCCATGACCGGTGACGACAACCACGGCTATAAAGGGATCGATCGCCTGAGCTTCACGAATGAGGTCGAGGCCGTCGCGATCTCCCAGCACGAGATCGGTGATAACGATGTCCGCGCCATTCTTTCTCAGCAGATCCCGTGCTTCTTCAATGGTGGTGGCGACATAACAATCATGGCCAACAGCAGCCAGCGCATCCGAAAGAATCTCGGCGTGAGAAGCCTGATCATCAACGATGAGGATTCTCGCTGCACCGCTCTGTTGACTTTCAGCACTGTCGCTCATGACTCTGATTCCTCTGCGGGAAGAACAATGGAAAATCGACTTCCCTGTTCGGGCTCACTCTCAACAAGAATTGTACCGCCGTGAAGCCTGACAAATCTCAGGGTGGTCGGCAATCCCAATCCTGTGCCTCCTTCGGTGGTGGAAACGTAAGGACGGAAAATTCTCGGAATCGCCTCTTCGGTGATCCCCACGCCAGTATCCGTCACTTCGATGACCACTGCTGGCGATCCACGATAACGGGTTTCCATAACTCTGACCAAGAGTTCTCCCCCATTCGGCATCGCCGAGCAACCATTGATGATCAGATTAAGGATCGCCTGGTGCAACATGCCGGCATCACCGGTAACAGAACTGACTGATCCGGGTTGAAACAACACACTGACGCCATCCAATTCGATGACTTCTCGATTTCGTGAGATCACCTGCTCCACAAGCCGGCTGACATCGATGGAGTCCCTGCTCATCTTTTGTGGTTTTGTCAGTTGAAGGAATGAGGAGATGATTTTTTCGATGCGCTGGATCTCTGACTGCATCATTTCAAGCCGACGAAGAGTGCGCTGTTCCTTGGGAGAATCGGGAGATCCCATCTCCTCAAGGATCAACTGGGAGGAGATATTCAAGGTTGAAAGGGGATTCTTGACCTCATGGACGAGCATGCCCGCAAGGCTTGCCACATCCTGCTCCCAACTCCCTAGTTGACTGGCATCAAAGGCAGTCACCGCCCTGTTGTTACCCTTCGTCGTCTTCCCCGGAGCTGTCTTCATCTCCGGAGTCTTCCTCGCCCGGCTTGGGTCGGTACAACTTGTAACGGCAGCTACGAATTTTCACCGATTCTTCGGGGCGCAAGAGAACAGCAACACCGCCCATGGGGAAATAGGGTCTCGAATCTTCATCGAGTGGATCGAGCGTATCGAGGTCCGTAATCTTGATGAGGCCCTCGCGCAGTTCGATCCGAACCTTGAGCCACTCTCCCTCGGCGGTTTCAAAGCTTTGAACATCATAGTTTTTGACCGCTCTGCCCGGACGCGTTCCAGCAGTGATTCCCAGATTGATTTCGCTTCCGGTCACCAACTGGATCTCCAGCTCGACGGTGTACTCTTCCCAGGTATCTTCGCCAATTTCCAATTGGGCTGGGCCTACGGAGTCGTTGGTTCCGACGATCTCCCCACCCTCTTCTGTCCAGACTTCCGCGTCCGGGTCGGATGCCGAAGCCCTGAATGCGGAGAGATACTGATCTATTTCCAACTCCACCCATTCGACTGACAACTCAGCTTCAAGAGCTTTACGCTTCTCCTCGTAAACGACGAGGTACTCCGCTATCGTCTCCTGAACTTCCTTGTACTGTTCTGTTTCCTTGTAGTCATCAGAGTAGGAAGCCAACAAACCTATCGCTTTTGCATACTCTTCCTGGCGCTTGAAAGCTCTGGCCCTGCGGGTGATGCGATCAAAATCCACTTCAGCCCTTTGGCGGGTTGCCACGCTTTCAACCAGAGACTCCCAACCCTTTTGTGCTGCGGTCTCTCCGTAGACTCCATCGGGGTCAAATCCTTCAAGGATTCTCTCAGCCTCCAGAGGATCTCCCGCCTCGACCAGCGCCTCGACCCGTTCCTTCAGGCGATCGAGATCGGATTGAGCCTGGGTCTCTCGAACCTTGAGTTGATCTTCTAGTGCTTTTTTTGCCTTGCTGTGAAGGGAAGTGCCTTCAGTGGCGTAGACCAGATTCTCCAGATTGGAAATCCACTCTTCATTTCGATCCGGATACATGCGAATGGCATTGAGCAGTTTTCCATAACTGTCCTGAAGCTGCTCCAGACGCATCTTTTCCTGACGCTCAGCCAACTCCTCTTTGGAAAGGGGTTCAGGCTCGGGAGCCTTTTCCACAGCGGTGCTTCCGCCCCCACAACCGATGAGGCCGAAAACCAACAGCAATGCCCACACATATATTGGGAAAAATCGGCTTCGCTGATTCAGTTTTTCTCGCTGGAAAAATGACACCTCAATACCTCTTCCGAAAAGGAAACACCGTTCCTGTCAGGCACGGTCCGTTGCCGGATCTGTCGCCGATTCCCCCAGCAAATCCCGACAAGCATTGAGCAGGCTCGAGACCACTTCATCCTCTGTGCCCTCAAGACGGCAACCTGCAGCCTTGGCATGCCCCCCGCCCCCAAAGCGTGTCGCAATCGCATGGACTGAGAAATCACCGTGGGAACGCAGACTTACTTTATAACGCATGGGACCGATCTCAACGACGAGAAAGACGATCTCGGCGCCCTTGACCTGCCCCAGGGAATCCACAAAGCCGTCCAATTCCTCCATACTGACTCCCCTGCGGGAGCGAATTTCCTCGGTGAAGACGGAATGGAGGATTTTGCCATCCTCACTCAGAACACTCTGGCTGAGCAAATCGCCCAGCGACAGTGTCCTCTCGTGGGAGAACGATTGGAAAATTCGGTGATAGACCGGGTCTGCTTCCACACCCAATTGCACCAGTCGGGCCGCATACTCGTAAGCCTTGAAGCCCGCATTGGAGTGCCGAAACCAGCCTGTGTCGGTCGCCAATGCGACAAACAGGGACTCAGCGGTATCTCGATCCAGTTCGATTTGCATCCGCTGATAGACCTCATAAATCAGATTGCCGGTGGCCGGAGAACCCGGTTCACACCAAATGGCGCTGAAATATTCGTAGGCACCCTCGAGGTGATGATCGATACAGATTCTGGGAACCTCCGAGGAAGTCACCGCCGGTTCCATCAACCCCAGTCTGTCGGGAGCGGATGTGTCTACGACCACTACCAGATCTGCAGCCTCTACCAGGTTTTCAGGGATCAACTGCGGGTCTTCACTCAGTACCTCAGCCTCACCGTCATGATCGATGAAGGCCAGTTTTTCAGGAACCGGATGGGTCAGGACCGTTCGCGGACTCTTCCCTGCACTTTTCAACAGACGATGAATTGCGATGGCGGAACCGAGTGCGTCTCCATCTGGATAGATGTGAGTCAGAATCAGGGGATTCTGGCACTGGTGGAGAGCGCTAATCAGTTCATCGGGAATTTCACCGGGTGACCACGATGACTCGGACGAACTCATGGGGCTCCTTCTTGAGAGAATTGCGTTATTGCAATAAACTTTGAAGACACGCTCTGTCTCTTCTGTTCCGATCTCACCAGACAAAAGCAGGAGGCACAAAACACACGTGCACTCGGAGCGTGAAACAGGCCGGGATCCTCTGTGGATTCCAGACTTTGTTGTACTACGGGGCCCGGTTGAGAACCAGCGGATCAAGTCGGGATCAGTGCTTTTCAGGCCCTTTCACGGCAGTCCAGTGCGGCCTTTGGTTCCCTTGCAGCGAGCTGTCAGAAAAGCCGGAATAGAGAAGGTGCCTGAATGAAAACCGGACGCAAAATCCTCAACCTGAGACGGGATCGGGGAGTGGCACAAAGGTCCCTCGCAGAGATGACCTCAGTCACTCCCAGTGCACTCTCCAGAATCGAAGCGGGAATTCACCAGCCCAAAGGCCCCGTCGCTCTGCGTATCGCCCGGGTTTTGGGTGTCTCCGCCGATTACATTCTCGATGAATCCGCACCCTATCCGCCTCCCCTGGAAGCGCTGATCGAAACAGAGGTCGACAAGAACTCCCGAGTGACAGAGAAACTGAATCCCTCCGAAAAAAATCTGGTCGACGCTTTCAGAATCATGGGCCCAGACGAAAGGGCTGCTTTCAGCCAACTGATGAGAGCCTGCAATCAGGACATGGGCCTTCTGCGCCGAATCGTTGACGAGGCCGGAATCGAATAGAAAACAGACTCCGAACAAAAAAAGGGCCTGCAAATCCTTCCTGGAGTTGCAGGCCTTTTTTGATTGCTTACCGAGAATCAGTCTCAGGCAAGACTCAGCATTCCAGCGATTTCCTGCTGACCCTCATTCACTGCGGAAGCAGAGGCATGCAAGGCTTCGCGGTCCGCGTCGCTCAAGTCAACTTCGAGGATTTTCTCCACTCCATTGGCTCCAAGAACCACGGGAACACCAACCCAGGTATCATCGATACCGTACTCCCCGCTCAGAAGGGCACAGCTGGGCAGCACTCTTTTCTGATCGAGAAGGATCGACTCTGCCATCGCCACTGCGGCAGCACTCGGTGCGTAGTATGCACTTCCTGTTTTCAGAAGCTTGACGATTTCAGCACCGCCATGACGGGTTCTGTCGACCAGTTCCTGCAAACGATCGGGAGCGATCAACTGCTGAACAGGAATTCCACTGACCGAAGCGGTCGACGTCAACGGCACCATGCTGTCGCCATGACCACCGAGAACCATCGCCTGGATGTCTTTCGGTGAACAGCCGAGTTCCATGGCAATGAATGCACGGTAACGGGCAGTGTCGAGAACGCCTGCCATACCCACCACTTTGTTGCTCGGAAGACCGGAAACCTGGTGAGCCACGTAGCACATGACGTCCAGAGGATTGGAGACCACCACGAGAGTCGCATCCGGTGCAACTTCCATGATTCCAGAAACCACTTTTTGCTGGATTTCTCCATTGACCTTCAGCAGATCGGATCGGTCCATACCCGGCTTTCTGGGCATACCAGCGGTGATCACCACCAACTCTGCATCCTTGAGATCTGCGTAGTCATTCGTTCCATAAACACCGGTCTCGTATCCACAAACGGGAGCTGCTTGCGCCAGATCCAGGGCTTTGCCCTGAGGCATGCCTTCAACGATGTCGAAAAGCACGACGTCACCGAGTTCTTTTTCGGCGAATCGCTGGGCTGTAGTGGAGCCGACGAAACCGCCGCCGATCACTCCGATTTTGCGCGTTGCCATGTCTACCTTCTCTCTTCAAGAATCAATTTTTATTGGATCAACGATCAGGAATTTTGTGCAGAAAGAACCTCGGACAATGTCTGACCGATTCCTGCCGGAGAGTCTGCCACGTGAACTCCCGCAGCTTTCAGGGCCGCCACTTTTTCGTCGGCAGTTCCCTTGCCCCCACTGACAATTGCGCCTGCATGACCCATTCTGCGTCCGGGAGGTGCCGTGCGACCGGCGATGAATCCAACCACGGGCTTTTTCACCTCTGCTGCAATGTACTCGGCTGCCTCTTCTTCAGCGGTTCCACCGATTTCGCCAACCATGACAATTGATTCGGTCGCAGGATCCGCATTGAAGAGTTTCAGAACGTCGAGGAAGGTGGTCCCGATAATCGGATCTCCACCGATTCCGACGCAGGTGGTTTGACCCAGTCCCAGTTGGGAAGTCTGGTGCACAGCCTCGTAAGTCAGAGTTCCACTGCGGCTGACGATTCCCACGGATCCGGGTTTGTGAATGAATCCGGGCATGATGCCCATCTTGCACTCTCCCGGGGTAATGATGCCGGGACAGTTCGGTCCAAGGAGCCTTGCTCCTGCGGCCTTCACAGCGGCCTTGGCATTGACCATATCCAGAGTTGGCACTCCCTCTGTGATACAGACGATAAAGGGAATGCCTGCTTCTGCGGCCTCGATGACGGCGGCAGCAGCGAACTTTGCCGGCACGTAAATGATGCTGGCATTGGCATCTGTAGCCTCGCGTGCGCTGGCGACATCATTGAAGACAGGGCGATCCAGATGGGTACTCCCACCTTTACCGGGAGTCACTCCACCAACAATGTTGGTTCCGTACTCGATCATTTGCTCCGAGTGAAGGGTTCCGTTTTTGCCGGTATATCCCTGAACGATCACACGGGTGTCAGAGTTAATGATGATGCTCATGCCAGGCTCCCTTCCGCAGCAGCCACAGCCTTGACGGCGGCGTCTGAAAGGTCATCAGCGGTGATAATATCAATTCCGGAAGACTGAAGAATCTGGTGCCCCTCGGCAACGTTGTTGCCTTCGAGTCGTACAACCAGCGGGACCGAAAGATTGGTCACTTTTGCTGCCTCGACGATTCCCTCGGCGATCAGGTCACAACGAATGATTCCCCCGAAGATGTTCACAAGAATGGCGGCGACATTCGGATCCTCAAGAATGATCTTGAATGCCTCGGTCACGCGTTCAGCGGTGGCAGTACCACCGACATCCAGAAAGTTGGCAGGTTCTCCACCACGAAGCTTGATGATGTCCATGGTCGCCATCGCAAGGCCGGCACCATTGACCATACAGCCGATGTTTCCGTCCATACCGACGTAGGACAATTCCCACTCTTCCGCCCTCGCTTCACGAGGATCCTCTTCAGAGAGGTCTCGCAACTCAGCATGCTCTGGATGACGGAAGGCAGCATTCTCGTCGAAGTTGATCTTTGCGTCCAAGGCGATCACATCACCACTCCCCGTCACCACCAAAGGATTGATTTCGGCGAGGGAGCAATCTTCCTCAACAAAAACCTTTGCAAGGTTGCGGGACATCTCCATGAACTGGCTGGCGGTATCGCCATCCATTTCAAGGGCCGCTGCCAGACGTTGCAGATCATCCTCAGCGAGGGATCCATCTCCGGAGATGGGAGCCTTGTGGATCGCTTCCGGTCTCTCTGCAGCGACCTCCTCGATATCCACTCCACCTTCAGAGCTGACCATCAACACCGGGCATTCCGCTGCCCGATCGATGACCAGTCCACAGTAGATCTCGCGAGCGATGTCGCAGCCTTCCTCAATGAGGAGGGTCGTCACTTCTTTACCCTCAGGGCCGGTCTGATGAGTCACGAGCTGCATCCCGAAGATGTTCTCGATGGCCTCGTGGCATTGCTCGGTGGAAGTCGTCACCTTGACTCCTCCTCCCTTGCCACGTCCTCCGGCATGTATCTGGGCCTTGACGACCCGGACTCCCTCGCCCAGGGCCTCGGCGCCCTTCTTGGCTTCTTCAACACTGAAGGCCACCTCACTTTTTGGCACGGGAATCCCGTACCGCGAGAGGATTTGCTTCGCCTGATATTCGTGAATCTTCAAAAGTGATTCCTTCCTGCCCACTTCTGCTGGTGGCCTCTCTGAAACGAGTCCATGACCTCCAAAAGGGGAGCGGGTTTTGCTGGATCCGGTAACTGGCGCAGGCGGACTTCAAAAGCTGCACCTGCGTGTTCAAACGCATGGGACAGGGATAATCTGAAAATCGTACCTGCGGCGATGGGGCAGGTTATCCCCCGGGATCAGGGGGTGCAACGAGACCCGAAGGAGAGGCCCTCAAGAAGCGATAAAAGACTGAAAAAATGACCTGAAAATGAGAATTCGAGACGGCCGGCTTGTCTCAGCGCCCCTCTGGAGTGGGGGTTCCAGCGCCAGACGACTCCGGAGCCACCCCATCAGGAGCTTCATCCCCCCTGAGACGGGCCCTCGCCTTGCGCGACAGAAACTGAAGATCCTCATTGAGAGATTCTTCCATGCGAGCGGCTTCAAATTCGTCGACCACCCTCTGATCGTCTCCAATCATCCACGAAATCGCTGCGATTCTGGCTCGGAAACGACCGAGATCGGCAAGGATCCGCAGGCGAATTTCCCTGAGAGACTTGTTGTGATCCCGTGTGGAAAAAGGCAACTGACTGTCAAAGGGCAGATTGGTTCGGTCAACCACGACCAATCCCTCACGGTAACGCTTGAGGGTCTCCAGGCCTCTGGCAAAGATGTCCCTCGATTCTTCAAGGAGGGCTTTCCGATCAGACCGCTCTCCACTGCTCAACAACGCTTCATCATATTGAATCTGGCCAAGGTCATACCAGGCCACAGAGAAATTCGGATCGAGCTGAACCGCTTTTCTGAGAGCCCCCCGTGCCTTCTCAAGATCAAAGGCCAGAGAATAGATTTTGCCGATGTGATAGTAGCAGGCGCGTTCGTTGACCAGGTCTCCGCTCCCCGGTTTGCGGCCAAGTGCTTTCGAGAAAGATTCCAAAGCCTCACCAAAATTGGATCGCTGCTGATAAAGCAGAATTCCCAGACTGACGTAGGGTCCCATGGCACTGGGGTCCGCCAGTGTCGCATCTTCGAAAAAGCGCTCGGCCGAGTCGATGCGGCCATCTTCCAGTGCGATCAGGCCTTTTCGCCAAAGGTCGGAAGAGCGCTTTCTTTCAATCGTGTCAGTGCGTCCCTCCATGGCAGAAACGGTCACACTTTCAATCTTTGACCTGTGGGTTTCCCACCATTCTTTCCATTTGGCGATGGCCTGCTGTCGTTGCTCAGGCGATCCCTCGGCATCAAAACCAAATGTTTCACCGGTGTATTCTGCCAACTTGGTTGCCGCCAGTTTACGGGCTGCGACCTCTTCCAGTGCGAGGGCCTCCAAAAGTGTCGAGAATCCGATATAGATTCCGTTTTCACCCAAAGCGATGGCCAAAGCCAACTGGGCCTGCCCCACAGAGACCTGCCAGGCTTTCACCAGTTCATTGATGTTGTGGGTTCTCTGCAGGATATCGATGGAAAAAGAACGAATCTCTGCACTCTGGCCGTCATCGAGAAGCAACAAACCCAGAAGGGGATAAAGGTCGGTGCCATTCTCCAGCAGTACTTCACGGAGCAGACTGACCTGATCTCTGGGCTCACCGGTCGTCAGAGCCTCAAGGAATCCCGGGTGAGATTTGGAAACACCTGCAGGCAGTGCCATTCTGAATTTCTGGTCCAACTGCAATTTCCTCAACTCAGGGTGAAAACTCGTTTTCAATTCCTCGTCGAGAACCTGAGTCGCAAAGAAACCGGCAGATCGGATAAAGTTGATGCCGTCGGTTTTAGCCAACAAGTCACCTTCACGAATCCCCTGAATCGCTTTGGTCAATCGGTCATTGAAACCCTTGCGAACCGTAAAGCGGTTGTCACTGGTCTTTCCATCCGGCTGGATGGTACGCATGACTTCTGAATCTTTGTAGCGAGCACTGCCGAGCTTGATTTTCACAACCCATTCACGGGTTCCTGAATCAAAACTGACTTCTCCCCCCACCTCATTACCGCTTTCGAGGACCAGCAGGATTCCGCCCTTGTCCTTCTCTTCGAGGATTTCAGAACTCCAGCCGAGAACCTCCCTCTTGAGAATGAGCTTTGTCCCCATTCTTCGACTCAATTCGAGATACTCGTTTCCCAAATCATAGATTCTGCCCTCAACGATTTTCCCGTCGAGCATGCGAATCCGAACTTGGGCCTCTGCAGGCGTTGAAAACAAGGTCAGCAGTAGCACGACCACCATAAACAGAGGGGTCAGCAGTTTGAGATTCCGGATGGCGGCCATCGGGTAATCCTCCCTTGGGGGGCATTTCATTTCTTCCGAGGACCGATTGTCCACCTATCAACCTTTTCCTGCAAGTCCCACCATGGGTTGCAAGCGTGTTCAGATCAGGACAGACTCACTCATTGAGGCAATCATGCCCCAGAAAGGGGACTTCCTTGAGTCAACGAAAACTGGAAACACTGAATCGGGGAGATCGCATCGAGGGGATCTACCTTGTCGAAGACGCCAGCCTGAAGACGGCTCGCAATGGCAAATTCTTTGTTCCCATGACTCTGAGGGACCAAAGTGCCACCGTCAAAGCGATGCGTTGGGAGAGCAGTCAGGAAGAGTTCCGCGACATCCAGAATTGCCCCTTCCTGCGAATCGAGGGGCGTGTTGAGGAATACCAGGGTGCCCCACAAATCATTGTCGATCGCCTCGAACCGATGACTGCTGATCAGGCTGGGTTGCAGGCCACCGAGTTTCTTCCCAGAACAAAACATGAAATTCCGGAACTTGAACGCGAGCTGGAAGAGCGTATCGCCGCACTTCAAAATGACGATGTGCGTCAACTTGTCGTCACCATCCTTGCCAGACCCGGCTTGCGCGATCGACTGAGGTTGTCTCCAGCAGGAAAAGCCATGCATCACGCATATGTGGGTGGACTGTTGGAGCACGTGATCTCACTGGTGCAGTTGGCCGACATGGTCTGCGATCACTACCGTTGGCTGGATCGCGACATCCTGATCGCCGGAGTTCTGTTGCACGATATTGCGAAAACAGAAGAGCTCGGTATTGAGAACGGATTTACATACACCACAGAAGGCCAATTGCTCGGACACATCGTGATGTGTTGCAACTGGATCCACGAGGCTGCAAAGGAGTTGGGGAATCTGGACGAAGAGATCGTTCTGCAGATTCAACACCTTGTCGCAAGCCACCATGGGAAACTGGAGTTCGGATCTCCCAAAAAGCCCAGTACCCCCGAAGCGATTGCCATGCACTTCATTGACAATCTGGATGCCAAACTGACTGGATTCCTTGAGTTGTTCAACAGGGCAGCTCCTGGCCCCGGAGATTCCCGATTTGGCGAACATTCGATGCTCTTGGAAACCCGTCCATACTTTGCCCAGCAGCTCGATGGGCACATGGGACTTGAGCCAAGAGAAACGGTTCAACACTCTGCGCGGGGCGGGGGCTCAACCGCCCCTCAAAACAATGAGAAGAATCAGGAAGAGGATTCAGACAGAACCGGCGATTTGCCCTTCTGAATTCGATCTGCTCTTCTGAAGTATGGGAGTCAGATCGGCTTTATTCAGGCCACGACGGTAATGGAACCAAGGGATTCTTCCTGACAGGCCGCTTCGAGAATCTTCTCCACCCAGTAGTGGGCTGATTCATCGGTTACCGCTTCCACGAGGATTCGCAGCAGGGGCTCCGTACCAGAGAATCGCACGACCAGTCTTCCATTCCCAGCGAGTTGCTCTTCCGCATCCTTGAGGGCTTCCTGAAGGACGGTCAACGAATCAAAATCAGGGCGATTCTCGATTCTCACGGTTCTTTGCTGCAGAGGAAATCTTTGAAACTTGTCGCCATGTTCTGCAAGGGTCTGGCCGGAATCAGCGAGACAGCGACAGACCGCAAGTCCGGTCCTAATCCCATCACCCGTGGCGGCTTCACTCCGGTGAATGATATGTCCAGAAGTTTCCCCGCCCAGAACACCACCGCTCTCACGCAGGGCATTGGCCACCTCCCGGTCTCCTACCGGAGTCCGCAGGACCTCTATTCCGTGACCGGAGAGATATTTTTCGACACCCATGTTGGACATGACCGTCAAAGCAACAATTTCGGGTTTGAGTGCGTCCCTGGATTTGAGATCCAATGCCCACAGAGCGATCACATCATCACCATCGAGTGATCGACCCGCGTGATCGCAAAAAAGTGCCCGGTCGGCATCTCCATCAAATGCCACCCCCAGATCTGCACCTCTGTGAATCACTTCGTCAGCAAGGACCTTCGGATGCAGGGAACCGCAACCCACATTAATTCTGGTGCCATCCGGTTCCGCATGCAGAAGGTGCACCTTTGCACCTGCCCTGCGGAAAGCTTCCGGTGCCCACTGACACGCGGCTCCCCGGGCAAGGTCCAGAACCACTTCGAGGCCTTTCAGGAAGTCTCCTACCGGAAAGGAATCGAGCAGGGCGTCCAGGTAAATCTGCCCCCAACCCGTATCCTCGGTCACCGTGGGAAACTCACCAGAGAGAGGAAGAGCCGTCGCATGATCCTCTGAAATACGCTTTTCAGATTCCTTGCTCAACTTTTCGCCCTTGTGGTCAAGCACCTTGATGCCATTGAACTCGGGTGGGTTGTGAGAAGCAGAAATCATTAATCCCAGATCAGCGTGCCCTGCCGCCAACAGAACCGACAGGGCAGGGGTGGGAACCACTCCTGCATGCAGAGTCTCAACCGGGCCCCTTTTCAGTGAACGGGTCAGCTGAAGCTCGATTTCAGGTCCAGACTGCCGGGTATCCCTGCCAATCAGAATTCTGGGAGAAGAGATCCCTTCCCTCTGCAAATGCTGAAGGATGGCAGAACCAAATCGGTCTACAGACTCCGGCGAGAGCAATCCTTCACCGCCGATGTCTCTCACACCATCCGTACCAAAGATCATGGACTCTCTTCTTCCTCGGTCTTGTCCGCTTTTTTGGCGCTGTACAAAATAATCTTGTCAAACTTGACCGAATCTCGCGTGATTCGCTCTGGCAACGATCCTGCGACCCAAAAGACCTGATCAATATCGATGTTTCGGCTACTGCCTCCTGTATCCGAGGCTCTCACCAGAAGATAGAAAAGGCCCTCTTCGACATTTTTCTTCCACAGGAGTATATCTTCTTCAATCCCCTTTACGGTCACATTTGCCATCTGGTCACCATTGATCTCGAGGGTAATCCCCTCTTCCACCACATAACGAACCGAAACTTCGGCTGTTGCCTCAACCAGATTTTGCGAAGGATTGATTTCAACCTTTCCGGAATTCCTCAATCCCGGGGGATCAAACTCGACCAAACCCAGGTCATCTCCGGTAATCAACAACTCTACCTCGTCAACAATCATTGGAGCGGAGATTCCGTTGGTATCGATCTCACGGGATAGAACATTGACTCCATCCCCTTCGAGCACTGACTCTGGTCCACTCAGGGTAACTGTCGGCGGAATCGCCCGGATATTTTCACTGTTGATCTGATAACCGGGTGCGGGCAATCCCTTGAGAATCGGTCGGACTTCCTTTTGAACCTTGACCAGACGCTCCACCTGAACATCGATACTCGCAGGGTCGATGCTCTGGATCGTCAGTCCTGTTGGAAGATCAAAGATCTCCTCCAATCGCAACTGGACCAAGCGGCTTTTGTCGACTGTCAGGGTTCCGATGATTTGCGGACTCTCTTCAGAGAACCTTGCGAGCACGTTTCGCGGGCCGGAAAGGTTGATTCTCACATTACCTGAGAAATTATCACCCCTTTGACCAATCAAACGGCTGTCGTCAATTTTTTGACTAACAATGATCTGCTCAGTGTCGTTGGCCGGCTTCAGAATGATGGTCGCTTCACGGATCTCCTCATGACCGGTGTTTCCAAACGCGTATGCCCAGACGACGATCGCCAAAACCATACTCGTCAACTTATTGCGAGTGTTCCCAAAGAAGGTCTCCATGAGACGGACATTCAAGGGTGTTTTGTTCAAGAGTCACTCCCCTTTCCGTCCAATCCCAACAACGATTGAAGGGGCCCCGTTTTTTCAGGTTCATCCGTTTTCGTGTAATAAGACCTCAATCGCTCTGCCAACTCCTCGCGATCCAGATCCCTGAAGACCTCACCCCTCACACAAATCGAGACACTTCCGGTCTCCTCACTGACCACGATGGTGACGGCATCTGATTCTTCAGTGAGTCCAACTGCTGCCCTGTGACGGGTACCCGCCCATGAACCGAGTTGTTCATTTTCGGAAAGGGGCAAGAGACAACCTGCCGCAGCAATTCGCCCCTTCTGAATCACCACCGCACCATCATGAAGAGCGGTGCCTGGATAGAAGATGGAATTGATGATCTCAGAGGAGACTTCTGCGTCGAGAATGGTTCCCCTGTCTACCCATGGATTGAGTGTTTGATCACGCTCAATGGCAAACAGGGCACCAATCTTGGCTTTGGAGAGCATTTGGCAAGATCGCACCAGAACGACGACCAATTCCTGTTCATCGCGAACCAATTCTCCAAAAATCGGAGCCTGACTCAACCTGACAAGTCCCCGACGTAACTCTGGCTGCAGGATGACGATGATCGCTGTGAATGCCGCAGGTGTAATCACCGTCAAGAGGAATCCGATACGCTCAAGGTTCAGGTAGGTGACAGCGAGACGCGTACCGACCACGGCGATAATCACCGAAAGCGCCAGTCCCTTGAGCACACCGGCACCACGTGTTCCCTCACAGAAAACGATGAATCCATAAATCAGCAGATAGATCACGCTGATTTCAAAGAGAACTCGCCACGGTCCAATGGCTTCAACCGCTGTCCATATCGCATTGAACTCGTTCAAGCCTGAACCTCCCGATCCGGGTTCATGATCTTATTCTGATGATTGATGGCTTCGAGAACATTCAGAAAGCGAACCGTCTCGCCAACGTCATGCACCCTCACCCACTCGGCAGCCGCTCTTTGAGCCATCGCTACAAACGCAAGAGAGCCCGGCAAACGATCTGCAGCCGGTGCTCCATCGAGAGCTCCTGTGCAGGCTTTTCGCGATGCACCCAGCATGACCGGTATCCCGAAACTCCTGAAACTGGCAAGTTCTGCAGCAAGAAGATAGTTATCCTCCAGCCTTTTGCCAAATCCAATGCCGGGATCGATGATCAACTGGTCTTTTCTGCCACCAGCTGCAACAAAATCCTCGATACGACCCTGAAAAAAATCTCGAACATCCGCGATCACATCTGAGTATTGCGGATTGTCCTGCATCGTTTCGGGAGTCCCCTGCCGGTGCATCAAAACCACATTCAACTCTTCTTCTATGACAAATCGAATCAGATCAGGATCATCCCTGAGAGCAGACGTGTCATTGATAATGGTCGCTCCCAAATTTGCTGCTGCCCTTGCGACAGCCACTCTTCGAGTATCGATGCTCACAGGAACACCGATCTGTTTGCCAATGGCTTCAAGGCAGGGAAGAACCCGATCCAGTTCTTCCTGGACACTGATTTCCCTGCTACCGGGGCGTGTGGACTCTCCTCCAACATCGATGGCAGTCGCACCCTCTTCGACCATCCGGCTCGCCTTTTCCAGAGCACGGTCGAGATTCTGCCACAGACCACCATCGCTGAAGGAATCCGGGGTCACATTCAGGATACCAAGAACCTTCACTGACAATCTGATACCTCTCAAATGGCTGATTGTTACCAGGGTTCAATTTCGGTAATGATTCGGCGGGCAAGGTCGGTCAGCGCTTCTCGCCTGGCTACTTCAATCGTTTCACCTGCAGCGAGTGAATAGGAAGCCCTCGCCTCCACCGATCTTTCCAGAAGAACCCTCTCGTCACGGCTGCGGATCAGTTGGATCCCTACCCTCATGACGATCCCCGATTCCTGGATTTCACCCGATCCACTTTCGACAAGAACACCTTCTTCAAACTCGAGGACTGATCCTCGCAAAATCGCATTTGAGTTCTCAATCGACGTCACTTCTGCAGGGGTCATCAATTGTAACTCCCGCTTGACGGCTCTCGTCAGTTCATATTCAAGATCTTTACGAAATGGAATCGTCTCGTTCTTGAATACAGGAACCGAGATTCTCGAAACTCCCCGTGGCATACGGTAACCCGCACTGTAGCCACAACCGGAGGCGATCAGTGAACCTCCAAGAATCAACAGCAAAAGCAGAGATCTCATGCTGTCGTTCATCGATTACTCATTTCCAATTTGGATCGGATTTGCTCCAAAACCTGTTGGGCTTCGGACGCTTCAGGAGTTCCGCTCGATTCGATCAGGACTTTTTCCAGATAAATCCGTGCAGACTCAAATTTTTCGATCCGAATATAAAAATCTGCGATCTGTAATCTTCGGCGTGCCTTGAAGCCGTCTATTTTTTCAAGACTCTCTCTGGCCCTGGCCGCTTCTCCTTGTCCCGGGAAAAGGCGTAAATACCTGCGGTAATATCGCTCTGCCGAGATGAGGATTCCCAAATCGTAATCCACACCTTTCAACTGAGCCATTGCAGAATCTCCCGCGAGAAGCTGTGCTGCTGCAATCCAGTCACTTTCGGGATACTCCCTGACGATACGGGTGAAATAACGCTCCGCCTCTTCAGGTTGGTCATTCTTCAGATACCAGTTTCCACAGTGAAAAATGGCATCCGCGGTGAAATTCATGAATGGATAATCCTTGATAAGATTATTAAGGACTTCCAACCCTCGGCTCTCAGCGTTGACCTCGAGACCAAACAGTCTCCTGGTTGCTCCTGTCAGGTATGAAAATCCGATGTTGTAACGAATCTGAAGTGATTCCTCGAGTGTCTGGGGGCCAGGATCTGATTCAGAAATTTCTTCTGTGACTCTCAGTGCTTCATCGTATTGACGACTTGCCACCAGTGCCCTGACCAGGTCGAGACGAACTCTGGAAATCAGGGGACCTCGTCGAGGCACATCGTCTTCGAACAAATACAGTTCGATGGCATCCTGAAAGAGGGAAATCGCTTTTTCAGAATTGCCACCTTCGGTGGCTGCCCGTGCCTCGGAAAGGATGCGCGAGAATTCTCCATCTCCAGGTATCTCTGCAGATTGAAGAGCCAGCAGCATCAGAATCAAATGGGCACCGTTGCAAAATGTCATTCCCCCTGCTTCCCATCAGCCTGCCCTTAAAGGAGGGCTCAGACTCGTAGATATCTTAACGAACGTGGCGGCCTCTCCAAGTGATGCGATATCAGTGAACTGAGAACCTCCCACCCCTTCAGGACGACCTCATCCGGCACCTGCCAACTGGGAACCTTCCCCCATTCCTGGGTTGAGTCCGCCCGCAGATAGTTCAGGAGGGCATGATCCACCGAAATCCGGCCCGATAAATCAACACAGGCAGAACAGAAAAAGCCTGCAGGAAGCTGGAAGACCAGGTCTCTTGCCGAAACCTCTGAAAGGGGTGAATCACACCCGGCACACAACTCCCAAGACGGTTGAAGTCCACTGGCGACGAGAATCGAGTGGAGATAGCGATTCCGCAACCTTCGTCGGCCCACCCCAGAAGAAAGCAATTTGAAATACTGAAGGGTCTCCCGAAGCAAATCATCATGGGGGTCTCCGGGGGTAAACAGGGTTCTCAACAAATCGAGCGCCAAGGTGGCATCCAACCAGACCCGCAAGTCATCGCGAAGATGACGAAAACCCTCGACCAACCTGGCTTCGGTCGCCAGTTGGAGATCTCCGTTTTTTTTACGAAAGTTGATGTCATACCAGCTGCCGGGATCAAATGGAGCATGAAAGGACGAGGAGTTCTTCGCAGGCCTGCGGGATCCCTTGGCCATCAAATCGACGATTCCATGCCCCCGGGCAAAAACCTTGACGACTTGCGAAGTCTCCGAGAAATCAGTGGTTCGCAGAACCAGTCCCCGGGTTCGGAATGACCCCTTCATCTACGATCCGTTCCGACTCGTTTCCTGAAATGTTGCCCTGATACGCTTGATGGTTCTCTCGTCTGCACGAATCACTTTGAAAGACACCGCTGTGGTAGAGAACTCTTCGCCCTCTTTTGGAACATGTCCTATTTCCGAAAAGAGGAAACCAGCCACTGTTTCATAATCATCACTTTCAGGGAGATCGATGGAAAGCGCACGATTGATGTCCTGAATACTCGTACGGCCATCGATGTCGTAAGTGTTTTCCCCGGCTTTTCTGATCTGATCCCGACCAGCGGTATCGTACTCGTCCTCGATCTCCCCAACGATTTCTTCGAGGATGTCCTCAATCGTCACCAATCCCGTGGTGCCACCATATTCATCAAGTACGACCGCAATATGGAAGCGATCAGCCCTGAACTCTGCCAAGAGCTCATGCAGGTTCTTGTTTTCAGGAACGAAGTGACTCTTGCGAACCAGCTTCTCGATGTGCAAGGACTGCATTCCGTCATCGGCTGCATGCCTGAGCAAATCCTTGACATAAAGAACACCGATGATGTCGTCGACTTTTTTCCGGTACACCGGGATTCGGGAGTGACCACATGCCACCGCTTTTGGAATCACTTCCTCCACTGTTTCAGCGGCCTCAAAGCAAACCATGTCAGTTCGGGGAGTCATCACTTCTTCTACATCTGCTTCACGGAAATGGAGCAGGGATTCGATCATCGTTTTTTCACCCTGCTCGAGAAGCCCCTGTCTCTCTCCCATCTCAACCGCAGCCATGATGTCCGCTTCAGCGAGATCTTTCTCACTGCGATTCGCATTCCCTCCCAGTGCTTTCAGAGTACTTCTGCGTAATTTCCTGAACGCCACCGTCAATGGAGAGAACAGTTTTTCCAAGATGGAGAGGACTGGGACCAGTCGTACTGTGATCTTGGGGCCGATCCAGATGGAGATGGCCTCTGGCAACAACTCGAGAATCAATAACCCCAAAAGCAGTATCTCGAGGATCCAGAAAGCACCCCACCATGCAGCAAACACCTCAGGGTTCAGCCAGGATCCATACCATGCGACACCCTCACTTCGCAGTGAGAATAGAACAGAAGCCCACACGCACTGGGTCAGCAACTGAAATGCCCAAAGCATCAACTCGATGCGATAGATCTGCTCCGACTCCGGATTTTCCGTGTCCTGCTCGAGCAGCACATGGTATTCGCCAGTAGAAGTCGTCCTGAAACAACGGCGAACCAGCGCAAAAAGAAACGCCATAAAAAGCGCTGCGCCATAAATGGTGTCCAACTCAAAAGTCCCCATATCAGTACCTCACCAACGCGCTGTTACCGCCGAAATCACGGCAACTTCGTTCAGGGACTTCATCGTTGGTATATGACCCTTCCGGACCATCGGGCATTTGATTTCCTCCATCAATCAGCGGTCATACAAGGGCAAATAGCCCAGCGGCAATTCCAGTATCAACAGCGCCATTGCCGTCGCGTATTCTTCACCGTAACGACTCTCCCAAGAGCCGGTATCTTTTTGCAGTTTCACGATTTGTGGCCATACGGATCGACTCCAGACATTCCAAAGCTCTCCTCTGGATTGCTGTAAAATCTGACCAGTATAGAAATTACCATAGAATGGAAAGTTGTCTGCAACATGAAATGCACCCTTGCGGGTCCTCGCCCCTTTTTCGATCAGACGACGAATGTACTCCATGCCACGCTTTCGCTCCTCAAGAGTATATTCCCCTGCGGCATCCATCGTTGAAATCGAGGCTGCAGTGATCTCATAGGAAGTTCTGTTCCTGGATCGTGTCAGGGAATAACGAAAGGTACCGTCTTCTGTAGCACACTGGCGCAGATATTCCAGGGCACGATCGATGGTCCCCTTGGGAACATTTACTCCGGCCTCCTTGGCTGACCTCAGCGCTTGCAGACAGCAGACCGTCAGCGAAGCCTCATCGAGCGGGTCAGAGGGGTCGTACCCCCACCCCCCCAATTTGGTTTGGCAAGACAAGATGAGTTTCACTCCGGATCGGATCACCTTGCGAATCTGCTCTTCTCTCTGGGGTGTCGGAACCTGACCGATCACCTGGCTGAGAAACAGAATGGCGTATGAATGACCGTGCATTCTGGATCTGGATTCACCCCGGTCTTCCAGATACCCCCGGTCATTGGATCGAATCGGAGAGATCAGGTAATCGACCGCTTTCTCCAGGGCTTGTCCATCCGGCCCTGAGCCAAACTCAGCGCCAGCTCCAAGAAGAGCAAGTCCCGACAAGGCTGTGACTGCTACTGGATATGTGGAAGAAAATGCACCGACACCATTTTGCTTCTCCACCAAAAAACTGATCCCCCTGCGAATGCAGCGTTCCGTCTTTGCGTCGTGAAGTGCACCGCGAACTTCAGTCCACTTTCCTGTGGTGGAAGTGGAGTCACCCGGAGGGTCCTGCGGGATTTCCCAGTGGCATGCAGCGTGTGCGGTAGGCATGAAAAAGAGAGTCATCATGAGAACCATTAAAAACATGGCTCGGGAACAACCGAACGGAGAAATGGTGCTGGGTGAAGCAGTCTGAAAGGAATGAACCCACATTTGTTCGCGTCGAAGCAATGACACGAAAGCGGGAATCCTGACATAAAACACCCGGGAAACTGCCGACAAACGGCTTTGTTCCAGAGGGTCCTCTACAGGATCAGGGTTCGGTTCTTTGCGAGAATCCTCGTTCAAGGTCAGTTGGACTCCGGGAGTTTTCGGAAGTAATCCTCCAGAAGAACACGATATTTCTCGGGCAATTTCCTGCGCCCGTTGTCGTACATCTTCTGAATCACGGTCTTCGGGAGGCGTCCCCAACGACCACTCCCTTTACGATCTTTGAGTTGGCCCTGTTCCTCGGGTGGCAGTTCTCCCTCGGCCGTGCGATTGTTGGCCACTTCCTGAGAGTTTTCCGGCTTGTCCTTCATGGAACCGGGTTTGTCTTCAGTCCCCTGTCTCTGCTGACCCTTGTCCTGCTTCTGGGACATGGATTTCTGCTGACCGGACTGACGCTGATCTTCACCTCCGGAAGGTGTGCTCTGAGGGCTCCCCGACGAGGAGCCACCACCGCTACTTCAGCCACCCGACAACTTTTGGACCTCATTGATCAGTTCATCGATCCTTGAAAGGGTCTGTTGCTGCATCGACTGGTTCGATTCGCCGGTTTCGTCCTGATCGAGAAGTCGCTCGATCTCTTTCATATTTTTTGAGATCTCGTCCACCAACTGCCCCACTTTGGCAGTCGGATTATTCGCATCGAGAATATCGAGGGGATCAAGATCGGTAACCTGCTCATCGATCAGCTTGTCCAACTCTGAACGGGTATCGCCCGATTTTTCTATGCTGGAGTCCGTTTGATCGGCATCTGCTTTTTTAGTTTCCGCTTCAGGTTTCTTGTCAGCAACGGACTCTTTCTCTGCCGGACGCTCTTCAACAGGGCGAAGTCCCTTGAGGTCCGAAGCATCACCCGCGTCCTGGGCAAAGAGATTTTGGGCAAACAGCCCCGGGGTCAAAATCATCCCGAGGACAATTGCACTGGCCCACACCCGCCAAGGTGAAGAGGTGAATAATCCGGCACATCGTTTCATGAGATTCATCATTTTCCGTTTCAATGAGGATCAAATGGCTGAATCAACGTTTGATCCCACTAAATCAGTATAACCTGAAGAGTACTAAAATGTACCTTCAACCGCCTTCTTCAGAGGGCGTCTCCTCTGAAGAATCGCCACTTTCAGGACTTTCAGGAACAATTTCCTGAACTTCCGGGGGGGCCAGCTGCTCCTGAAGATCCTTGGCGATCTGCCCCGTCAATTCGATGATGCTGCCCTGTCTCTGGACCAGTCGCTCCAGCAGACGCTGCTCCAGAGGGTTGAGTTCCTTGCCATCCGTGCGACGTGCGTCCAACCTCTGAGTACGTTGCAAGACTTCCTGTTGCATCCGCTTGAGAGCCAGAAGCTCGGCAGCAGGCGGAACCAGTCTCGGCTGTTGCTGTTGCTGCTGTTGTTGTTGCTGCTGCTGTTGCTCTTGCTGTTGTTCCTGTTCGTTTCGTCTTCGCAGCTCTTCCTCAAGTGAATCCCGCAGCCTTTGAATTGCTTCGAGAACCTCGCCCAACAACAGTTGCGTTTCTGCACCGGGATCACTTCCGGGATTGAGCCCTTCGCGCGCTTCAGCAAGATCTGCCAGAAGGTCTTTCATGATGTAGGAAAAGACCCTGACCCGCTCTTTTTCGAGGGCCTCGAGAACTTCTTTTCCAGATTCCTCATTTTCTTCCAGTCGACCTGCAAGCCGACGCATTCTGGCACGTTGCGATCTTCCAGGTCTCGCTCCGTCGAGAGACTGATCCAGATCCCGTGTTTCCGAGAGGATCTCCTCCACTGAGGTTCCCATGTCTCCCAGGGTTCCGATCAGATCGATCAGTTGCTGTTCCATTTTGAGGTTGGCCAGCTCCTGCTGTTCCTCCTCCAGCTCCTGACGCTCCTGGTCCAACTGTTCCAGTGCCTCTTCCTGTTGTTGCCGTGCAGAGCTGGCGTCGGATCTCTCGAGACTCTCTGTGGCCTGATCCATACTGTCCGCTGCACCCTGCAAAGATTCCGCAGCCTCGGGGTCGTCGGTCATCTCCTGAGCGCGACGACGGGTCAGTCTCTCCAACTCATCCTGTTCCGAAGCCAGTTCCGGAGTCCGCTCCTCCTGTCTTCGAAGTCGCTCGAGTGCATCATCTTCCGATCCCTGCAGAGACTCCCGGGCACGCTGCAGGGCCTCCGCAGCAGCACGCTGCTCAGCACTGGCACGCTGCCCCTGATTCATTCTGCGTGAAGCTTCTTCCATGGCAGAGCGCGCCGAACTCAACGCCTTGCGGGCTTCGCCCACTTTTTGGCGCAAGCGCTCATCCTCTTCTGCGGACAAGGAGTCGGGATCGTTCAGCTTCTTCTCGAGCTGATCCAATTCTTCCTCCAGATCACGGGTCTTCTCCGCGAGACTGTCCTGCTGATTCGATGGTTGCTCTTCCCGAGCCTGATCAGCGAGTCGCTCGAGTTGATCGGCGGCCCGCTGGGCATCGAGCCCTGCCTGTCGCAAGGATTCCAACTTCTCACGCTGGGGATCTTGCTGGCCTTGCTGGCCTTGCTGATCTTGCTGGCCTTGCTGGCCTTGCTGGCCTTGCTGGCCTTGTTGGCCTTGTTGGCCTTGTTGGCCTTGTTGGCCTTGCTGGCCTTGATGGCCTTGATGGCCGTGCTGGCCTTGTTGGCCTTGTTGGCCTTGTTGACCTGTTTGGCCTTGCGGGCC
>JAPOLY010000120.1 GCA_029976805.1 bacterium
CAGATCCGACTTGCCAGCAGGGGCCCTGACAGTGTATTCATCGGGGCTTGCCAATGGCAGGTTTTTGGAAGGACGGCATGATTTGCCGTAAATCCGGGCAAAGAGATCCCGGAGAGTGCGTGGCCTGAAGAACAGGAGTCAGAAACATCAGCGAGCAAACGAAATACAGGGTCATCGATCGACCCGGACCCGGGGAGGTTCGCCTGATCGATGAAGAGGGTCAACAAGTGGGAGTTCTGGGAAGATCCGAGGCTCTCGATCTTGCCACAGACCGTGATCTTGATCTGGTGGAATTGAACCCGAACACCGATCCGCCCCTGTGCAAACTGATGGACTACGGCAAATTCAAGTACGACCAGTCCAAGAATGCGAAGCAGACCCAAAAGGTCCGCAAGGTGAAAGAAGTCAAACTGCGCCCGAAGACGGAGAAACATGATTTCGACGTCAAACTGAAAAGAGCGCGCAAGTTTATCGAAGAAGGCCACAAGGTTCTCGTGACGATGGTTTACCGGGGACGCGAACAGCGTCACCCAGAGATCGGTCGCGAAGTGCTCCTGCGCTTCTTCGAGGAGATGGAAGACCTGGCAAAGATGGAACGGGAGCCGTTGCAGGAAGCCCGTAACCGTATGGCCATGGTTCTGGCGAAAAAGAAGTAAAACCCCTTCAAAGGGGTGACATGGAAATGGGGACTCGTGCCCAGGAAAACTCACAAGCCTCACAAGGGGCTGCAGAAACGTGTCAAATTGACGGGAACCGGCAAGGTCAAGCGTCACCGTGCAGGCAAAAGCCACCGCATGTCACGCAGGTCCTGGACCGCTACCCGGGTTCGTCGTGGTCGTCGCGCCGAAATTTGCCCGTCCTGTGACGAAAAAGTGATCAAGGCACTCCTCGGCCTCGGCTAGGAGTATTTACACGCCTTCCCGGCGTAACAACCGGCGATAGCGGGGATTAAAAGTGGGACAGAAGCCCCTCCCGTCGTCGTCCTTTGGAAAGGGAAACACATGCCACGCGTACGCTATGGCGTCGCCCGCCACCGCAAGCAAAAGCGGATTCTCAAGAAAGCCCGGGGATTCTTCGGAGCTGGAAGCCGCCAGTACAAAACCGCCCGCCAGTCGATCGTCCGCTCTGAGGTCTTCGCAACCCGCGACCGCAGAAATCGCAAAAGGATGTATCGCCGTTTGTGGATCACCCGGATTTCCGCAGCCTGTCAGGGGACTGATCTTTCTTACAGCCGTTTCATTCACGGTTTGAAGAAAGCCAATGTCGATCTTGACCGGAAGATGATTTCCGAGTTGGCGATTCGCAATCCTGAAGCCTTCTCCTCTTTGGTGGGCATTGCCCGCGGCGCTCTTTCATGAGCCAAGACGGATCCTTTTCGGATCTGGATGCCATTGAGAAAAAAGCCCTGGCTGCCGTCGAGGCTGCCGGGGATGCGGAAGCCCTCGACCAAGTCCGGATTCAGGTCCTTGGAAAAAAGGGTTCCCTCAAACAGATACTTCGCAATCTGGGAGGCCTGACCCCTGAAGAGCGTCCACTCTTCGGGGCTCGTGCCAATGTGGTCAAGGAAAAGGTCCAGGCTGCTCTCGATGAAGCGAAGTCACGGCTGGGCTCTCCCGCCAAACCGGGGGCTGCCAATCCTTCCGCTACTGAGGATCTCACTCTTCCCGGCCTGATGCCCGAAAGAGGCAGTCGTCACCCGGTCAGACTGGTCATGGCCAGAATGAGCCGCATCTTTGCCAGTCTCGGCTTTGAAGTGGCGGATGGTCCTGAGGTCGAAGACGAGTGGCACAACTTTACGGGTTTGAATATTCCTGCGGATCACATCGCACGGGATCCCTCAGAAAACTTCTTTCTGACGGATGACCTGTTGATGAGAAGCCAGACCTCGACGGTTCAGGTTCGGGTCATGGAAAATTCCCAGCCACCCTTGCGTATCATTTCTCCGGGCAAAGTTTTTCGCCCGGACGAGGTGGACGCCACTCACCATTACATGTTCCACCAACTGGAAGGTCTTGTGGTTGATGAGGGAATGACGTTTGGTCACCTGAAAACGACGCTGCTGACCTTTTTCCAGCAACTCCTGCAGGACGAAAACATGAAGTTGCGCCTGCGTCCTTCTTTTTTCCCGTTCACAGAGCCCAGTGCTGAAGTGGATCTCTGGTGGAGGGGGAAATGGATGGAGATGGGCGGTTGCGGGATGGTGGATCCGAATGTGCTGGAGGCGGTCAATATTGATCCCGAGAAGTACACCGGATTTGCATTCGGATTGGGAGTCGAACGGGTGACGATGGCTTCCTACAATATTCCGGATATTCGCTACTTCACTGAAAATGATGTCAGGTTTCTCAGGCAGTTCTCCTGACGGGATGACTGCCCATTGTTCACAAGGGGACTGAGATGAAGGTATCTGTCGACTGGCTCCGCGATCACGTGGATTTCAATCTGAAGATTGAGGAACTGTCCCACCTGCTGACGATGTGTGGCCTCAACTGTGAGGGCATTGAGGAGCATGGCGATGACCATGTTCTTGAGTTGGAGGTCACCTCCAATCGTCCGGATCATCTGGGACACCGGGGAGTCGCCAGAGAACTCTCCTGCCTTCTGAAGGTTCCTCTCAAGCCCCTGGATCTGGACTTTGATACTGTAGAAGCCACCACTTCCGGTCTCGCTCTCGATGAAGTCGCCAGTATTGTTGTCGACGATGAAGAGCGTTGTGGTCGGTACACCGCTCGTGTCGCAGAGGGGTTGAAACTCTCCGAGAGTCCGGATTGGATTCGTCGTCGACTCGAAGCGATCGGACTGCGTCCGATCAATCTGGTGGTGGATCTGACCAACTACGTCCTGATGGATTTGGGCCAGCCCCTGCATGCCTTCGACCTTGACCGCCTGGAGGGTGGTGAAGTGATCGTCCGCAGAGCCCAGAGAATGGAAAAGTTCTCCGCCATCGATGGCTCAGATCATGAGTTGGACAGCGAAGATCTGGTGATTGCAGATCAGGCAGGCACCGCAGCTCTTGCCGGAATCATGGGCGGAACCCGAACAGAGGTTCATGAGGGGACTCAGCGAATCCTTCTCGAATCCGCCTGGTTTGAGCCCGTACCGGTCCGCTCATCTTCGCGCCGTCTGATTCTTGCTTCTGATTCCTCCTACCGCTTTGAGCGCAGGTTGGATGTGGAAGGCTGTGAAATCGCTTCTCGACGTTTCATGCATCTGCTGGCCCGGGAGTCGGATTGTTCGATCCTCTCAGGCTGCCTTGAGGTCGTCCGCGATGGACTCCTCGATCAGGCAGAGGCGATCGCAATTCGTCCTCAGCGAGCCTCGAGTCTTCTTGGTGACGTCATTCCTGAAGGGGAGATCTCATCCATTCTGTCTGCTCTTGGATTCAACACTCAAGGGACCGACGATTCGGGCCCCTGGACTCCGCCAACATGGAGAGTGGATTGTTCTCGAGAAGCGGACCTGATTGAAGAAATCGGCAGAATCCGTGGACTCGATCAGATGGATGATCGACGAATGGAAGTGCGAGCAGTCCCGGAGAATGCCCGGGCTGACAAGATCGAACGGGTCCACGAGTACCTTGTCGGTGCCAGTTACCATGAGGCGATGACCATCTCATTTGGTGTGGCCGAAGGAGACTTTCAGTCCATCGAGAACTGGTGGAATCTCGGAGAGCATTGGGTCGTTCGAAATCCGATCCGTGCCAATGAAGGATCCCTCAGGAAAAGCCTGATTCCCGGATTGCTCACCAGCGTCCGTGGCAACCGGACTCATGGAGTGGACGAAGTCCGTCTCTTTGAGGTCGCCAACGTGTTTCATCGCCGGGATGGGGTCGACAGACCTGTGGAGAAGAACCACGTCGCCTGGGTCCTCTCTCGGGCCCAGGAAGAGAAGAATCTCCAGAGTTATCGAGAGGTTCGAGGCGTCGCCGACGGCATTCTCGACCTGCTGAGAGTCGCCGAGTCCGGCCCGCTGACACCGTCGTGGAGCCCCGTGGGGGATGGAGCCGGATTCGTTCCGGGATCCACCGCTGCCCTCAGCTTTTCAGGCGAACAGATCGGTCTCGTCGGCAGGGTCGATGTCGACGATCTCGGCGGGGAAACCTGGTACGGGGAGTTGGATCTCGGATACCTGTTGGATCAATCCATCGAGGATGTCAAATTCAGTGAGTTTTCCAGACATCCCGTGATCACCCGGGATTTGAACTTTGTGGTATCGGACGAGGTTCTTTGGCG
>JAPOLY010000140.1 GCA_029976805.1 bacterium
CGGCCGCTGGGGTGGAGACGAGTGGCTGATGGTCCTGCCAGAAACTGCTCCCGAGGATGCCCTGATCCTGACTCAAAGGCTGCGCAAGGATGTCCGTGAAAAGTCGGTGATCCTCGGCGATGGAACCGGGGTTCAAACCAGTATCTCGATTGGACTCAGCGGCTACCCGGGGCAAGGCCGAACGATTCAGGATCTGGTGGCCGAGGCGAGTGAAGCCCTGCGCAGCGCGAAGGGTTCCGGACGTGATGCGGAAGGATACCTGCCCCTCAAGGGTTCATCCGGTTCTTCCCAGTCAGGGTCGGTGACCGATTAGCCTTCACGATATCGCCCTGTTATCATCCATCCCTCTTGCCAGGCCTGCAGACAAGGAGTCAGGGATGAAGTCTGAAGGATTGAGAAATTTCTTGCTGTTGGGTCTGCTGTTTTTGTGTTCCTGCAATGCGGAACTGCATTCCAGTGGTTTCGGAACTGTGGGAATCGGCCCGGGCCATCCAGCCTGGAAGCAAAATCTGGGGAGGGGCCGAGTCCTGTCCATCGAAAAAGGGGACCTGGAGGAAAAAGGGATCCTGAAGCTGGATGGGAAAGTCATCCGCTATACCCAGAGAGAGGGGACTCAACAGGTCCGGTACAGATACACCAATGAGGAAGTTGAGATCTATGTCGATGGTGTATTGGCCTATAAAAGCGGAGCCAAAGATTAGAGATTCAGTCTTGATAGACCTGGCGAATGCATTCGTGCCTTGCATCTGTAGTAAGGGGAGAAACCGGTGATCCGGGTGATTCTGCAGGTTTTCAAAAACTACCTCTTTCAAAAAAGTATCAGTCCCAAGGACTGGGTCCGATACTTTTTTGCGAGCAAGGGGCAGTTGATCCAGATTCGCATCAATGGGATTCCGGTGTGGATTCGCAAGGGGAGCCCTGATCTCTATGTTGCTTTGGGGTGTCTGTATGGAGAGTTTGAGATTCTTCGCAGAGCCTGTCCCGCAGATTACGACGGTGTCATTGTTGATGCGGGAGGATATACAGGCCTTTCCGCACTCGCATTGAGAAAACTTTTTCCCGAAGCACAGATCATCGTCATTGAACCCGCCCTTGAGAATCTGGATCTGCTGAAGAAAAATCTGTCGACGATGAACAACCTTCGCATCGTTCATGGGGCATTGGTCGGTCGGGACAAGGGACCGATCCAGTTGAAAAATCGGGGAACCGGTGAGTGGGGCTTCACCGCCGTTGAGCGCCCACTTGACAACGCAGATGCGCCCACGATGCACTCGGTTCCGGCGGTGACTCTGGGATCTCTGGGGCTGGAACCTTCGGAAATCGGTATTCTGAAACTGGATATCGAAGGTGGGGAATTCGACCTGTTTTCCCACGATCGCGAATCACTGAATCAGGTGGGGGTGGTCTACGCAGAACTCCATGACCGGATCATCTCCGGGTGCAGTGACCTCTTTTTCGAATATTCAGAAGAGAGAACCCTGATCAAATGTGCCGGAGAAAAGTTTTTGTCGGTCAGGGAAGGTGAGGCTGTCCGCGGATAGCCCAGAGTGTCCCTGCTGATGACTGTTGAGACTACTTGGGCAAGACCGATCGATATTTGGCGGGGACAGCAGCCCTGTTGACCCACAGATTTGACGAATCAGACCAGCTGATCAGTGCCCACTCCGGAGAGCGCTTCAGAATCAATTCCAAGGATCGTCGTCCGGGTTTGCCGGGATGAACCAAAATTGCTGAGGCTTTCTCTGTCAGTGTTTTCCGGAGTTCCTCATTTTCACCGCGTAATGCCGCTTCGTGCGCGAGGAAAAATTCGGGGGTATAGACCGTGTTGCGGGAATCCATCGTCGGTCGCAGTTTCCCCCCAGAGATGTAACTGGTAAATCCGCCAAATTCATATTCACACAGGAGGACACCTGAGACTTCCCATTGATTGACGAGGGTATCGATGGGAATGACTGGAGTTTGGGGTGACCAGCCACTGCCGATCGATCGCCAGCGCCATTGTCCCTGGGCATCGATGCCGGCGGGGTAGCCCTGGAAGCCGAGGAGTAGAACGAGAGCAACCGGGAATGCCAGTGCTGCCTTCTGGAGAGAGGGGGAGATTCTCCAGTTCAGAGTGCCCCAAAGGACCCCGATCAACGGAGCCCAAAGCAGGGAAGCCAGAGCCAGATGTCTTAGTTGGCGTGAGGCGAGAAAGGTTGCGGTCACGGCGGCCAGAAGGGAAAGGGCAAAGCCGGGTCGCTTCAGCAGTCCGCGCAGTCCACTGTTTTCTGATCCCCAACCCTGCAGGGCGCTTCCCAACAATGCCAGAGAGAAGAGCCCGATGCCGCTGATCGCGGCAGGGGTCGTCATGAATCCGGGGGCGGTCCATGGGGGAAGCCACTCAAAGACTCCGGCGGTAAAAACCGGATCGAGGGCGAGCTGGAAGGGGAACAGGTAGAGGGCCACTCCATGGGGATTGATCAGCGTGGCCAGAACGCTTCCACCCGCAATCATGAAGCGTTGCTTCCGCGGCAGGGTGTGTCCCTGACTGAAGATGCACAGGTCACCAATGATGTAGGCGATCCCCAACAGGAATGATCCATGAAGATTGGCCCACAGGGTCATCACTGGAATCAGAACCCATAGCCAGCGCGGTGATGGACGTCCATGTCGTGTGATCCACCAGACCAAAAGCACCAGGTTGAGGGCAAGAAGGTGGGGCCTGAGCATCAGCCGTCGTCCCACCGCCAGCCA
>JAPOLY010000168.1 GCA_029976805.1 bacterium
AGCAAAATCGTCGCCGCCCCTGCGCCCACTGCGGCCTCCGTGTAGGAGACATCCATGGCAAACAGGTTGGCCCATTCGATGGCGAGCAGCAGACTGTAAATGCCCATCAGCATGACGGCACCGAGAAGGTCACGAGTCCACATCGCGGCAATGGCTGCAACGACGGCGATCACCAGCAGGATCACGTTGATCAACAGAACGGGATCACTCATCGGCGTCCTCCCGTTCCTTTTCTCCGGTCCACGGTTTGACACCGCGCAGGTGAGCAGCACGGGAAATCGCATGGGTCGAAGTGGGAGTCGTGACGAAGAGCAAAAGCGAGATGGCGACCAGCTTGCCGATGGAGAGCCCATCCACCGGCACTTCATCCGCGAGGGAGACGGCGATGATCTTCAGGGCCAGACCGGTAAAGACGAGCAGTTGTCCGAGTGTATCGGCGGTGCCCGCCGGGTGCAGGCGCGAGTAAAAATCGGGCATGCGCAGGATGCCGAGGGATCCACTGAAAGCGAAGAAACCTCCAAGGATCATCAGGGCATGGGCGATGTGCTCCATCATTGGAAGAACCTCCTCGACTCGACAAATCGCAGCAAGGCGACGGTGCCAAGGAAGTTGACCAGTGCATACAGGATGGCGATATCGAGGAAGCCACTGCGGTTGCCGATGTAACCCAGAAGGGCGAGAAGGATGACCGTTTTGGTTCCAAAGACGTTCACTGCGAGGACCCGGTCAAAGACGGTGGGTCCCTTGACGGCTCGGATCAACGCCAGGAAAGCCCCGGCAAGAATCAGCAGTGCGGTGATCAATTCGGCGGATTTCACGGTGAACCCTCCGCATTCTGCGGCGGGTTCTCAGGCTTGTAGCCGGGAATCATCACCGAGATACGCTTCTCCATCGAACCGTCGAGGACGCCTTCTTCCGCATCATCCGTCAGAGCGTGGATCAGATAGTGATCCTCCTCCACATCGACAGTGACGGTACCCGGAGTCAGGGAGATGGAATTGGCGAGCAGGGTCTTTGCGAGCGGGTGATCAATCTTCACCGGAACCTTGACGAAGCGCGGTTGGATAGCGGAAGACGCTCCCCATGATCGCCGGGTGACATCGAGGCTGGCGAGGATGATCTGTCCGATCAGCCAAGGCAGGTAGGTGATGAATCGGGGCAACGATTCCACCGGCTGGTAGTTTTCGTTCATCAGGTTCAGCCGGTGACAGCAGTAGACCGCCAGCAGGCAGGAGACGATGCCGGAAACGACGAGAAAGGTATTGTCGAACTGACCCGAAAGGAGCAGCCAAAATCCCATTAGAACCAGAAACAGCAGAAGTGTACGCACGTCGGTGAGTCCT
>JAPOLY010000002.1 GCA_029976805.1 bacterium
GACCCTGCGCTCGATGCCGGAAATATTCTGGCTCACCTGCGTTTGAGATCACTCCAGGGGCTGCCCGTCCCATGGGAGAAATGCGCCAGTGAAATCTCTGGTTTGATGGCTGATTTGAATGTTGATAAAGATCGTTTGGTTACTTGGACTGCTTCCACCTTTACCAGACTGTTACTGATCTACTATCGCAGGAATCGTCCGGAAGGACTCTTGGCGATTCTTGAACAGGATCTGAACGAACTGCTTTCAGATTCCGGAAAATGGCAGGGAGTCCTTTCATGACCAATCCATTGCTCCTGATTTCGCTATTGCTCTGTATGCAAGTACCGAACAGTACATCTGATGATCCAGAGATTCGATTCACTCCTGGAACACGAGTTGAAATAGACGGTAAATATGACGGAGAGTTTCTTGAAGCAGTAAAGCTGGTCCAAGAGGAGGATGACGAGTTCCTCGAGATCAAGGGGGCGGTTTCTTCTGTCAATCTTCAACGCTCCGAGATCATCGTTGGCCCCTTTACAATTCTTGTCGATGAGAAAACAGACTTTGACGATTCTGAAGACGACGACGAATCCCACGAACTTTCTGAAATCCAGCAAAACTGGCGTCTCGAAATTGAAGGGCAGTTCGTTTCTCCACTAACTTTCAAGGCTGTCGAGATCGAAGTGGACACAAATCCTGCTGACAGAAAAATGGGATTACTTGAGTTGGAAGGATACGTGGAATCACAGGATCTGGACGAGGATGGAGTTCCGATTCTGACCATTCATGGAATCCCATGCAGGATTGGCAGTTCCACTGAAATTCCGGGTGGAGTCTTTCGAAAAGTCGCGATGCCGATGTTTGACCGAGATGAGAGAAGGCCAAAATCACGACAGACCTTTTTAGATGGGAAGTTGGGTATTGCGGGCAGGCTCTATTACGAATTCGAGGAACGTAACAACTTGGATCTCGATGAAAACCTGCTCGCTGATCGGACAGACCGGGAGTGGTCGATATCATTACAGGCTTTGTGGTCTTTGGATTCAGATCGGTTTTTCTTCGCCAAAGGTCGCGCCAAAAACTCGACCACGGCTGAAGATGATGAGGCTGTCACACTCTCAGAAGACGACAGGGGTCTTGAGGAACTCTACTATTTCCAGAACGGAATCCTGGGAAAACCCCTTTCAGTTGAGGTCGGCAGGATGGATTTCGACGAGGGCCGTGAGTGGTTTTACGACTCTTCTCTCGATGCCATTAGACTGCGATGGGAGGAAGGCCCCTACTCCGTTGAGGCTTCATGGTCTTCCTTCATAGGTGATCCTCCTGTGGAATTGGAAGACCGCCATCAACATATCCTGGTAGGGACTTACCGCCCGGAATCGAAAACCCAACACTCGATTTACCTGATCGATATCATTCAGGATCGGAAGTTCGACCCCAATCTTGCCGTCCAGCTTCCCAATGAATCGCCCTTCTTTGTCGGCATTCAATCACATGGACGTGCACTCGATGGAGATCTCCGCTGGTGGGCCGACGCAGCCTACGTTTCAGGAGTGACAGGCTTTGATAAAATCTCCGCGTTTGGCTGCGACTTGAAAGTGGCAAGACGGTTCGACGACAAGTGGGGCAAGCCCTACTTATTCGGTGGTTGGGCTTGGGGATCCGGGGATGACGACCCGGACGATGGGACAGACCACTCTTTCCGGCAGACCGGATATCAGGATAATAATTCCCGCTACTATGGAATTTCTTCCTACCGTTATCTGGGTGTCCTGCTTCGTCCCGAGCTTTCCAACATGTCCATTTTGACACTGGGCGGAGGGGTTCGCCCTTATGAAAACATGAGCGTCGATTTCGTCTATCACCAGTATAATCAGGTGGAAGCAGCAGACTTTTTAAGGCGAACCCGCTTGAGGATCGATCCCAATGGAATCGATCGTGACCTCGGCTCGGAAATTGATCTGGTCATTGGACTCAATGATGTCTTCGATCAGATCGATATGGAGTTTGAAGTGGGATATTTCATGCCAGGCTCTGCATTCGGATCCGAACCGGATGACAGCTGGTTCTCCTCGGTTCAGTTCAAGTATTACTTTTAGGACATCAACCTTGCGATCAAGACCCCAAATCCTGTTTCTACTGCTGATCATTATCGGATGTAGTCGGTTTGAACCACCCGCTCGCCCGACCATCGACCAGATCGCCATCGATGATTCTCAGGGTCTGGGCTCCAGCGGTCTGGCTCAAGTCACCCATCCCCGCTTTGGCGGAGTGGCTGATCTGTTGGGAGGGGACGGTTGGATCCGTGTCGGCTGGAATGAAGCGACCGACGACCTGACCCCTGCGGCCGAAATTGAATACCTTATCTACGTCACTCCATTTGGTACCACTGCTGATCTTTCCCAACCGACCACCTCAGTCACTGGAACCGACCACGTTCTGATCGAGGGATTAACCAATGGAGACACGTTAGAGGTTTTGGTACTCGCCAGAGATTCGGATCTCGAAGTCAGCCCTGAGCAGGTTTCATGGCCTGTCACCCCACACCCTATTCGCTATGTTCGATCGGGTGCATTCCAGAGTGGTGCAAATGGGCTCACCCCTGAAACCGCATTCCCAACGATGGGGCAAGCGATCGCGACCAGCATTCCCCTCGGTGGAGTGAATATTCATGTCGCCGAAGGTCTGTACCCGGAGAATCTTTTCCTGCTTTCTGGAATGATGGTTTTTGGTGGCTTTGAAAGCAGCTTCGATCCCGATCTCAGAGACCCTGTTCAACAACCAAGCCAATTTGGAATCCTCTTTCAAACCGATCTCGTCAATATTCGTCCCGGTGATCAACTCAGCGGAATCGATGGACTGATTCTCGGCGGAAATGGGGTTGCCGAAAGTTGCGTCTATGCAGAGGACTGCATTTGCAGAATCACCCGTTGCCAAATGTCCGGAGCGATCACCCAGGGACTGGATCTGAGATCGGACTACCTTGAAGGAAATACCGTTACCGCTTTTATCTCTGATTGTGTCATTTCTGAATGCAATGGAGAAGGACTGCGAATCGTTGGCATTCCGCAAATCCAGATCGACGATTCCGTGTTCCGCAACAACCTCAATGAGGGCATAGAAAGCCAATGGGTCTACTCTGGCTTTGGTGAAACCTCTTCTGTTGAGATCAGTCGCTGTCGCGTTTTTGACAATGGTGACGAAGGCATCGATCTGGATGTGGCATCGATCCCCGGGGATCTTCCAGGAATCGGACTTCCTTCGGCGACAAGAATCAAGATTCGCAACTGTGAAGTAACCGGTAATTTTCTCGAAGGAATTGTGATCGACCTCGACTCGAGCCCCCTCGACGATCTGGATATCCGTGTCAGAATTGATGACTCCCGGATCAGTGACAACGGTTTGGCAGGGATATTCCTCGACGGAGATGCCCCGGCCGCATTTCGGGTCAATCGGAATCAGATCACCGTCAACGGTGGAGCCGGGGTTTCTGTGTCATCGATTCCGGATGGCTCGGAAGCGCTGATTCGTAACTGCAACATTCTCGGTAATGCGGGGGTGGGAGTCGAAGCACTCGACCTTTGCAGTCTGTTCGTCACTCACTGCTGGATTTCAGGAAATTCCCTGGGTTCACTCGATGCTCCACGGGGAGTGATTCAGTGTCAGGACAGCATCGTCAATGCGGCTGATGCGACTGAACTCGGCAGTATTCGGTACAGCCTCGTCGCCGGGACTGACCTTCCTGTTTCCCTGCCCAATGGATCGATTCTGGGTGAGACTCTCCTGCTTGCCGAGCCGGTGGAGATTCAGTGGGGAGAGTGGAATCCATCCGGAATCCTGACTTCGACGACACCCCTTCCCCAGAGTCCTGGGACCATGATTGAACTGGCAGATGATGGCATTCTGCGTGAATCAATCCCTCTGGTCGGTGGTGGTTACGAAGTGCTTCCTCCTCCCACGAGGACTGGAGGACCCGTTGGAATCATCGTCTGGAAACCGGGACAGGGTCCCATGGAAGACTCGACTCCCCTTGCCAATTCTGCAGCTCTCAACAGCGGGAACCCCTGGCAAGATATCGATGGTCTTCAAGATAACATTGGACCCAGTGGAAATAATCCTCTCTCTTTTGTCGGACCTGATACCGCACTTCCTGATCCCCCCAGTCAATCGCAATTGATGTCGATCAGCCCGTCCTCTTCAACGATTCAAAGTTCCACCTCATGGGAGCTGCGCTTCACCAGACCCCCGTCACCAGAACTGACGGACGCCATCCGATTCAGCGTCAATGGGATTGACCAAAGGGCTCAACTGACAGTGACCGTCGATGACGAATTGGTTCGACTCGACTACCCGAATCTACTTCCGGGGGATCAAACACTCCTTGAGATCTTGCCCCACAACGGTCTCGAAAATGGATCGGACCTGTATCGGGTCGTCTCCCAGACCGTCGGGCAACTCATTGAAGAGGATGTGGCCCTTGATCAGAGCAACAACTCCGCTGCTTCCACCCCATCTCTTGCCGGAGATGCCTTCAGGGTTACTGGTCAGCTGAATTCACCTTCTGATGAGGACTGGTATCTCCTTGAAGTGACTCCCGGACAGCCGCTGCAGGTTGAGGTGCTGGCCCGTCGAAAGGGCTCCTCGCTGATCCCCCAACTGGAGGTCCGTGACCCTGCCAGTGGGGACCTGCTCCTCTCCGCTTCCGCAGAAGCACCCTTCTTCTTCGATCCCTACCTTCTCGGGGTCATGCCTGATCCCTCAGGAATGGTCCTGATAAGGGTTTTAGGGCCCAATTCACCGATTTTGGCGGATCTTTCCTACGAATTGTTCGTCCAGCCCTGAATCGGGTCAGGCCGTCCGTGACCGATTTGAGGAGAAGTCCCCAAATCGTCCTCTATCCCCTCATTCTGGGTGCTTCCGCCCATTACCGGATGTATCTTGAACCGCCTTGGCCGGGGTCTCCCCCGGTCTCCAGTTCCAATACTTCGGGGGGTGTCGATGGCAGCCGGATTCGGGGAACATTCTGATCCGCATTCACTGCCCGAAAATCCATCGGCAGCGAACGTCCCTTTTTCTGAACCCGGATTGGAATTCCCATTCGAGAAAGCCTTCGCAGACTTGGGCAAGGGTTGGCTCGTCTGCGGTTCTCCCTCACAACCCCGTCTTCACGCGATCGAAACATCGAGGACGGCGGGAGCACCCACTTCAATATTGGGATATCTTCCTCCCACACCTCCAGAATTTCTCGGAGACCGACTCTTCACCCAACAACACCAACTGCGCCATGCCTACGTCGGTGGATCGATGGCCAATGGCATCGCCAGTGTCGATCTGGTCTCTGCTTTGGCGTCCTCCGGAAATTTGGCCTTCTATGGTGCAGCGGGGCAAACCCCGACCAGGGTTGAAGAGGCCATCGATGAGTTGAATCGACGCCTCCCCGGGGGAATGTGGGGATCCAATCTGATCCACAGTCCTTCGGAGCCGACGATTGAATCGGATGTAGCAGAACTCCTGCTGAAACGAGGCGTTCGGCACGTTGAAGCAAGCGCCTATATCGACCTCTCAGAACCACTCGTCAAAATGAGACTGAAAAGCCTCCGCCGCCTGGCCTCAGGTGAAGTGATTTCCGATCTCTCCATCATGGCCAAGGCATCCCGATTGGAAGTCGCAAGCAAGTTCTTGTCCCCCGCTCCCGAAGAATGGGTCCAGCGCTGGCTTCAGCGCGGTGAGATCACCGAAGAGCAGGCAAATTGGGCCAAGGACTGGCCCATCTGTGATGACCTCACCGCAGAAGCCGATTCGGGCGGACACACAGATAATCGCCCCCTCTCTACATTGGTTCCTGCTTTCTGTGATTTGCGCGACCGTCTCGGCAAGACTCTTCCAAGGGTCAATTCCGTACGAATCGGTGCAGCGGGAGGTCTTGGCTCTCCTGCAGCGATCGCTGCAGCCTTCGCACTCGGCGCAGGGTATGTCGTCGTGGGTTCGGTTCACCAGTCCTGTATTGAATCGGGGACCAGTGATGTCGTCCGGGAGCACCTGGCAAAAGCCGGCCCTGCGGATGTCATCATGGCTCCGGCTTCCGACATGTTTGAAATGGGCGTTCACCTGCAAGTCCTTCGCAGGGGAACCATGTTTGGTCCAAGAGCCAAAAGGCTCCTCGAGCTCTACAGAAATCATTCATCTCTCGATGAGCTCTCCAGCGTTGACAGACAACGCATCGAAAAAGAAATTTTCCGTATGCCCCTTGAGGAAGTTTGGCAACTGACTCGCCAGTTCTTCCTCGAAAGAGAACCTTCACAGGTTCATCGAGCTGAACAGGACGCTCACCATAAAATGGCACTGGTCTTCCGCTGGTACCTGGGAAAATCCTCCGACTGGGCCAATCGCGGAATCGCTGACAGGGCTCTCGATTATCAGGTCTGGTGCGGACCTGCCATGGGAGCATTCAATGAATGGGTTCAGGGCAGTTCTCTGGAACCTGCTTCCTCCAGAAAAGTGGCGACCGTCGCTGAAGCCCTGATGCAGGGTGCCGCACTGCATTGGCGACTTCTCGATCTCCAGAGGATGGGTTGCGCCATCCCTGCAGGTCCCTGGGCCACTCCCGACTTCGCACTCAAGAATTTCACTCTCGACAAACAGCCGAATTCAGCCGTGAGGTATCGTTGATGAAGAACTCTTCTTTCTCAGATTCCACTCCCAAAGAGGACTCCATTGCAGTGGTTGGTCTCGGTTGCCTCTTTCCGGGCAGCCATGATCGCCATGGCTTCTGGGCCGGAATGCGTGCAGGGTCAGACCATGTGGGTCAGGTCCCCGACGGCTACTGGACTCCGGACGACTATCATGACCCGGATAAAAATTCCCCTGATCGAACCTATGGCAACCGCGGAGCATTTCTCTCCCCCATTCCATTTCATCCTCTGGAATACGGCATCACTCCCCGGGATCTTGAGGCGACCGATACCTCGCAACTTCTGGGTCTCGTTGCGGCAAAACAGGCGCTTCAGGATGCTGGATATGACGCCCAGAAAACATTCGACCGGGAAAAAGCTTCGGTGATTCTCGGTGTCACTGGCGCATTGGAACTGGTAATCCCGCTGGGTGCACGACTGGGTCATCCTCTGTGGTGGAAAGCATTGCGAGAATCGGGAGTGGATGACGCAATCGCCTCTGAAGTGGTGCGGAAAATTTCCGAGGGGTACGTCGACTGGCAGGAGAACTCTTTCCCGGGATTGCTGGGCAATGTCGTGGCCGGACGAATCGCCAATCGACTCGACCTTCACGGAACAAACTGTGTGACCGACGCGGCCTGTGCTTCTTCTCTGGCGGCGCTGCATCTTGCGAGCCTCGAATTGAAAAACGGTCGTTCAGACCTCGTCGTTACCGGTGGAGTTGACACCTTCAATGACATCTTCATGTACATGTGCTTTTCAAAAACTCCGGCTCTTTCGCCCACAGGCGACGCTCGCCCCTTCGATGCGGAGGGAGACGGTACCGTTCTCGGTGAAGGGATCGGTGTTGTCGTTCTCAAGCGCTGGGAAGATGCGGTAAGGGACGGAGACCGGATCTATTCCAGAATTCTGTCAGTGGGAACTTCCTCCGACGGAAAAGGCGCGGCCATCTACGCCCCCACTTCCCCGGGTCAACAGAGAGCCCTGCGAGATGGGTATGAACTGGCGGGAGTTTCCCCGGAAACGATCCAAATGGTCGAGGCACATGGAACCGGAACTGCAGTAGGAGATGCCACAGAGCTGAAGGCACTCGACGAACTGTATCGGCAATCCGGATCTCGCCCAGGGAGTGTCGCACTGGGATCCGTCAAGTCTCAGATCGGTCACACCAAAGCGGCAGCTGGAGCAGCCGGTCTAATCAAGGCCGTTCTCGCCCTCCACCACAAAGTACAACCGCCGAGCCTCAAAATTCGGCGACCACTGGAGACACTGGCTGATTCCCAAAGTCCGTTTCATGTGGAAGAGACCGCACGTCCATGGGTCGCAAAACCGGGTCATCCCCGCCGTGCCGCCGTCTCATCCTTTGGCTTTGGTGGAAGTAACTTCCACGCCGTTCTCGAAGAGAGTCAATCGAGCCGAAGTGAAGCCGATTGGCTGGGCGTCAGTGACCTGATCGCTTTCTCTGCTGACGACTCCAGCCAGTTGGCGCATTCCATCCGGGACTTCCAAAAGCGTTGGCATGCAGCAGAGAGTGAAGAGTCACACCATGCACTTGCCCGCGAGACACGCCGGTCATTCCGATCCGCTTCCCAGCATCGTTTGGTCATCACTCTTCATGAGAACTCGAATCCCAGCGAACTGCTGAGCCAGGCTCTTCAACAGTTGGAAAGAGAAGCGGAACCCCGCTGGCACCTACCAGCAGGAATCGATCGTGACCATGGCGCACCACGGGGGCCCCTGGCCGTAATCTTCCCCGGACAGGGTTCCCAACGGGTAGACATGGGTCGCCATGAAGCGTGTCGATTCCCGGAAATGATCCACACCGTGGACAAGGCAGAAGCCAGTTTCTGGAACTCTCATGAAGATTCGGGACTTTCTTCGAGAATCTGGCCGGTTCGATCGTGGAGCGATGCGCTCACTCAACAGGAAAACCGCTTGAGACAGACGGAAGTGGCACAGCCTGCTATCGGCGCCATCAGCCTGGGACTCTATCGGGTTCTCGAAACCCTCGGAGTTCGGGGAGAGTTGTTTGCAGGACACTCCTATGGCGAGTTGACCGCACTCGCAGCCGCAGGACGGATTGTGGATACCGATTTCCATCAGCTCTCCAACTTCCGCGGCCAGTTGATGGCTGAAGCAGGTGGAATGGACGCGGGAACGATGCTGGCGGTCCATCTTCCGCTGGAAGAGTTGGAACGCCTCGTCAGCGAAAACTGGCCGGATCTGGTGGTCGCCAATCGAAATGCCCCGGAACAGGCCGTCCTCTCTGGAGGATCCGATTCCATCGAGGCCGCACGTGTCCTTCTCGAAAAAAGGGGAGTGCGATGTACACCTCTGCCGGTGGCAGCAGCATTCCACTCCACCCGAGTGTCTTCCGCTGCTCAGCCTTTTGGGGAAATTCTTCAAAAGGTACGGTTCAACAGCAGCACATCACCGGTCTTTGCCAATTCCTCTGCAACACCCTACCCCGCAGATGAAACCGGCTGCCGATCTCTTCTTGCCAACCAGATCGCTCGTCCTGTTCTCTTCAAGGAAATGATCGAGGCGATGCTTGCGCAGGGGACAGATACCTTCATTGAAGTGGGCCCCGGAAAAGTACTGAGTGGCTTGGTCAAGGCGATCGCAACGGATCGCAATCCACAGGTTCGGGTTCAGTCCACCTGTGGAAACGAATCGGATTGCCGCACTCTTGCGAGAGCAGTGGCCTTGATCGCCGTGCGCGGTTACGCCGTGCAGTTGGCTAATTGGAAACCTCTTCAACAAAAGGCATCCGTTGAGGGCAAAGGACCCGTGGTCTGGCTGCGTGGTGCAAACTTGCGTCCGGGAGAAGGGCTGGCCAACAGTCAACCGCGTCCCGTTCCCGCTCCCCCCGCACATTTGCCTGCCCCAACCATGACTTCACCTCAGATGGAATCACCCGTAACGACAGCCCCCTCTCCTGCCATGGCTCTCCAGCAAACATCTCCGGCCCGTGAAGATTCCCGTTTGATGGATCAACAAGAGGCATTGATGGATGCCATCGAAAAAGCACTGGAGATTCGGGACGTTCTGGATCGTCAGCAACAAGCCGCCGAAGATGCACTGGCCCGTTCCCTCGAGGGGGAAACTCCTGTTGCCACCTTCGATCCACCCGCTTTAGAAGTTGTCGCGGCGGCCTCTCCTCCTCAAAATCCTGCTCCCCCTGCGACTTTGCCCACACCCGAACCGGCTCCACCCGTCAGCAATTCCATGGAACGGGATTCTCTGGTCAGTTTCATGGCGGAGGTGGTCGCAGAAAAAACCGGTTACCCGGTCAATGCGATTGAACCCGCCATGGATCTGGAAGCAGATCTCGGCATTGACAGCATCAAGCGTGTTGAAATTCTTTCTTCAATGCGTCAGCAACGCCCTTCGCTGCCAACCCTCGCTCCAGAGGTTCTCGGATCCCTGCGAACCATCGATGCTCTGGTCGATCATTTCCTGAAAACCGGTGAAGACAACGATCCCGGACTCACGCTCCCGCAATCGGACAGGGCTCCTGAATCCGAAACCATCGCCCCTGCCACTCCAAGGCAGCCGTCTTCTGAGTCACAAGCGGACTCCGAACTCGAATCATTGCTGATCGAGGTGGTCGCCGAAAAAACCGGTTATCCACAAAGCGCCATCGATGTGAATCTGGATCTGGAGGCTGATCTGGGCATCGACAGCATCAAGAGAGTCGAAATTCTCTCTGCACTGCGTCAGCACAGACCTGATCTGGAAGCCCTCCCTGCAGAAACTCTGGGATCCCTGCGAACCATTTCCTCGATTGTCGATCACTATTCCGGAACCTCAGGAGCACAGCCGATTCCCAAGGAGAATCCTGCGCCTGCAGTCGCCACTCCAGCTCTTGCCGATTCGTCACCGGCACAGCCGTCAAAGAATGACTCTCTCGGGGTGTTACTGATCGAGGTCATCGCCGAGAAGACCGGCTACCCTGCCGACGCCATCGGCATCGATCTGGACCTGGAAGCAGATCTGGGCATCGACAGCATCAAGCGTGTGGAAATTCTCTCTGCACTGCGTCAGCACCGCCCTGACCTGCAAGCACTTCCCGCAGAAACCCTCGGATCTCTCCGATCGATTGCTGCCATCATCAATCATTACGGCGAATCGTCTCATGCCCCCTCCGTGGGGAGCGGTGCTGCCACTCCGATCGTTTCCTCCCAACCAGCTGCCGCTGGGCCGCCGCCAAAAAATGAAGATCCGGCTGGTCTCACTCAACTGATGGTCGACGTCATCGCGGAAAAGACCGGATACCCCAGCGACTCGATCGGAACGGATCTGGACCTTGAAGCAGATTTGGGAATCGACAGCATCAAGCGGGTCGAAATCCTGTCGGCTTTGCGGCAGGTCGATCCGAATCTTCCTACACTGCCGCCGGAGCAATTAGGCTCTTTGAGAACCATCGATCAATTGGTGAACGCTCTTGGTGGCTCCAGTCCCGCCCCCCGGAACTCCGTCGTAGAAGACAGCAATCCGACATCCACGATTGCTCTCCCGTCAACAGAAGAAACGCACTCTCCAGTTGCCGGCGATTCATTGGAAACCCTGCTCCTCGATGTCATCGCTGAAAAAACCGGGTATCCCTCTGAAGCAATCGGAACCGATCTGGATCTGGAAGCGGACCTGGGCATCGACAGCATCAAGAGGGTCGAAATCCTCTCCGCCTTGCGTCAACACCGACCGGATCTGACCGCAATCCCTGCAGACCAACTGGGCTCACTCCGATCCATCTCGGATATCGCCGGTTGGTACTCCGGGGGAGATCCAGAGAATGCCGGGCACGCGCCACTGCAGACTGATTCGGTTCAGCCCAAAAAACTGGAACCGGTCGCAGATCTCCCTCTGCTGAATTTTGCGGTCACCGCGACCACACCTCTCGCTGCGCGGGATACCGAAACGCAAAGGATCCTCGACACAGAGTTGGATTGGTGGGTCATCGGCAATGACCCTCTGGTACGGGAACAGATCGTCGAGGAACTGACGGAACGGGGAGTGAATGCACGCCCCTGGAGTCTTCGGGACTTTGATCAGGTTTCACCCCACCAGCATGAGATCAGCGGATTTGTTCTCATCGGATCAGCCGAACCCCAAGCTTCTGAACCCATCGAACTGTTCCGCTGGCTGAGAGTGGCTGGCCAGTGCCTGCGTCATCATCCTCAAGGACTTTCCTCCGCCCATTTCGTCACTCGTCTGGGCGGAAACTGGGGTAATGGAAATAATTCTCAACATGATCCTCTGGGTGGAGCACTCCTCGGTCTCGCCCGCTGCGCAGTGCGCGAATGGAGCGATTTCATCGTTCGTGGAATCGACCTTGATCACAACGGGATCGATCAGGGAACCGTCGGTCGTGAAATCGTTGCAGAGATTTTCCATGGAGACGAAACTTTTGTCGGCCTGGGTCGACACGGTCGACAGGGCTGGTCCCTCAATCCGATTTCCCCCCCCGCAGAGCAGCGTGTTCCCATCGAATCCGGTGACCTGATCGTCGTCACCGGAGGAGCCCGAGGAGTCACTGCAGAGTGTCTCGACGCACTGACAAGGGTTTGCAGTCCAGCCCTTTATCTTTTGGGCAGAACTCCTGAGCCCGGAAATGAACCGGAGTGGGCTGTCGGTGTTGCCGATGCCGATCTGGAATCACGACTCTTTGCTCTTGGAACTGGATCGAGAACTCCTGCTGAAGTCCGCAAGGAAGCCAATATGATCCGTCAGTCCCGGGAAATTCAGGGCAGGATCAAGGACTGGCAATCCCGGGGATGTCAGGTCACCTACCGCTCAGTCGACGGGCGTCAACTCCCTGAACTGTCTGCGATTCTTGCTGAGGCGAGAACCCGACATGGAGAAGTACGTGGAGTCATTCATGGTGCTGGTGTTCTTGCGGATGGATGGATCGTTGAGAAATCGGATGCCGATTTCCTCAAGGTCTGGGAAACCAAGGTCGAAACTGCACAGAACCTCCTGCACCTCTGTAAAAATGATCATCTCAAACTGGTCCAGTTCTTCTCATCGACGACGGCAACCCTTGGAAGAAAAGGTCAATCCGATTACGCCGCTGCGAATGAGACACTGAACCAGATCGCACTCCAAACGGCTGTCGACAGGCCCTCCTGCCATGTAGGCAGCATCGGTTGGGGCCCCTGGGATGGGGGAATGGTCGAAAGTGGACTGCGCGACCTCTTTCATTCAGAAGGCGTCGGCCTGATTCCTCTGAAATCGGGAGCGGAACACTTCGCTGGTCAAATCGGCTCAGTCAATCAGGTTCATCATCTGGCCCTCTGTCAGCATGGTGAGCGCGCTAATTTCCTCGAAGAAATCACCACTTTTCCAGGTCCCCAACCGGAACGCCAAGTCACTCCTTCCGGATCGTCTGCGAAAACCACCCAACCCCTGATAGAAATCCCCGAATCACCGTCAGCGTCTCCTGCGACTTCCGCGCCGTTGACAGAAACACTCTGGGAAGAACAATTACAGTTGGAAATTTCCTGTATCAGTGACCCTACCCTGCGAGATCATGTTCTGCAGGGGCGTGCGGTCATCCCGGCGGCATTGCTTCTCGAGTGGTGTGCGCAGGTCGCCTCTCATCGCAATCCCGGTCTCGAGTTTGTGGGAGTGGATAACTTCAGGGTCCTCAAGGGAGTGGTGATCGGGGCGCGGGAAATCGCCCAGCTCTCCTTCCACTGCGGGACTCCGCAACCGAGAGACGGCATGCTTTGTGTTCCCGTGGAAATCCGCAGTGGGGCGAATCCACAGCGGATTCATGTCCGTACGGAAGTTCTGCTCGGGGATCAACAGCCTGCAAGCTGTCACCTGAAAGCCTTTGATGCTCCTCCCACACATGATTACTCCAGCGCACTCTTCCATGGCGAGAGTTTCCGATGCCTCGAAAAAGTCCTGGGTCTCACCAGTGACGGAATCACTTTTACTGCCAAGGGAACTCCCCCTCCCGGAAATGGATTCCGCTCCCCTCTATTACCCTTCTGGCTGGTCGACCCCCTGCGGATCGATGCCATCTTTCAAGCTCTGATCGTCTGGAGTGACAAAATTGTCGGAGCTCCCTGTCTTCCGTGTGCCATCGGTCAACTTCGAGTCCACGGCAATGCCAGAGTCGGTGAATTGGAAACCAGAATCGAAATCGATCGATTCAGCCCTTCTTCTGCAAAAGCCAGTGCTGAAATCCTCAACGAGACTGGTTTGCCATTGATCACCCTCACGGATGCAGAAGTCGTGATTGACTCTGCATTGGAGGTGGCCTTCCAACAGCAGGAATTGAGCGAAGAGGCTTCGTCTTGAATGGGATCGCCATCGTCGGTACCGGGTTCATTTTTCCCGGAGCGGAAAGTGACTCCCAATTCTGGAAGATGGTTCGAGACGGGGAGGATCACACCCAGGAGGTTCCTCCCGGGCGCTGGACGCTGCCACCGACCTCTGCCAATGGCGGTTCAGAACCTCAGAAGGACTGCGTTCGTGCAGTTCGTGGAGCCTTCGTTGACTTGCCCTCCATCGACTTGCGATCCGGAGCGTTGTCCCCAGATCTCCTGAAGGCCCTCGACCCCTCCGTTCAACTGGCTGTCCACGCAGGACTGAGCGCATGCCGAGAATCGAGGGATCGCCTCGACCCTGACCGTACGCAGATCATTCTGGGTCAACTGCTGCTGCCCACCGAGTCGACCTCAGCGATGGCGGAAGCGATCATCGGCGACACGCTAGAAGAGTCTATACTTGGAAAAGAAAATCTCGAAGACCGTCGTCCCCGTGGAGTCCCCACTTGCCACTCTCTTGATCGACATGATGCATCCCTCCCTGCAGCAGCACTCCGGGCTGCCCTGGGCCTGAGATCCGGTGCATGGACTCTCGATGCGGCTTGTGCTTCGGCACTCTATGCCGTCGCCCGCGCCTGTGAAGATCTTCTCGCCTTCCGATGCGATCAGGTTCTCGCTGGAGGAGTTTCGCGACCGGATGCTCTCTTTACTCAAATGGGATTCTCCCAGTTACGGGCCCTCTCTCCTGAAGGTCGATGTCGACCTCTCGATTCCCGCGGGCAAGGGCTCGTGGTGGGTGAAGGAGCAGGAATCCTTCGTCTGCAACGACTCGAAGATGCGTTGCAGGCAGGAGAGAAGATCCACGGTGTCATCCGGGGTTGGGGACTTTCCAACGACCGCTCCGGTGGATTGTTGGCTCCTTCTGGTGAGGGCCAGGTCCGTGCGATGCGTCAGGCATATGACAAAGCCGGCTGGTCTCCCAATGAAGTCGATTACATCGAATGTCATGCCACAGGGACACCTGTGGGAGACGCCACTGAACTGAAGAGTCTTCAAAACCTGTGGGATGGTCATGAGTGGCAAAGTGGTCAGTGCGCCCTTGGCTCAATCAAATCATCGATTGGTCACACTCTGACTGCTGCAGGTAGTGCAGGTTTGATCAAGGTCATCCTGTCGATGCAAAATGGAGAGATCCCTCCACTCCCCGACCAAAGGGACACTCCCGGTGAGTTTCCCATTGAGAACTCACCGTTCAGGATTCCCGGGTCTGCGGAACCGTGGTTGCAGCAAAATGGTCGACCACGTCGCAGTGCCGTCAGTGCATTCGGCTTTGGTGGCATCAATGCCCATCTCCTTGTGGAAGAGTACCAACCGAAAAATACTGAGATTCGCAGCGAACTGAAACCACGGAGTCCTCTGGAAAAGCCGGCCATCGCAGTCATCGGCTTTGGGCTCTCTGCCGGTCCGTTGCAGGGGCGTGAGAGTTCTCGCCCGGTACTTCTCAATCTTGATCAGCAGGGAGAATCTCAAGGTGACTACCCGGGTCACTTTGGTGTCCCCGATTCCAACTGGTTCGGTGAAGAGGGAATCCAGCTCCCGAATGGTTTGGCCTTTGGCAAGTTGCAGGGATCTCCAGTTGAATTCCGCATCCCTCCCACAGAGATGAAAGAATTGCTTCCTCAGCAGTTGGCTCTTCTTCAGGTGACTCGCGAAGCCATCGAGCACTCCGGTCTGGAAGAAATAGGGGAATCCACTTCTGTTCTCGTCGGCTTGGGACTGGACCCCCGCAGCAGCCTTTTCCACCTCCGCTGGATGCTTCCTGAAAAGGGACGTGCATGGCTCAAGGACTTGGGTATCGAAGCGCGCCAAAACGATGTCGAACGCTGGATTGAGACCCTTCAGGATGAATCATGCCTGCCCCTTGACGCCAACAGGGTCATGGGTGCATTGGGTAGCATCGCTGCCAGCCGATTGGCGAGAGATCTGGGTGCAGGTGGACCATCACACACAGTCAGCAACGATGATCTTGGGGGCTTTCGGGCTCTTGAGCAGGCGATCCATCAATTGCAGGAGGGAACCTGTGATACCGCCGTCGTGGCTGCTGCGGACCTGGGACTCGATATCATTTCCAGAGTTTGTGATGCCCGGGATGGCATCAAGGTACGCTCGGATGCCGCCGCGGCCTTGATTCTTCAACGGGTAGACGATGCGCGGGATACTCAAAAGAAGATCCATGGGATCATTGAAGGGACTGGCTGTGCTGCAGCCGACAGTCTCTCCGCGGGAAGCCGAACGCTTCCCGCCGAAAGAGCGACCCAGTTGGCCATGTGGAAAAACAGCCGGCCTGACATCGTTTTAAGCACCAGTGATCATCCGGTCAATCTGTCGATGGCGACCCTCATCCCCGGCACCCGAGTCGTTTCCCTGCCTGACTCCCTGGAAAATTGTGGTTGTACCACTCCCCTGATCTCCGTCATTCAGGGCTTGCACATGTTTGACTCTGCAGTACTGCCAAGCAACTCTGCCGAACGTCCACCCATACCCTGGCTCAATGCTCTCACGGGCAAGGCTTCCGTGCGTGTCGATTTCCGGGGCCGGTTGGGGGATCACGGCTCTTTGTTGATGAAGATGGAAGAAACGACTGTTGAAGCGAAAGATTCTCCACTAGACAATCTTCACATTTCGGCAAACGGCCAATTGCCATTCGGTTTCATCCTCAGTGAATCAACAACCCCCCTTCATGCTCTGGAAGAAGTCGATCAGTGGCTGAGCTCCATGGATCTCTCCGCACTTTCTGCCGGAGAGATCACCCGTCGATGGATGCAGGATCATCCCCCTCAATACAGGGCTCCACAGGCTCTCGGGATCCTCTTCCATGACCGGGATTCATTGCGTCAAGCGCTCGATAGTGCCCGCATGACCCCCGTCGAGAGACAACGTGATCTCCGTGGAGAGAATTGGGAAGTCATTCGCTCACACCCCACCGCACTCGGATTCACAGGGGAGACCGGGTTTGTTTATCCCGGTTCGGGCAGTCTCTATCCGGGAGCAGGTCGTGAGCTGTTCACCCGTTTTTCGGGTGCCCTGACCTCCACCCGCAGTGACGGCGGTATGCTCCATCGGATGCTGTCTGACCCCTCTTTCTGGAGTCCTGCAACTCCTCTTCCCCAGGACGTACGCAAAGAAATTCTGGCTCAGGTTGCTCTGGGTGGATTTGGTACAGACCTCTTGCGCGGATTCGGAATCGAAGCCGCGATCGCATGTGGACACAGCCTCGGACAAACCGCCATGCTTTTTGCCCAGGGAGTCTGGAAGCACCGCCAAGAGATGCAGAATCGATTGGAAAAAGGGGATCTCTTCAATACGTGGCTCGGTGGAGAGTTTCGTGCAGCCCGCAAGATCTGGCATGGAGGAGAAGGTCCGGATGAACCGTGGGCGGCGGTCGTCGTCGATCGCCCCCGTGCTGTCGTGGAAGCAACCCTCGGAAAGCAATCTCTGAAAGTATTTCTCCTGCTCACCAACGCACCTGACGAAGTCGTCCTCGGTGGAGATCCATCAGATCTGCACCAGTTGATTCAGGACACCGGTTGGTCCGCGGTACCACTCTCCGGTGTCACCTCTGTCCACTGCCCCCTCGTCAATGAAGTTCGCGATCAATACCGTTCACTCCATGAATGGCCGGTTTCAACCCAGGATCATCCGGCGAAACTCTTGTGCACTGCAACGGGAAAGCCGCTGGAGATATCTTCTTCAGCGATCGCTGACTCGATTCTGAAACAGGCCCTGAATGGATTCGATTTCCCCCATCTCATTGAATCGATGTGGCAAGAGGGAACCCGAATCTTCATCGAACCAGGTCCCGGAGCCTCCTGCTCCCGATTGATCAGGAAGATTCTCGGCTCACAGAACTACAGAACTCTTCCCCTCTTCTGGCGCGGTGAATCAGAAGAGCTCAGTTTGATCCGATTACTGCTCACCTGCGCCGTCGAACGCAAACCGGTCGACTTCAGCGCAATGCTTCAAAATCCATCGGTGAGAGAATCCTCCGGTCCTCTGGTTGAGATATCGGATGGAAGAGGACCCCGTCACATCCCGGCTCTTCCTCCGTCGATGAAGCGCAGGCTTCCACTACAGGATTCCCTGTCCATTTATCCGGTTTCAGAAGTGGCCGATTTACCCGAAACCGATTCCAAGACCTCCAGCAAACGAGACTTCGTGGAAGGGAACGCTTCAAAGGAAGCAACCACTCCCATGGCTCCATCAACACAAAACCCCATCAGTTCTGGAAACGATCCCTCTCAGGACATTGGTTCTCCCACCGGGGCCCCAGGCGATGACCGCCGCAAGAGATTGCAGTCCCGACTGCAAAAGGCGATGGGCAGACGACAGAATGCGACTGTCGTCGTCGATCCGTCACCGGAGGTCGAATCAGTTTCTGCCCAACCAGTGCCAACTCCACTGACGGAGTCCACACCTGTACCCGTGTTGGAGACTAAAACACTCGGAGACCCTTCCAGTTCCACGGTTAAACCGGTCCTTTTCGACCGTTCGCAATGTCTCGAGTTTGCCCGTGGCAAGGTCGGCCCAGTCCTCGGCCCTGTTCATGGAGAAGCAGATCAGTTTCCAACAAGAGTCAGACTACCGGATGAGCCCTTGATGCTCGTTGACAGAATCTTGTCCCTGAATGGCGAGGCTCTTTCCTTGGGTAGCGGTCACATCGTGACTGAGCATGACGTTCTGGAGGACGGCTGGTATCTGGATTCGGGGAGGATTCCCACTTCGATCGCTGTAGAAAGTGGTCAAGCAGATCTTTTCCTCTCCGGTTATCTCGGAGCAGACCTGCATACTCGGGGACTTTCCGTCTACCGATTGCTCGATGCACAGGTGACCTTTTACTCAGATCTCCCCAAGGCCGGAAAAACGATCCTTTACGACATTCACATCGATGAATTTTTCCAGCAGGACCGAACCCTGCTCTTCCGCTTTCGATTTGATGCAACTGTGGATGGAGAACCTTTCCTGACGATGCGAGATGGATGTGCAGGATTCTTCTCTCCGGAAGAGTTGGCATCAGGTCGTGGAATCGTCCAATCTCCTCACCGCCCGAGACCACAGCCAAAAGCTCCCATGAATTGGAAGCCACCGGCACCGAACAATGTCAGCACTCTGGACTCAGCCCGGTTGGAATTGCTGCGCCAGGGAAATCTGGCAGCGTCATTGGGACCCGCTTTCGAGCGCTGCCAACTCTCCAGACCATGGACGCTGCCTGGCGGTAAAATGACACTGATTGATCAGATCTCCGAACTCGATCCGAGCGGAGGAGATTACAAGTTGGGCATGGTCAAGGGAGAACTGGCCATCCACCCCGACGACTGGTTCCTGACCTGTCACTTCACTGACGACAATGTGATGCCAGGTACCCTGATGTATGAAAGTTGTATTCATACCTTGAGGGTATTGCTGATGAGTTGGGGTTGGGTCGGTGAAGCCGATGAAATTTCCGCAATGCCTGTTCCTGAAGTAGCGGGCAGACTTCGCTGCAGGGGCCAGGTGACTGCTGATACCCGCAGTGTCAGCTATGAGGTCCATGTACACGAGATCGGTTTCCGACCCGAGCCCTACGTCATAGCCAGCGCACTGATGCTCGCGGATGGACGCCCCATCGTTGAGATGGAAGGGCTGTCCCTGCGACTGGCAGGCCTTGACGAAACCCGTATCAGGGATCTGTGGTCACAGGAGTCACCCGTCAAACAGATAGAAAACACTCCGGCCATCGCATTGGATTCTCCAGGTGGAGGCGGTGATCTCCCTCCAGTGGCCTCGGATAAACCGACCTTCTACAGTCATGAGCAAATTCTTTCATTTGCTACTGGACTTCCTTCCGTCGCTTTCGGGGATCGCTATCAAGTTTTTGACGGGGACCGCTTCATCGCTCGCTTACCCGGCCCACCGTATTGCTTCCTCGACCGGATTGTCGATGTGAAGGGAAATCCGTGGGTCGTCGAGGCTGGTGCAGAGTGTACCGCAGAATATTGGGTTCCCAGTGATGCGTGGTATTTCGCTGCAGGCGGCAGTGGTGAAATGCCTTTTGCTGTTCTCCTGGAGATTGCTCTGCAACCCTGCGGTTGGCTGGCAGGCTACGTGGGATCTGCATTGACAGAGGACGTTCCACTTCACTTCCGAAATCTTGGAGGACAGGCAACTTTGTTGCGTCCCATCACACCTGAAACAGGATTGCTGACGACTCGGGTCAAAATGACAGCCGCCGATCATGGTGCAGGAATGTGGATTCAGCACTTCGATCTGGAAGTGGATGACTCGCAGGGTCCTCTTTATCGGGGAAAAACCTATTTCGGTTTCTTTCCTTCGGAAGCACTCGCAGCACAGGTGGGGCTTCCCGGAGCAGCGCCTCGAAATGTCCCCCCCCGTGAGGCACTCAAGGGCAAGTTTTATTCTCTTGAACAGAGATCTCCCGGTCCCTCTGAAGAATTCCGCATGCTTGACGAGGTTGAGCTCTACGTTCCGGATGGCGGAACTGCCGGACTCGGTTTCATTCGGGGAGCGATCGATGTGAATCCTGAGGCGTGGTTCTTCAAAGCCCACTTCATGGGTGATCCCGTTTGGCCCGGCAGCCTCGGTCTCGAGTCGATGCTCCAATTGTTGCAAGAAGTGGCCAGAGATCGCTGGGGACAGCATGGAGAATACGTCCACCGAAGTATTGTCTGTGGCATGGAACACCGCTGGACCTATCGGGGACAAGTCATTCCAGATCGAAAGAGAGTCACGGTTGAAGCGCAGATCAACGAGATAGATGATGAGCGCGGTTTCCTGCGTGCAGATGGAATGCTCGTCGTCGATGGTCTTCCGATCTACAGCATGGAAGATTTCACCCTCGAACGCAGAAGAGAGTCATGAACATGAGGCCAGATCTGCACCTTGCGGCCTTCGGGGTCGAAATGGCACCGTGCGTTGTCACCAGCGCAGACATCGAGGAGCGGATGGCTTCTACTTGGGAACGCCTCGGCATTCCCCGGGGTCAGATCGAGCAACTTACGGGTGTTCGTGAGAGGCGCTGGTGGGAAACAGGAACCTCCATCTCCGCAATGGCTGCGAGAGCATGTCAGAAAGCGCTCGATCGGGCAGGCATGTCCATCGAATCAGTCGACCGCTTGATCTACACCGGAGTTTGCAGAGAGGGATTCGAACCTGCGACGGCATGTGCTGTTGCCCATCAGCTTGGAGCGATCCATCCCCTGGAACTCCATGATCTTTCAAACGCCTGCCTGGGAACGATGGATGCCATCGTTCTGGCTGAAGACGCGATTCGTTCAGGTCGCCACAAAACGACTCTCGTCGTCAGTTGTGAAAGTGCCCGTGATATCGTCGAAATCGCCTGCGAAAATTTGAATCGTCAGCCTGATATCGATCTCTTTACCAGGTCCCTCGCCACCTGGACAGGTGGATCAGGGGCTGCAGCACTGTTACTGGTTTCTTCCGAAGTCAGTGATCAGGGACCTCGCCTCGTGGGGTCAGCGCAGGGAACCGATTCCAGGTGGCATGAACTCTGCCGCTGGGGCGTAAAATCGGAAGACTCGGTGACTGATCCTGCAATACGTACCGAATACATGGAAACCGATGCCATCGGCGTTCTGCGCCATGGTGTCGATTTGGGCCTGAAAACCTGGAATCAATTTCTGGAGACTCTGAATTGGAGCTCAGAAGAGGTAGACCGGACTATTTGCCACCAGGTTGGTTCTGCCCACAGACAGGAGATTCTGCCGTCTCTGGGGATCTCCCCGGAACAGGACTACATCACCTTCCCGTTTCTGGGCAACATCGGTACCGTATCGATTCCGATGACTGCCGCATTGGCCGCAGAGCGGGGAGTCCTTCTTCCCGGTCACCGTGTGGCTTTTTTGGGAATCGGAAGTGGTCTCGTTTGCAGAATGCTCGCATGGGAGTGGCGATGAAACAGTGTAGCTTCAGTGAAGAGTATCCTTTCACCGGGAAATCCTGGGACCGGGGCAATGGCATTCGCCTCAACTACGTGGACGAAGGTGAAGGGGAACCGATCGTCTGTGTTCACGGAAATCCCACATGGTCCTTCCACTTTCGCAATATGATCCGCGGACTCTCGACCATGAATCGAGTGATCGCCATCGACCACGTGGGATGTGGACTTTCCGACAAACCCCAACCCGAAAGCTACGATTACCGTCTCAAAAGCAGGATCGAAGATCTCGAGGGACTCCTCGATCACCTGGGCGTCAATTCTGGAGCAACCCTGATCGCACATGACTGGGGCGGGGCCATCGGGTTTGGTGTCGCGGGACGCAATCCCGACCGTTTCAGTCATTTGGTCGCCATCAATACGGCTGCTTTCCCTCTTCAACCCGGAATGTCTTTCCCGCCAATCCTTGGTCCAGCCAGGGGCTTTTTGGGAGAGTGGTTAATCCGTAAAGCGAATGCTTTCCTCCTCGGTACACTTCTCATCGGTGTCAAAACACGCAAATTTTCGCGCGCGGAAAAGGCGGGTTACAAGGCCCCATACCCCACCTCATCTGACCGAATTGCTATTCACCGATTTGTCGAAGATATCCCCGTCAGCGCTGCAGACCCCTCATGGGAAACATTGCTGCAGGTGGAACAAAATCTGGATCAGTTAAAACACCTTCCCCTGTTACTTCTATGGGGTGAAAAGGATCCGGTTTTCAATACCGACTTCCGGGATCATTGGCTCAAACTTTGGCCGAATGCCGAAGTTCACAGTTGGCCAGAAGCAGGTCACCTTCTTCTCGATGAATTCCCCAACACAATCTTGCCTATTGTTCGCAAGTTCCGTACAGAACACCGGATCCGTGGAGGAATGGTTTGACCACCGTCAATCTCTCGGGACAACCGCAGGCAGGGGTTGATCGACGCTTGCGGGAATATGCACTTCAGTCACCCCAACAGATCGCAGTTCGGGAGTTTCACAAGGGTCGCTGTGAAGAACGAACCTTTGCGGAACTGGAGGCTCTGGTAGACAGAACCTGCCATGCCCTGTTACTTCGCGGAATTCGCCGGGGAATGCGTACTGTCTTGATGGTCAAACCCGGCCGTGAGTTTCTTGCTTGCACCTTTGCTCTGTTGAGGATTGGAGCTCCTCCCATCCTCATCGATCCAGGACTGGGTATCTCAGGTTTGAAATCCTGTCTCGACAAGGCTCGTCCGGAAGCTTTCGTGGGAATCGCCAAAGCACATTGGGCAAGATTGGTACTGGGTTGGGGAAGAAGCACCATTCGTCACCGTTTTGGTGTCGGCTCGGGACCTTTCCCACCGGATACATGGAAGCTTGATCAACTGAGAAAAAAGATTCCGGACCAGATTCCCTATGAAGGTCCGGTCTTGGGAAAAGACGAGATCGCTGCGGTTCTCTTTACCTCGGGGAGTACAGGCCCCGCAAAAGGTGCCATCGCCCACCATGGTCAATTGGAAGCTCAAGTCGATGCGCTCTCAAAATGCCATCGCTTGCAGCCGGGTGAAGTGGACCTGCCCACTTTTCCCCTGTTTGGACTCTTTGGTGTTGCCATGGGAATGACATCCACCGTCCCGGTGATGGACTTTACCCGGCCAGCTCATGCAAACCCACAGCACCTTCTCGACCTGATCGAGCGCTACGAAGTGACCAACCTTTTCGCCTCCCCGGCACTTCTCGGTACACTTTCCCAGCATCTTCAAAAAACCGGGAAACTACTCCGAGGATTGAAACGGGTCATCAGCGCAGGTGCTCCGGCAAGACATGGAGCGATCGAAACGCTGAGCCAACACCTTTCACCAGAGACATCCATCGAAACACCTTATGGAGCCACTGAAGGATTGCCTCTCTGTCATGTTCATCACGACCAGATCCTCGCAACTCATGAGGCCACTTCAGCGGGAAATGGCGTCTGCATTGGATCAGCCGTTGACGGGATCGATCTCAAAATTGTCGAACCCGGAGGAAAGCCGAACGAAGGCAGCCTGCCCAATGGTCACATAGGTGAAATCTGGGTTTCTGGCCCCACCATCAGTAGAGGCTACCTGTTCGACGAGGAAGCGGATGCAGTCCATAAGTTTACAGATCAAAAAAACCGAATCTGGCATCGCACCGGTGATATAGGCATGAAAGATACTGACAATCAGATCTGGTTCAGAGGCCGCACCAGTCAGAGAGTGATGACCTCTCAGGGACCTCTGGATACCGTGGCCACGGAGCGGATCTTTGAAACCCATCCGGGTGTTTTTCGTACCGCTCTTGTCGGAGTGGGCCCCACTGACGATCAACGACCGGTTCTCTGCGTCGAGCCTGATCCGGATTCCAATATGAGCCATGCTCAAATCCAACAGGATCTGTTAATGCAAGCACATGAAAACCCGCTGACCCGCGGAATTGACCGTATCGTCATTACAGGACCATTTCCTGTCGACATACGGCACAATGCCAAAATCCAGCGAGAGCAGCTCGCTCTCATGGCAGGCAGGACTATTTCATGAAATGCCTCGTGACGGGTGCCGGTGGTTTTATCGGTGGAAACATCACCCGCCGACTCTTGAAGTTGGGGCATGAGGTTGTCACCTTTCAGCGAGGAAACTATCCCGAGCTGAATCAATTGGGTGGAACACACCTTCAGGGCAGTATCACTCAAAAAGAACTGCTCATGGACGCCATGAAAGAAGTCGATGCGGTTTTTCATGTTGCAGCACTGGCTGCCATCTCCGGCCCCCGTGAAGATTTTGAGCAAGCCAACGTTCTGGGTACCAGAAATGTGATCGAAGCTTGCAAGGCTAATGGCGTCCAACGCCTGATTTTCACCTCTTCCCCAAGCGTGGTCTTCGATGGCAAAGATCAAATCGGGATCGATGAATCAGAGTCCTACCCCAGCCATTATCTGGCAGATTATCCGAGAACCAAAGCCATCGCCGAGGCCGAGGTCATCGCTGCCAACAGCGATCAGTTTTGGACCATTTCACTTCGCCCTCATTTGGTTTGGGGCCCTGGAGACCGACACCTTTTTCCACGAATCATCGAACGTGCACGTCAGGGTAAGTTGAAATTGGTACGTCGTCGTGGCATGAAAATCGACGCTTGCTACATCGACAATGCAGTGGATGCCCATATCTGTGCCTTGAATCAGATCGCCACCAATCCTGATTGCAGGGGAAAATCGTACTTTGTCTCTAATGGAGAACCCACTTCACCGGAAGATCTGATCAACAGCTTCCTCTCTTGTGCAGAAATGAACCCGATTCGCCCATCCGTCTCTCCATTTCTCGCAAAGGCTGCCGGCTGGCTGATTGAAAATATCTACAGAACATCCTTCTTCAGTGGCGAGCCCCCTCTCACTCGATTCGTTGCCCACCAGCAATCCACCAGTCACTGGTTTGACCTTTCCGCAGCCAAGCGGGATCTCGATTGGCAACCCACCATTTCTACCGCAGTTGGTATTGAACGTCTCAGACAGCATCATTCTGAGGAAGAGCCCGTCTCGACATGAGTTCATTTGCTGAAGATCACCATAAAGAAGAGCAACCGGTCATCGAGATTGACACCTGGAAGTTCAGCCTCAGCGGCAAACCGGACTCGATTCAAAATCACCTGGAAGACCTCGTAGGAGAAGAAAGACAGAGAATCGAACAGGGTATTTTTCCGGAATTAGGGGAACGAGCCACTCGTTCACGTCTCGGATTACGCTGGATTCTTGCTGACTATCTGCAGTGCAAACCTCATGAAGTCCCTTTGATTATCGGGGAACACGGAAAGCCGGAACTCGATTCAGAATCTTCCCATTTTCAAAACCTTCACTTCAATCTGAGTCATTGTGGAGATCGCGCTCTGATGGCGGTCAGTTGGGATTCTGTTTTGGGGGTCGATCTCGAACGGATTAGGGAAGAATCCCCCATCGAAGACCTCGCTCAGCGTTGTTTCTCCGAAATAGAACGAAATGCATGGCAGGAATCACCTGCAGATCTGCGACGAGTCTCGTTTTTTCATCTCTGGGTTCAAAAAGAAGCGATGGTCAAGGCCCATGGGGATGGCATGACCCTTCCATTGAGACTCTTTTCTGGAAACCCCGACTCGCAGGCTCTTGAAGGAGCGATCACTTCAGAGTTACCAGAAATTGGAGTAAACCTCTGGCGTTATCGTGCCGAAGTTTGCTCCGAAGACCTTCGGTCCGCGATCGTCTTCAAGGGCAAGGAAGCAAAGATATCCGATTGTGACCCCAGCAGGGTCGGTCTCAGTCGATGGTGATCGTCAGGACACCCGGTCCCAACTCCGATTGACTGAGGGAATCGAATCCCCCCACCCGAATGAAATAGTGATCTCCTTCTGAAACAACGAAATCGTTGATCCTGGAAGTCAAAAGCGGGCAAGGATCCCCCTGCGCATCAACACCGTCTCCATTGCAGGCCTGCTGGACCAGCTGTCCACATGATCCGCTATAGATCACCATATCTGAGTCAAATACCACTTCATTAGAGCACAGAGAGAAGGTCGCGTTTCCTGTTGAAGGTACCGTAAAGTCGAACCAGATATCGGCGTACATCTGTCCCAGGAAGGTGGATTCACAACCGGCGTCATCATAAGGATCCGTCGAATCTGTCATCAAAGACGTGTCAAAATTGTTATCTCCAAGTGTCACTGTGATAGCACTGGCGCATTCATCCCCGGGAAACCCTGCACCACAGGTGACGTCAGGGCAGCCTGTGTCACATCCCAATGAGTCGGGTGTGGGATCCAGCCCCGCCAACGGGAATGGTGCAGCGGGTTCTGCTCCGCCCGTAAAGAGGAATGCCAGAAGGTTGACTGCGTCAGAAAGATCGAGTGAAGCGTCGTCGTTAAAGTCGGCAGCAGAAGCGCAGGGCATATCACCAAAAACAAAAAGGTACTGCAAAAGGGTCACCGGATCGACGAGGTTGAGTTCTCCATCACTATCGATGTCTCCTCGAATGAAGAGAACATCAGGAATAGGCAGAAAGATCTCGCAGGGCTCGGAATCGGCAGTGGTACCCGCCAAAGAACAGCGAAGAACATAATCCAGAGTGATTCCGGGTATGGGTCCGGAATCGACAAAGCTGTTCTCGAGTGAATTCAGAGTCGCAATCAGGTTTCCCTGCCTCAACACATCCACCTGTTCATAAGGCAGTGGGTTTTCCCATGTCAAGAGAACGGTGTTTGCATTTTGTGTACAACTCAAACCTATGGGAGTCTCAAGATCTCCATCTATAGAAACTTCACAAGAAACATCAGGCGAAGTGACCCCCGCCAGAATTCCTCTCAAAGAGTAGGATCTCTCGGTTCCAATCAAAGCGTCAGAATCTTCAAAGAAACCAAGACCACCGGAAATTTCTGCAATGAGCAATCCGTCTCTGCGGATTTGAATCTGTGAATAATCCACCGGTTCCTGCCAGGTCAGGAACACAGTTTCAGCAACTTCCCCACAAACCAATTCGGTGGGACGTAAAACATCACTGATTTCCAAATCCAGAGTTCCCGGAAGTGTCGGCAGAATGACCCCATTCTGATCTGTGACGATGGAGCCGATCCAACCACATGTCAGGTCCGGATCCGGTGTGGAAAGTTGAATCAGACCATTCGGTGCATTTCCGACGACCCTGAACTCCAGTTGGGCGATGGGAGTCGATGTCGCCGACAAACTCTCACTGAGAATCAATCCCAGACTGAATGCTTCCTGACCGGAACCATCCCACCAACTTGCACAACCCTGATCTCCACCACTTCCAGCAGGCTCAGGTGCATTCCAAACAAGAATTTCGGGGTCAGGTGATCCGTTCAGCGACCCTGGTAAGTCGACGGATAACAATTGGAGAGAGCCTGAGTCCCATGCAACCGCATGCTGTAAACCACGAACGGTCTCGCCAGATGGATTCTCCAGTGAAAGATCTACGACGAAGGACTCACCCGGAGCATAGACACTTGCCTGACTGCTCAGATTCAACTCGATTTGCTGACCCATTGCTGAAGAAGACAATAAGCATATGCAGAGCATAACGAAAACAGGGCTTTGGCTAACCTCTGCGAAACATTTCTGAAATGACATGTTGAACCCCTCCGAGATCCCAATAACCGTCAGGTTCAAGGATATCACCGGGGCTAAAATTTCCGCTTCAGGAAATCGCGATTATCAAATTCAGGTCAGAGTATTGAGCGCTGCACCCGCCCAAAACCACTTCACCTGACTTTCGCTACAGGTGTGACTGCAAACAGCACGATCCTCTGAACCATCCTGATGACGGAAAACAGCGGTCAAAGTGGTGCCAGGAGCCAACTCTTCCAGTCCCTCTATGGTGACCACGTCACCTTGGAGAACCTTGTCATAATCGGCAGGATCCTGGAATCTAAGCGGCAAAATTCCCTGCTTTTTCAGATTCGTTTCATGAATCCTCGCAAAGGAACGAACGATGACAACTCCACAACCCATGAATCGGGGACACATGGCCGCATGTTCACGACTCGACCCCTCACCGTAATTTTCATCGCCGACAACCGCCCAAAAATGACCGGAATCCCTGAGGGAGGCTGCTATCTCATGCAGAGGTTTGCTGCTCCCTGTTTCAGGATCGTTCCCAAGCCCTGGACTGTCGTGGAATGCATTGACCGCACCCAGGAACATGTTGCGCGATATATTTTCCAGATGGCCCCGGAACTTTAGCCATGGGCCGGCAGGTGAGATGTGGTCAGTGGTGCATTTGCCATTTGCCTTGAACAAAAGTGGCATATCCACCAGCTGCTCAGCTTCACGCGGTTTGAAAGGCTTTAACAGTTGAAGCCGCTCACTGTTTTCTGCGACGTCCACCACGACTGAGGTCCCTGACTCTGGTGGAGCGACAAATCCCTCGGAATCCGTGACGAATCCCTGATCTGGAAGGCTGTCCCCTTCCGGTACCGGAAGTTTGATTTCCTCACCACTCTCGGTCGTGACGGTATCTGTGAGAGGATTGAAATCGAGGGTGCCTGCGATCGCAAAAGCCGTCACCAGATCTGGGCTGGCAATAAAGGAAAGGGTTTGGGCATTTCCGTCATTACGCCCCGGAAAATTCCGATTGAACGAGCTGACGATACTGTTGGAAGTCCCCTTTTCCATATCATCCCTTTGCCACTGACCAATGCACGGGCCGCAAGCGTTGGCGAGTACAGTCCCCCCCAGATTCTCAAAGATTCCTGCCTGACCATCACGCTCGACAGTCTTGAAGACCTGAGTCGAACCAGGAGAAACAAGAAACTGGCTTTTTGCCTTCAGACCAGCCTTGACGGCTTCATCTGCGATGGAGGATGCTCTGTCCATGTCTTCATACGAGGAGTTCGTGCACGAACCGATGAGGGCTGCACTGATTTCCAATGGCCAGCCATTTTCCTTTGCCTCTGCGCCCAACGCAGACACGGGCCTTGCCCGGTCAGGTGAATGGGGACCGACAACATGAGGCTCGAGAGAATCGAGATCAATCTCAAGAATCTGGTCGTAAAATTCTGACGGGTTTTCTTCGACTTCAGCGTCGGGAGCAAGAAGATCAGCATGGTCTCTTGCCAAAGTGGCAAGGTCTCCCCTGCCTGTCGACTCGAGGTACAGCGCCATCGCCTCGTCAAACGGGAACACTGAGCAAGTTGCCCCGATTTCTGCCCCCATATTGGTAATTGTCGCTTTACCAGTACAGGAAATCGAACGGGCCCCATCGCCGATGTATTCAACGATGGCACCGGTACCACCCTTGACTGTCAGCTCTCCTGCAACCTTGAGGATCACGTCTTTGGCGGAAGTCCAACCACCCAGATTTCCCTTGAGATGCACAGCAATGGCTCCGGGCCACTTGACGTTCCAGGGCAATCCTGCCATCACGTCAACGGCGTCGGCTCCACCAACACCGACAGCCAGCATTCCCAGTCCACCCGCGTTTGGAGTGTGACTGTCCGTACCAATCATCAATCCACCGGGGAACGCATAATTCTCGAGAACGACCTGATGAATAATCCCGGAACCCGGCTTCCAGAAACCGATACCGTACTTCTCTGAAGACGAGCGAAGGAATCGGTAAACTTCAGCATTGACCTCTTCCGCTGCAGCAAGGTCAGTTTGCGCCTCATGACGTGCCTGAATCAGGTGATCACAGTGGACGGTGGAAGGAACCTGGACCTGATCAAGTCCGGCCTGCATGAATTGAAGAATCGCCATCTGCGCAGTCGCATCCTGCATCGCCACCCTGTCAGGACGCAAATCACAGTAATCTTGACGACGCTCCGGAACGGAAGTCAGGGTCTCCTGATCGACCTCAAGGTGCGAAAACAGGATTTTTTCGGCAAGAGTCAGTCCTCTGCCCAAAACCTGTCGAGCCTGATCGTGGCGTTGACGTGCATTTTCGTAAAGCCCGCGAATTGCGTGAATATCCGTCATTTCAGCACTCCTGCATCCCACTTGAGACGTATCCCTGAGGGAGTATCATCTACTCTGGTCGATGTTTATTGATCTATTCAAACGGCAGTCATCGTATCCCAAGATGTGTTTTCAAGGGAGTGATTCCGAACGTCGATTTGTTGACAAAGTGCCCGCCTTAACGCGCCGAGTCGCTCAGCGACCAGCAGTGATGCTGTCAGGGAAAGAGGACTCTTGATCATGATGAGTCAAATTGGATCGGAAACTCCCCGCACCGAATCGGACAAGTCCCCATACTTTTTTCGATTTGTATCTCTTTTGGCAGTGATCCTGCTGAGCGGTTCTTCCCTGATGGGCCAATCAACCACTCTGGGCATCGGTGATGTCACGGCACAACCCGGAGACCCAGTTTCGATTCCCGTGCTGGCTGACTGGAATGGCCAGATTGCAGGATTCAGTTTCTCTCTCGCATTCTCAGGGCCCACACCCTTTCCACTGTCCGCCATGACGATTGACGTTGAAGGCACACTCGCAGGCGCCATCGAGGCTGAATATGTTCAGGCGCAGATTGACCTCTCCACAAGCACAATCATTTGTGGTGTTCTTTTCGATGCCCTTCCCCCATTCAACGGCCAGACATTGCCTTCCCTTGGATATCCCCAGGAAGTGGCATTTGTTCATGGAACCGTTCTTCCAACGGCTGTGGAATCCACGGTTCAATTCAATCCTCAAGACGGGTTCGGCTCTCCTCCCATCAACAATATGCTCGTTTTTGGGACAACTTCAGTAGCGGTAGACACTCTATACCCGGGATCTTTGTTGATCGAACTTCCTCCGGTCCCTCAACTTTTCATCCGTGGTGATGTCAATATGGATTCCGTTGTTGATCTTGCAGACGTGATTTTCCACCTTGATTACACTTTCCTTTCCGGACCACTCCCGAGCTGCATGGACGCGGGAGATGCCAATGACGATGGTGTTTCAGATGTTTCCGATGCCATCTTCCTGCTCTACTGGTTTTTCCTGGATGGACCCGGTCCCTGGGTTCCCTTCCCGAATCCAGGAGAAGATTTCACAAATGACAGTCTGGATTGTGCTCAAGGGCTCTAATCAGAATTTTTAATCACAATTGAAAAAGCCCCGGCATGGAATCCATGCCGGGGCTTTTTCGTCAATCATGAAGCGGATTGTCAGCTCAAATCCCTGAATAGATCCAAAAAACGGTCTTCGTATAGTTTAAAGACTCCCAAGCGATCCAACTCCGCTTTCAGAAGCGGAGTCTGACTTCGATCAAATTTGGCTCTTGAAAAAAAGTTTTCGAGTTCATCGTGTTCCGCTTTACTGAGACTTTCCATTGGAGATTCGAACTCTTTTATCTCTGATTCATTATGGAATCTATTATCAGATTCCCAGGACTCCCCGGCCTCATTGGAGAATGCATCTCGAAGGGCAGCCATCTTCTCTTCCAACGCCATAATTTGACCATTCAAATGGTCAAAGTTCAGACGTATCGACATCAGCGAACAAAATGTTCTCAGTAGCGATCGCGTCGCTTTTGGATTGGGTGAATGAAGACCCCAAACAGGAATCTCGGAAACGAGACAAATTCCCTTCAAACCCAGCTCCTGTGCCGCCAGAAGAGTGAGTCCATTTAATCCCACAATTCGTTCCGATCGGAGAGGCGGAATGCCCGCTTTTGCCAATTCTTCGCCACTATGAAAATCGGTCGTCCCGAATCGAACAACAGGCTCTTCTTCCGGTTCCAAAACACCCGAGATCGCTGCGAAACAAATCACGGTTTGAATCCCAAAGGTAGACATGGCAGTTCTGATGACGGCCCTCGCCAAATCCAGGGGTTTATCCATCGTTTGGGTATCTGGAATGAATACAATCAACTCCTGATTCGAAGCGGAGAGTACTCTCTGAAAGATTAATTTTGGAAGGTTCCCCTGAAAGATAAGCCCATTTTTGACCTGAATATCTTCCAGCTCAAAGTGTGGATCCGGGTTGAGTGCGGAAACACTTTCGGACTGCAACCCTTGCGAGAGAGTTCTGACACAGGAGGAAGCGACTCCTCCCAGACCAGGCCATCCGACAACAAGAATTGGTGCACTCTTTGATTTGGAGGGGGCTCCAAACGAAAAATCACTCATGAGTAACCTTATAAGCCGTTACTTTTTATAGACATATATTGGACAAAGAGGGTCATTTCCCCTTCATGCAAATTAGATATTAACCCTTTGAATCCACATATCAATCAACCGGTCAGTCCATGATCCATAAATCGACTAGATCAGCATTGACAGGTATGACAGGTCAGGGAGTTCCATAATGGGCTTCACCATTTGAGACCCAAGAACACCATTAACAACCATAGTGGGATAATCCAGCGAGGCCAGACCGATTTAAGTACGACCTCCACAGGATCTCTTCCCTTTTCATGGAAAACGAGTTCCCTGAAATAAAGGATCAACCCCAATGCGACAACAACAACACTCCACCACCAGCTCCCGGTTTTGAATAGATCTGAGTTGAAACAATACCACAGATAGGTCAACCCGCAGGCGGCCATCGTCAGGGCAAGGGCACGAGAGAGAACAGGCAGCCTGTACCCTGACAAGCTCGGGCGGTATTCAGGTCCGTATCCCCTGGTCAACTCGGAATAACGTTTCCCCAAAGCCAGATTCAGTGCCAGCAAAAATCCGGTGATGAATAACATTCCACTGGCTTTGACAAGCACCAGTGAGCAACCCAATATGAGTCGTATCAGAAAGAAGCTTGCCAAAAACAAGACGTCTAACCACGGTAGAGAGCGAGCCCAAACAGTATAGAGAACATTTCCTGCGAGGTAACACCCCCCCAGTAACCATGGCTCTGGTGAGAAAGGTGACAGCAGTCCGGGAATTGAGAGAAGTGCAAAACCTGCCAGAGAGACGAATATCCCCCAAAGATATGCACTGACTGGTGACACGATTCCAGCAGCCACGGCGCGCTGCTTCTTGACAGGATGCTTTTGATCACTGTGGCGATCATGGATGTCATTGAAGATATACACCCCTGAACTCAAAAGGGAAAATCCAAGGATTCCAAGAGCCAGATTCAGCGGGTCCGGGTCCCCCCCGGAAGCGACCGCAAAAGGCAAGGGCAAGAGAATAAACAGACTCTTGATCCAGTGAGGGATTCTCAGCAACCCGACATAAGGTCCCAATTTGAAAGGCCGAGAGTCGGAGTCTGGTCGTGGCTCAGAAACACCCGTCAAAATCAGGCTCTCCCTTCTCCAAAACTGCTCTGTCTCGGTTAACATTCCAGAATGGAAGAACCCATGATACCCGCAACTGATAACGGGGAAAATTCCGAGCTCGGAGACCTCAAAGCCGCTGCACTCAGAATCGGCTTTCACTCACTGGGAGTTGCCAGAGCCGGTGAATCACCCCATGCCCACCGATTTCGTGAGTGGGTTGATCAGGGCATGCATGCAGGCATGAAATGGATGGAATCCAACAAGGAAAGACGCTGCGACCCCACTCTCACTGTCGACGGTGCTCAGAGTGTGATTATGGTCACCTTGCCCTACCCTGACGATCCGGAACTTCCTGAGAGTGCCCCCAAAGTGGCCCGATATGCGCGTGGCAGGGACTATCACAAAGTGATGAAACCGATGCTCAAACAACTCTGCGAATCCGTTTCGCAGAATGGAAAATGGGAAACATGGTACTGCGTCGACTCCTCCCCCATTCTGGAGCGAGATTGGGCTGAACTGTCGGGCCTGGGCTGGATCGGCAAAAATGGCCTCATCATCGATGAGGAAATCGGCAGCTGGTTCTTTTTGGGAGGAATTGTCACTAACCGTCCATTACCGACCACTTCAGCGGTGATGGATCGTTGCGGAACCTGTACTCGATGCCTCGATGCTTGCCCCACTTCTGCGATCATTGAACCCCGCAGTATCGATGCGGGAAAATGTATCTCGTACTGGACCATCGAACACCGCGGAGAGTTTCCAGAGAATACGAAGTTGCATGGCTGGCTCTTCGGTTGCGACGTTTGTCAGGAAGTCTGCCCCTGGAACCAACGGCCTGCCCGTCTCAAACCCGTCATCCACCCAGAATTGAAACCCGGAAAATCCGCTGACACCTGCAAGGAAGTCCTCGACCTCGACAGGGAGGGGTTTCTGGATATCTATGCGGGAACTCCTGTCACACGTACAGGACTGGAGGGCCTGAAGCGAAACGCTCAGAAGATTCTTCAAAAGGAAAACCTGGAAGAGGACCCCTCTTGAGATCCCTGAGTTCGCCCAGTCAACTCTTCAATACCACGATGACCACCCATGGCCTGATTGCACTGGTGGCCGTCTCTTTCCTCCTTGCGCTGAATGGGCCACAATTTTTTCTGATCGATTCATTTTCCGATCTCTTTCAGGCGTTGCTTCTGGGAATATTCGCAGGAGGTGCACTTCAGGTTTTGCAATGGTTGGCTCGAAAGACAGTCCCCATCATTCGCAACATGAGTGCGTTGCTGGAGACACAATTTGAGGGCTGGACAGGGAAGGAGATCTTTTTTGTCGCATTGATCTCCTCCATCTCTGAAGAATTGCTCTTCAGGGCTCTGATACAGCCCTACCTCGGCTTGTGGCTGACCAGTCTCATTTTCGGGCTGGCACACTGGACCGGAGTCAGGGAGTTGAGAATATGGGTCCCCCTCGCATTTCTGGGTGGACTGTTCCTTGGTGCACTTGCGGAGTCCTCCCTCTTCGGGATTCCGGGCAGCGTCGCTGCCCACTTCACCATCAACCTGACCAGTCTCTGGATCCTTACCCACAAACGCGGAAGTCCGGAAACCCCCTGAAATCGCCCACAATTCTTCATCCGCACTGAAGTCCTGCATTTATCCAAAATGCCCTGATATCGTGGATTTCATGCGTTATTCGGTTGGTTGACTCCTCTCATTTTTGAATGGATGATGCTGGTTGGCCAACATGCTCCTTTCGGAACAAAGTTGAGCCGGGCTTTTCTTGAGGAGGGAATGGGGGAGGATTTATGGTCATCAAGCGCATCGACCCTGACAAGGCTCACGATCTGTTGCAGTCTGATCTGGGATTCCAATATCTCGATGTTCGCATGCCTGAGGAATTTGCTGAAGGGCATGTTCCCGAATCGACCAACATCCCCATCATGATTCGTGGAGATGGGGGCGTCGGCCTGCGAATGAATCCTGAATTCGTCGATTGTGTCGAAGCAGAATTCCCTGCAGACACCAAAATCATTCTCGGTTGTCAAAAGGGTGGTCGCTCACAAAAAGCAGCGGATCTTCTCTCAGAAAAAGGGTTCAGCAATTTGCATGACATGCGCGGAGGATATGTGGGTGAAACCGACGTACTCGGCAACATCACCTTTCCTGGCTGGAATTCCCGAGGACTGCCCACCACTCGGAAATGATCGTTCACTGAGAGTTCTCGACGAATCTCAGGCCTTTTTCCCCTCGGTATGAGTCCCTGGGGTCAGTATTTGTGAGAAGATTTTTCTGGAAACCAGCCCGACCAGCCCGCGTGGGGCGAATCTCACCAGAAAAAGCAACAGACGGTTCCTCCAGCCAGCGACCACGACTCCACGGTCACTCAACAATCCCCGGATTGCTTCGCCCGCAACATCCTCGGGACTCATCTGTCCCGCTCTAATGTGGTCTTCAGATATTCCTGCAGCCTTGAAAAAGGAAGTTTGCGTTACCCCGGGTGCCAAAAGCAAAATCCTGATCGGTTGATCATGCATTTCCCAACCGAGGCTTTCCGCAAAACGGTTTACGAATCCCTTGGTACCGCTATAAGCGGCCATCCCGGGACCTCCTGCATACCCGATCAATGATCCGACAAAGAGAATGAAACCTTTCTGCCTGTCTTTCATGGGTTGGAGCAGAGAATGACTCAACCTGACCAGGGCCTGACAGTTGAGAAAGATCATTTGATCCTGGTCCACCAGTGACAGATCCTCAAATCTCCCCCCCAGACCGACTCCGGCATTGTTGACGAGACCGTCAATATCTTCTCCAGAGACCTCGGACAACAGCTGATCAACTCCCTCTGAGGTTGCGAGATCCGCGACAACCAATCGGCATGGAATCTTGCAGCGCTGTGCCGTCTCTTCCAGGCGACTTCTGTTACGCCCGGCGAGAATCAAGGATCCTGCGCCATTTTGGGCCAACTTGACCGCCAACTCGGCTCCGATCCCATCACTCGCTCCGGTGACGAGCACATTCATTCCAGACAGATATGAAGACATCCGATCCCTCCAGGTTTGGATCAGGGCTGCGATACACGGCAAAATGACGACTTGTCAGGCTCTCTTGACAAAAAATCCATAATTTGCGGAAATTAGCCCGCCGGCATTAAGGAGTTGATTCCACATGAGCACCCATGTTCCTGATTTGATGATCACCATCATCTCAGGAGCGTCCATCCTACCTGAGTGGCTGGACGGCACCAGAGCACTCAACAACCTCCATGCGTTCTGGCAGCAATGCAACTGGATCGACATCGTCATCCTGTTAGGCATGCTTGCAGGCTTGTTCACGGGGGCAGGCCTCGGCTTTTATCGCTCGACGGCTCTGCTCTTCGGTTCAACCACGGGTGCTTTCATGGCTTTTCAATTTTCGAAGCCCTTTTCCCAAACTCAACTCTTTCAATCGGTCGGAGTCGAATTAGGACCACTGGGAGCTCAGATCCTTGCCGGCCTCGCCATCTTCGCCGGATCCATCTTTTCAACAATGCTGATCACCTACTTCTTTCGCAGCCACTTTGACAGAACCCTCAAAACTTGTGATGGAGTTCTCGGTGCGCTGATGGGTGGAGGAATCGCAGGCCTCGTCTTTGGCTTGATCCTCCTCGGAGTCTTTCAATGGCCCGATGGGCAGATTCATCAACCGATTCGGGATTCGGTCATCGGTGTGCCCCTTGCTGAGGCAACCGGGACACTTGACCACTTCTTTCCCACCGATTTCCGGGATCGCTTTCAACTGACGCTTTCAGAATCATTGGAAGCCAAGGCCCAGATCGTGCCAGCAACCGTGGACCTGCAAGAGACCCGCCCTCGCTGACGCTCGTATTCCTGTCATTCTCAGGGTCGTATACACTGATCATGGTCACAAACCTGGCAAGGGTATTCCATGATTCCGATCTCGTGTGCATCTGTCGAAAAGACATCTTCACGTAAAACAGTCCGACCCGGGCTCCCGCTTTCGCTAACAGTTCTTCTATGGGTGACGCTGTTTCCCATTTCAGGAATCGGAGGGCTTTTTTCACAGGATTTCATCCCACCTCCGATCACTGCCACAGACCAGGTACTGAATTCACTTGAGAAGATCTATGACGACTTTTGGGAATACCAACTTTCAGTAAGTCCCATGCTTGCTGCAGAGTATGGGGATAAGGCCGCTCAGGGCAAACTCCCACAATCCGGACTGAAAACCATCGACCGCGATCTGAAAAAATATTTCAGTTTTTTCAATGCCATGTATGCCCTGGATCTCTCACAGATCCCCGAACAGGATCGTCAACAGGCACAGATCCTGATCAACATCATTGAGAACAAACTGGATGGCATTCGTGTGGGTGAGCATTTGGCCCCCATCAATCAACGCAGGGGACCGCAAGTATGGCTCCCTCGACTTCACAGCCAACTTCGTTTTGTCAAAACAGAAGATCACGAAAACTACCTCTCACGGCTTGAGGGGATCCCTGCTTATATCAATGGAGTAAAGGAAGTTCTGGAGAGAGCCGTCAATGAGGGCTTTTTGCCCCCGAAAGCAACTCTGGCCGGGGTTCCTGAACAATTTCTGGCCTGTATTTCTCCAGCACCGGCAGAGTCTCTCTTTTATGCTCCCTTCAACAAGATGCCTGCAGGTATCAGCCTGGAGAAATGGAGCGAGGTTCAGGAAAGAGCTCAGAGTGTGATCGGCGAAAAGGTTCAACCTGCCCTTGCCGAACTCGCAGCATACCTGGAGTCGACCTACATCCCTCTGGCGAGGGATTCCTTTGGGGCCTATGAATTTCCCAACGGTAATGAGTACTACAGTTTTTGCATCCGCAAACACACTTCGACACAACTCTCTGCCACCGATATTCATCAGTTGGGCCTCAGGGAAGTGGCAAGAATCAAATCGGAGATGCAGAAGATCATCGAGGAAGTTGATTTTGACGGCGATTTTTCAGCATTTGTGCAGTTTCTTCGTGAGGACCCTCGCTTCTATCACGAATCTGCAGAAGATCTCCTGAAGGGTTATCGGGATATTTGCAAACGTGCCGATGCCATGATGCCATCCCTGTTTGGAAAACTGCCGAGAGCTCCTTACGGAGTCCGGGAGATCCCGTCCCACGAAGCCCCGCGATCGACGACCGCCTATTACATGTCCCCCCCTGCGGATGGAAGCCAACCCGGTTGGTTCTATGCCAATACCTTTGACCTGAGAAGCCGTCCTATTTACGAAATGGAAGCATTGGCTCTCCATGAAGCCGTCCCCGGGCATCACCACCAGTTGGCACTTCAGGGGGAAATGGAGGGGCTTCCAAACTGGAGAAAGATCACTCATTTCACGGCCTACATCGAAGGCTGGGGACTGTATGCAGAATCTCTCGGTGACGAAATGGGCTTCTACCAGAACCCCTACTCCCGATTTGGGAAGCTCTCCTATGAAATGTGGCGTGCTCTGAGACTCGTAGTCGATACCGGTATCCATCAACTGGGCTGGACCAGAGATCAGGCGATTCAGGTGATGATGGAAAACTCTGCCCTCACTCGAAAGAACGTCGAGGCAGAAGTGGACCGTTACATCGCATGGCCCGGACAGGCACTGGCCTACAAGGTGGGAGAGTTGGAGATCCAGTCATTGGTCAAGAATGCTCGTGAAGAGTTGGGCAACGACTTTGACATTCGCGGATTCCATGACCACCTGCTCGCCGAAGGTTCGATGCCGCTGGAGATTTTGCGCTCACGGATGGAATCGTGGGTACAAGAACAGAAGGCTGCTCAGGCAGCGGAGAACGGTACACAGAAAAACTCTGAGGAGGATTAGTCGGGTCAGCGTTGAAAAGACAGGGATTTCCCCGAATCGGCGGGGCCGAGATCGAGAAGAAAATCCACTGCAGACTGAGCCCACTCTTCCGGCTCGACCGCGAGTGCAGCATCCGCGCTTCCAAATGCACGGCTGAGCATCTCCGTGTGAACCACTCCAGGCGAAAGAGCCACAGCCGCCAATTCCGCAGGCAACTCCTGAGCCAGTGAGCCAATCAGGCCTTCCACTGCAAACTTGGAAGCACAATACGGGGCCACCTCGGGTGAAGTACTGCGCCCCCATCCGGAGGACAAGGCCACGAGAACCCCTCGCCCCAATTCCAGCATCTCGGGAACAAACGCACAGAGGGTGTGGTGAACCCCTTTGATATTGACGTCGATCACTGAAGAGAACTCAGCGGCGGATATTTCCCAGAGAGGTGCACGAACATTCAGTAATCCGGCATTGGCGATGACCAGATCCGGAGTGAACCCTGATCGCCGCAAATCGCCGGCCCACTGCTTCATCCCCTCTTCATCGCAGACGTCCACAGCCCTGAAATAGGGTTCCCCACCCAAATCCTCAAGCAAAGAGCCCTGCCTTGCGCAACCGGCCACTTCCACACTCCGCTTTTGGAATTCCGCCACCAGAGCTCTGCCGATTCCTCTACTGCACCCGGTGACGACAACCTGCCGTGCCACTAGTGCATCCTTGCTTCGACCGGAAGTGATCGCAGCAAATCGGCCTCAATCTCTGCCGCTTCAGAGATCCTTCTGGTGACTACCGCCGGATCACACACCTGCATGGCCAAATCACGAAAGGACTCCCAATGTCGCCCCTCCGCATCTGCCAGGCGCTGATAGAAATTGGACAGATCGGGATCCGCCTCTGGCCCCGATTCAAGGGCCCTGGCGAGGACTCGAAAGCGTTCACAAGACCGGGCCTCGACGAACGCGTTGACGATCAGGTGATCGCCAAGACCGCCGATCCCGGATCCCTTCGCACACAGGAGGCCACGCAGTTTTTTGACATAGGGATCGACAGGTGGAGGCCCCAGAGAGACCCCCCGCTGCTTCAGCAAGTCCGTCACCTGTCGAAAATGCAGCATCTCTTCCTGAACCAGCGCAACCATCGGCCGGTGCAAAAACTCATGTTCAGGAAATCGGGCCATCAAACCGAGACCGGCACTGGCAGCCTTGTATTCACACCACGCATGATCACGAAGAACCTGATCCAGATTTGCAAGGGCCAGAGGAGCCCATTCTTCGGAAGTTTCACAGGTGAGGGGCAAACCCTCCAACACTGCTGAATTCACGGTCCTACTCCTCTTCAATCCTTGAAGTGGTATGCCTCGGGATCTCTTCCCAATGGACGCGGCAGCTCCCGGGGTCTTCTCAATCCACCGTTGCGATCGGGTCCTGCAGGTCGTGCCAGTTTCAACCAGTTCTGGTGTGCGGCCCTGGCTTTCTCCGGATGGACGACCACGTCACCATACTGGTCCTCGTCCGCAGCCTTCACCAATCGGACCTTCTGATGCCAGCAGTGCATACCGCTGACCGGGTCAGTCTGAACAGGGAAAGCGAGGTTTTGATGGACGCCACTTTCGTCCCACCAGGTCCTCTCACTGTCGGGATCGTCACTCTTGAAAGGCTCAGAACCCTGAAGTCGACGCATTCGGGTACTGCCATCCGACAGCTCTTCAAAATTGACGGTGGCACTGCTCCAGCGTGACCCGGGTCCATCCTCTTTGCGCCAGCGGCCCATATGGTGGGAACAGGCGATCACCCCACTACGAATGCCATCCGTAATCCGGGCACGATTGACGAAATGTCCAATCTCTGTCTCAACCCGCACCAGTGCACCATCGAGGATGTCGTGACGCTCTGCATCTTCCGGATGAATCCACACCGGATTGGCATGGGAGATCTCCATCAGATGCTTGGAGTTGGCAGAGCGGGAGTGAATCATCGTCGGCAAGCGGAACGTGGGAACGAGAACGTAGATGCCATTTTCCGGATCCAGATTTTCCGGGCCTACATGAGATCGTGAAACGCCGGGGAGCGCCTCCTCCGAGAAACCCCACTCTTTGAGAAGACCCGAGTAGATCTCTATTCGGCGGCTGGGTGTCGGAAAGCCCTTGCGAATCGCACCATCCACCGCGACGCCGATCACTTTTCCATCGACACTGGCGAGCCCGGTTTGGGGATCGATCTCCGGGATCTGATTTTCAACCAGATCCACTTCCTGCCGATGAAGTTCATAGGCTTCTCCAGGCAACTCGTGGGCACCCACTCGAGTCATGTACTCCATGGGGGTCATTTGATTCTCTGCCGCTTTTTCCGGGAGGCCCGGAACACTGTTTTCGAACATGTGTTGATACTGCTCTTCAACAGTGACCTTTTCTCCCGGTCTGTAGGGAGATTCAAAATGTTTGCGAATTCCGAGACTGCCATCCGGGTCAATACGCCACGACAACTCGATCCAGAATTCGTCTTCCTCCCACACCTCGCCGGGGTTGAATCCACGGGTATCGTCGCTGGGCTTTCCTTCCAGTCGAGCCAATGCCCTGAAGATCGGCTGCCGGAAAGAGAGCCAGCGCGCTGAATGCGTCTCCAGACTCTGAACGTCGTGCCTCTCGGTGGAATGACCCATCGGCAGGACCAGATCGGCGTAATAGGCGGTTTCATTCCAGGTCGGAGTCAGGGCGACATGAAGGCCCACTTTCTCCTCGTCTTCAAGCATCCTCATCCACGACATGCCATCCGGATAGGTCCACACCGGATTGAAGACACGTGTGAAATAGACACCAATCTTGCCGATTCCGTCTTCCACCAGATGCGGCAGCAGATGACTCATTTCATAAAATGAGGTGGGAAATTGTCGCGGCCAGATTAATTCATTCCAGCGCTTGCCGGGATCTGGCATCGAAAAGAAGTCCGGCTTGAACTTGTTCCAACCGGCTGGAGAGGTGCCCCCCTCCACTCCCAGTGAACCTGTGAAAGCATTGAGGATCGCCAGCGAACGGGCGATCTGCCACCCTCCCAGATTGCCGCTGGCGGCACTGCGCCAGCAATGGGCGGCAATACGTGATCCGGCCCGGGCAATCTCGGCAGCCAATTTTTCAATGCTGCCACTTTCCAGTCCAGCGTAGCTCTCGGCCTCCGCGGGTGTCCACTCCGAAAGGTGTTCGGAGAAGCGCTTCAGGAAACGATCCACCGTCGGTACGTCTTCTGGATGAAGCTCTTTCAGGTAGCCACGCCAATCGACCCACTCCTCGAGGAACTTGCGATCAATCCGATTCTCCTCGATGAGGATTCTCAATGCCGCGAGGATGACTGCGCCTTCGGTTCCCGGTTTCGTAGGCAACCACAGGTCCGCCCTCGAAGCGGTGTTCGACAATCGTGGATCGAGGACCACGATGCGAGCCCCACTGTGTTTGGCTTCAATGATTCTCTGGGCATGGGGATTGAAATAGTGCCCTGACTCGAGATGGGCACTGAGGAGCAGAATCAACTGGGCATTGGCGTGATCCGGTGCGGGACGGTCGTACCCCCAGGTGAACTGGTAACCGGCACGGGCACTGGCAGAACAAACCGTGGTGTGGCTGTTGTGGCCATCAATCCCCCACGCCTGCAAGACGCGCTCGACTGAGCCCTCATGTCCCGGCCTGCCCACGTGATACATCACCTCGTCGTGACGATCTTCCTTGAAACAATCCTGGATCGAATTTGCGATCTGATTGAGAGCGGTTTCCCAACTGACCGGTTCAAACTTGCCCTCACCGCGAGGACCGACCCGGCGCATCGGTTGAAGAATCCGCTCCGGGTCCTGCACCTGATTCAGCGTCGCAGGTCCCTTGGCACAATTTTTTCCGCGGCTTCCGGGGTGGAGCGGATTTCCCTCGAGACGAAGGATCTCCCGGGAGTCCTTGTCCACCGCAGCCAACAACCCACAGGCCGCTTCACAGTTGAAACAGGTCGTCGGGACCATCGCCAGTCGTCGTGGCTTGCGCTTGCTGTCCAGCTCTTCCACTTCGAGCCACTTCTCGAAGGGAGGATAGTGCAACAATCCTTCTCCATAGGGATCGGGATCGGGCCACTTTCTTTCTCGGGGAACCAACCCGACAAGTCCGGCAAGCTTTTCGATCCAGCTGATCTTACTCATGCTGATCTCTCCTCATGCCAGGGGGAGGCGTTGTGGAGCCTCCACCCACAGGTGTTCCCAAAGGGCAATTCCCAACAACGCCAACAGCGCGGGGATGACGGCCAATCCCGATCCGGTATCGAGGAATGAGATCCACAGTAATGGAATCAATTTTCCAAGGCCCAGGACCCCCACCCAGTAAATCGGTGCACGGCGCCCTTCCAGAATCGAGTGGGCAGCACGACGGGCAGCTTCGGTGGAATGGCGTCCATGGACATCGAGCAGAACGAAAGGGGTTTCCAGAATCAGGGCAAAAAGTAACAGGCCCTTGAGTTCTCCCAGTTCACCGGGGTTCAACAACCAAAGCGCAGCCGCTCCGGCTACGACAGCTTGCAGACCCAAATGGAGTGGCGAAAGGGCCGATTGCCACATGTCTCTTCCCTTCGCCTGGCCGAAGAGCCAGCCGGAGTAGGCTGCCACAAAAGTGCCGAGGACTCCCCCTGACAGTAACAACAGTGCACCGAGACCACTCGAACTGCTCTCACCCAACCACCAACCTGCAACCAGCACTCCGTTGTAGAGAGTGATTCCATAGGCTCCACGGACCAGCCAGGAAGACCATTGAGGCCGCAGAAGAACCCAGAGGAATCTCTCCGGTCTCTTCAGGTCGGCGACCAGCAAGACTCCGGTCACGGCCATGAAGATCAACGCCAGAGGCCAGGCTAGGTCGAGGGCCCCATCGATCAGGCTTCGTCTTTCAAAGGGCCAAAGCAGTGCGGGGACCATCAGTGCTCCTGCGGCAATCGACTTGGTCCACAGGTACGCACTGACCTTCCAGCCCCAGCTGAGGGCGTGACGCTGCTGGATGTCGTAAGTCCGCGTCGGAGCTCCCCGCTGGTATGTCACCGGGTTCTCGGCATCGTCGGTCCCATCCTCCTGTCTTTGACCCCAAAGCGTTCTCTGTGGTCGTTGACTGGCGAGCGGATCGAGAGCCTCCACATGACCTTCGATGTAATGAATCTTGGGACGGGTTCCTTTTTCCGGCTTGCGAACCATCGTCGGTTCACCCGCCACCAATCGTGCGATCCGGCTCTCTGGATCAGCCAGGTCTCCCGTCACGATCGCTCCCGTCGGACACACGACAGCACATGCCGGTTCTCGACCGGCATCGACACGGTGACTGCAATAATTGCATTTGGTCGCGGTCCCCGTCTCCGGGTGGATATCGATGGCATCGTAGGGACAGGCCTGCATGCACGCTTTGCAGCCAATGCATCTCCCGGGATCAAAATCGACGATGGCATCCTTGCGAACGGAGAGGCTGGCTGTGGGGCAAATTTCCACACAGGGAGCATCGGCACAGTGATTGCATCGCAAAACATGGAAGGCACGCTCTGCGCGGGGATGAACCCCTTTTTCCAGATATTGGACCCAGGTCTTGTTGATCCCGACCGGATCAGAGTGCTCGGTCTTGCACGCCACTGTGCAGGCGTGGCAACCGATACAGCTGCGGTTGTCGATCACGAATCCATAGGAGGGGTCAGTGTGGGAAGCCATGGGGTTGAATTTACCCTTGGGAAGGCCCAGAGGCCATCAGTACGGACCGTCTTGACGGGGAACTTTTCAGCCTGCAAGTTCAGACCTTGTCAGTTTCTGACACTTCAGGCGTAAATCTGGAGGAGGGAGGAAGCCCCATGTCGAGGGTCGAACGTCACTTTCTGGGAAAATCCCAAGGATTCCTGCGGGCCGCTGCCGAGCGTCTGGTCACAGAGGTCTCGGGTGAGTCTGGCGATTCCGGACCCATCGATCTCAGGGACCGCCTGGTGGTTCTTCCGGGTAGCAGGGCTGCCCGCCTCCTCCTTCGACAACTGACGCAAATCAGCCACGACCGTGGAGTGGGTCTTCTCCCCCCTGAAATTGAGACTCCGGGTCAATTGGAGCCCCAACTCATCGATCGGGAACTTCCGCGGATCACTCCCGAAGAAGAGAGACTCTCCTGGTTAATGACCCTTCAAGCCGCCTCCCTCCCGCAGAAGGAGTTACTGGGGATTGAGGAAACCACCAGCGGGAATGCCTCCGGATTGTTGAAAGTCGGTCAACTTCTCTCAAATACCGTTCGTCAGCTCAAACAGGAGGGGTCCAACCCCGGGGCTGCCGCCCACTGCATGGCCCCCCGCGATACTGAAGCGGCTAAACGATTACTCGTGGTTGAGGAATTGGAAAATTTCCGTCTGGAGTTGCTGCGCAACTGGGGAGTCCACCCCGGAGGATTCAGCCAGGCTTCCCCCCGCGAAGTTCACAGAAAAGTGATCCTGATCGGAATCCTTGAGTTGCCATCGACGACGCGAGCATGGCTGGAGGAACATTGCCGGTGCCAGATCTGGATCGACGCCGAAAGTGAAGACCACCATCTCTACGACGACTGGGGACGGCCGATCTCCGAAATGTGGTCGCAACTGGAACTCGCCGATTCGATTCCCATGATCGTTGCCGACCAACCTGCGGATCTGACCCTCGCCGTCGTTCAACACATCTCCGACCAGACTTCGATCGAAAAGATGGAGGACGTCTCCCTCGGGCTGCTGGACGAGGATTTGACCCCATGGTTAACCGAGGGCCTTCGTCGACATGGCATGGGAATCCACCCTGCTGCAGGAAAGCCCCACTCGCTGACCTCTACAGGTCGACTGGTGGAAGGGATTCGCAGGGTCGTTGCTGGAGGCTCCTTTTCCGCATTTTCCGCGCTCGCACGCCACCCACTCGTGCTGAAACTTCTACCCATGAGAACAGACCATAAAGGTGCGGAGATCGAAGTCCTGAAAGATCTCGATCGCTGGAGCACGGAGCGTCAACCGGATCAGGCAGAAGACCCGAATGCCCCTCCTGCGCTCCTTCACTTGCAGGAACAACTGTCTCCTCTCATGAGCGACGACGATCTTCTGCATCAGCGAATCGACCAATACCTGCAAGTTCTCGGAAATCTCGTCGGAACAGATGCCGATGGATTTCCACTGATTCCCGAGGGTGAGGGAGATCTGCTCATCGAGACCCTCGAAAAGTTGCGTGAGTGTGGTCCTCAAACAGAACTGCATCTGGCCGCAGACAACTTTGTCAGTCTCGTTTGTGCCTTGACGATGGACTCCCTGATTCCTGAAGAAAATGACCCCTCTTCTATTCAGGGACTCGGCTGGCTTGAACTCGCAATGGATGAAGCACCCCACTTGATACTGACCGGTATCAGCGAGGGAAAACTGTCAGGGTCACTGACCTCCGATCCCCTGATTCCCGAATCATTGAGAAGAGAACTGGGAATCCCCGGCTATGAGGAAAGAGTCGCCCGCGACACTCACCTGCTTCGCAGCCTGATCGATGGACGACGTCACACTGTCGTTGCTCTTTCAGCCAGAGATTCGCAGGGTAATCCGCAACTCCCCTCCCGTCTCCTGCTCCGCGGTGAAGCAGGAGTTCAACGACTGAGAGATTTCCTCCAGCCCGAAAAGCGGGTGCTTTTGAAAGAGCAAATCACACAACCTGCTGAAGAGTTTGCGGATCTGGGTCCTCCACGATCGATCGATGCACCCACTCCTGAAAAAATTTCGGTCACCGGATTCGCCCGCTGGATTGCGGACCCCGTTCTCTTTCAACTGGAACGCACTCTCAAATGCTCCGAGTGTCACGATCGTGATTTACAACTGTCGCCAATGGCATTCGGAAACATGGTTCATTGGGTCCTGGAGACGTACGGAAAAACCGAAGCGCTGCGGGATCTCAAGGACAGGGATGCCATTCTCGAAGCGGTCGACTCCCTGCTCGATCAATACTGTCGAAAAAAACTGGCACAGCATCCCCGTGCAGCGGTTCTGGTCCAGGTTGAGCAGGCACGGGCACGACTCGAGATCTGGGCAACCCAACAGACCACACTGCGCTTTCAGGGTTGGAAAATCATGGCCACAGAGATTGCACTTGACCCGGAACATTGCAGATTGACAGTGCCGGAAGGAAGTATCGGAGTCTCAGGCAGAATCGATCGAATTGATCGCAATGAAAAAACCGGTGAGTGGCGCATCCTCGACTACAAAACCAGTGAACAGGGACCTTCTCCAGAAAAGGACCATGGAAGGCGACCAGGGAGAGAGACGGAGTGGAAGAAACTGCAACTCCCACTGTATCGTCATTTCGCGTCCACTCTGGTTCTTGAGGGTGTTCAGCTGCCAGCAGATCCGGAGGTTGGATTTTTCAATCTTCCGGGAACCACTTCGGCCCGCTCGGTTCAAATCGCTGCATGGACCGACGACGACTTCGATGATGCCATCGCGCGTGCCCATGAAATCGCTTCGGAGATTCTTTCTCCAGAAGAACGAACCCTCGAAGTGTTGACTCCCCCCTGGGACCGCGCTCTTGCAGGCGTGGTCATCGATGCTGAGAAAAGTCTTTCGGCAATGCTGGAAGTCTCTGCGGAAGATGAGGTGGAGGCATGAGTTTCCCCTATCACCGTATGATTCGGGCCAGTGCCGGCTCCGGAAAAACCTACGCTCTGACGACCCGTTATCTGGGATTGATTCTCTGTGGAGAATCCGCTGACTCCATTCTGGCAGTGACCTTCACCCGTACTGCTGCCGGGGAAATCATGGAGAGAATCCTCGACAGATTGCTGAAGGCACTCGAACCCAAGGGACTGTCAGAGTTGAGCCATGCCCTGAAACTGGAAGGGTTTACTCAACTCGTTTCGGAACTGGAATCCACCTCACAGGATGAGGCCATCAGGAACCGGATTGAACCCGCACTGACTCAGATGCTCTCTGTTCTGCACAAATGCCAGGTCTCTACTCTGGATGCGTTCTTCTCACGTATTGCCACAGGATTTACATACGAATGCGATCTCTCTCCAGGCTGGCAAATTCTTGATGAAGAATCCCTGAACAAGATTCGCACCGGAGCAATCCAGAAGATTCTGGAAGATGAGGGAACCCGGGAAGCCCGCCAATTGATGCACCGCCTCAACAAGGGAAAGCTCAGCAGTCAGGTTGCTGCGGATCTGGACAGGCTCGTCTCTGACTTCCACGAAAAATGGCGCGAGTTTCCCCCACAAGCCTGGGAGCTGCCCGCTGACTGTGCAGGTCCCAAACCTGCAGACCTCGAACGTGCATGGGAAACTGTTCTCCGATTCGAGTGCCCCAAAGACAAAGCAGGCAAAAAGAAACGCAAACACTGGGAGAATGGACTGCGAACCCTCCAAGAGGTTTGGGGAGAAGATCTTTTGACGAGGCTCGCAGCCTGTGAAAAAGGTCTTCTGTCCAAGGTGATCCACGGTGACCGAATCTTTGACCGGGTCGAAATTGATGACGACCTTTTCGAAGCGATTCAGACCTTTCTCCGACAGTTAGGCAGTGAATACTCCGCATTGATTCGAGTACAGAACCAGTCCACCGGTGAGTTTTTACAAAAGTACGACACCGAAAGAAGCCGCGGACTCAAGGAACAGGGCGGCCTCAACTACAGCGATGTCCCTGTGGCTCTTCTGCAAGCCCGTATCCTTGGTCAGATGGGGCTCGTCGATGACCGCATGGATGCTTCAGTCAGGCACCTCCTTCTCGATGAGTTTCAGGATACCTCCCTGATCCAGTTTGCGGTTCTTGATCCCCTGATCGATGAGTTGGCAGCGGACAGCGCCGGTGGGAGATCGATTTTTTGCGTCGGAGACAGCAAACAGGCCATCTATGGCTGGCGCGGTGGCCGGGCTGAAGTGATGGACCTGTTTGAACAAAAACTTTTGCCCGGATCCGAGGAACGATTCGACGAATCCTGGAGATCATCAGCCCCAATTCTGGAGTGTGTGAACCAGACCTTTGGAGACCTCGGTTCTGCAGCGCCGGAAATTGAGGATCAGGCGGCTGTCGACAAGTGGAGCACCCTCTTCGATGAACATCGCGTGGCAGCTCCGCGTGCTCCCCTGGAAGCGGGTCATGTGACATTGCGGATTGCCAATGAGCATGAAGGCAAGTCCAGTAAAATCTGCCCCTATCTGGATACCCTTGCCGAAGTGGAAAGACTGCAGAACCTCTCGCCCGAGGGCACCATTGCCATCCTCGTTCGGAAAAATCAGCAGATTTCCCATTTGGTCAATGCCCTGAAAGCAAAGGGAATCGAAGCCAGTGAAGAGCGTGGAAACCCGCTGACCGATTCGCCTGCCGTCGGTCGACTGATCGCCCTGCTCGAATGGATCGAACATCCCGGTGATAGCACTCTTGGAGTGGCAGTGGAACGCTCGCCACTTCCTGAGATCCTGAAAAAAGATCCAGACAGCCCATGGAGAACCGTTCTCGACGAACTCCGGGAACGAATCTATTCGGAGGGATTACCGGAGGTCTTCAGCCCCATCTGCGATGAAATGGCAAAGGTCTGTACCGAGGAAGATCAGTTACGCATCCAGCAGTTCATGGAACAGTTGAGATCGATCGGATTTCATGGTTTGCGAATGGCAGACCTGATTGAGGGATTGCGCAACAGGTCCGTTCCGCGACCGGGAGGATCTCCTGTACAAGTGATGACGATTCACCAGGCCAAAGGCCTTGAGTTCGATGCCGTCATCCTCCCCGAACTGGATTTCCGCTGGTTCCAGGTGATTCCGGGCCTTCTCACACTCGAGAACGATTTTCAGCCGGTTCACCTGTCACGCTACGTTGGCAAGAAACACCTCTCTCTGGTCGGTGACCCCTACCCCCAAATGTATCAGCAGAGTCGGGATCAACGGCTCACCGAAGCTCTCTGCCTTTTGTATGTCGCCATGACCCGGGCAAAACACACTTTGATCATGCTGCTGCCGAAACCACCCAAAAAGGGAGAGTACTCATCAGACTCCTACGCCTCTCTTCTCGTTCAAAAACTGGCACCAGGTGTAGAACTCTGCGCCGGCAATGTTCTGTACGAAATCGGCAAACCTGAAAATCAATCTTCCGCTGAGGAAAGCAGTGAGCGTGCCCGAATTCCGGTCGGCAGTCGTCGCCCGGAACCGAATTCTCAAAAAGAAAAGGCGAGCAGGGCTTCCGGTAAAGCGGGACATTTGACTGCCCCCCGTCGCAGGGCATTGCAACTCGGAAACCTCTCTCACCACTTGCTGGAACAGTGCCTGTGGACCGAGCTGTCTCCGACTGTCGCCATGGAAAGTCTCATGTCACGATTCCCGCGTGAAGAGTCTCTCCATCAGGAGGCGGTGACTCTCGTCTGCGAAGCATTCACCAAGGGACCTTTCGCAGATATCTTCGATGAGAATCTGACCCGACAGCGATTGGGCTGCGAGGGCGATGATCAAATCGTTGTAGAAATGGAAATCCCTATCCTGACCCGGATTGGTGATCGTGATTTTCATGGAGTCATTGACCGCATGGTCATGCGAAAGACCGGGAATCATGTGGTGAGTGCCGAGTTGATTGATTTCAAAACAGATACTCTGGCCAGGGACTCAGCGGAACTGATCGAAAAGTATCAGGAGCAGATGCAAAAGTATCGCCAGGCGGTACATAGTGGCTGGGGAATCCCCGTCGAAAACATCGATTTGAAAATCGCCCATATCAATTCCGGCACGTTCACTTCACTGGACGTTACCAGCCTTCCCTGAATCAGGGACAAGATGGGTGTTCAGTGCATGAGAAGTGAGCCTCAACAGGCGCAATTCCACACTCGGGGAATGGCGAAGGTGGATTGGCTCCACCAGAGAACTCATAGAAGAGCAGGTAGAGGCCGTCAGAAATATCCAGGAATCCATCCCCATTGGCATCGGCGGCTTCTTCACAGTTGATGATCACGAGATCACCGAAAACCCTTGAGATCAGCAGCACCGCGTCTGCCAGCCGGACTCCGGGGGTGCCATCTGCATCTCCACGGATAAAAGTCGGTTCGCATTCATCCACATACCCATTGCCATTCGTGTTCAACAGCGGATCACTCAAATCGCAATCATCCGGATGCAGGTTACCGTTGCAATCCTCGACCACTCCGGAAAGGACTGCACAAACATCGGGCAGACCATCCTGATCGCAATCGTCTTCACAGATATCAGGGAGGCCATTCCCATCGCAGTCTGACAACTGACCATTACTGATCTCACACTCATCCAGCTGGCCATTCTGATCGCAATCCTCTGAAGGATTGAGAACTTCACAGACGTCCGGTTCTCCATTTTGATTGCAATCTTCCTGACAAATGTCGGGAATCAAATCCTCATTACAGTCGGAGACCAAACCCAAAGTCGTTGCGCATTCATCCGGGACACCGTCTGCATCACAATCCGCTACTCCGCCTGAAAGTGTGGAACAACTATCGGGAATGAGGTCTCCGTCACAATCCGCAACAAGGCCCTGGGCGATGGCACAGGAATCCGGGATACCGTCGAGATCACAATCGATTGTTGCACCTGTGACGATTTCACAGGCATCCGGTTCACCGTCCCCATTGCAATCCTGATCACCACTGACCGAGTACTTCACGCCCCCTCCCAGAACAGCGGCACTCGAATCGAGGGGGGCTCCTGCGAAGATCATTCCCTTGTCAATGGCAAGAGCGGTTCCCAGAAAAGACCCTGCGTATCCAGTCATGTCACTCTCGTGAACCCACTCTTGAAGATAGCGGTAGATCCGTACTCTTCCGGTTGGCATTGCCTCGTTGCCCATGTCCATCGGCGATCCCACTGCCAATAGATTTCCGTCGATGGCAAGGGTCGCCCCAAATCCAGTTCCAGAAGAACCACTGTCCGGTGTCAGGAAAGGCTGAAGAATCCAGATCGAGTTTGACCGGCGATAGGAAACTACCTGTCCGGCAAAGGGCCCGGAAAAACTGGAATAGGGGCTACCTATGAAAGCGTAATCATCCAGGAGACTGACAGAGGTTCCAAATCTGTCCCCCGGCTGTGCCACATTGTTGCCAAATCTGGCCGATTCAAACCAACCGTCAGGACCGCCTGAATAAAGAATGGCAATTCCGCTATCGATCCCTGAAGCATCTCTGCCCGGAGATCCGACCAACAGTTGCCCGAGACTGTCTACCGATATGGAGGTTCCGAAGTTATCGCCTTCAACTCTGTCTTCGGCCAACAGTCTCTCTTCGAATTGCCATTGGCCCATGGAGTTCAGCCGCCAGACTGTGACGCAGCCTGCTTCACCGACATCGGTCGTGTATGTGGGACTTCCGACAACCAGTACACCGCCTTTGAGATCGAGACTGCTTCCAAAGCCATCCCCATCGACTCCCTGGCTGTCGATGATAATCGAGTGGTAAACCCACCCAAAACGGTCCCTCTTCCACATCTCGATGTATCCGAGCCCGATTGCACCGATGGCGAGCCAGTTTTCATCCGCTGCCAAAGAAGATCCGTACTCAGCCCCGGACAATCCACTGAAGACATGCTCCAACTGGTATCCGGAAACCCCTCTCCTGAATGAACGGACACTTCCACTAAGGAAGCCTCCGCCATCGTCACCGATGGCACCGACAAAAACCCGGCCTCCACTGACGGCAACAGAGCGCCCAACCCGGTCCCCGGGATTAATCCCAAAGACCTGCAAATCATCTTCCACGCACTGCGACCAGAGCTGAGAACCCTGAAGCATTGCAATCAGGCAGAGGATCTGAATAGACAACCGGAAAATCCGGGAAAATTGGGGTGGCATTTCGGGACCATTCTCACAGGGGATGAACGCGCTCAGAGGGCGTACTGCAGGAACACTGTGAGATCAATTCAAGCCGTCCTTCCGGAAGTGTCAATCCCGGAAGGACGGCCCAATCACGTGAGTCATAAAAGGCAGAGACTAGCCTTTAAGGGGATCTCCCAATCGGCGTGGCCAGTGATCATCCGGCGGCGGAGCGTCGAGATCACCATCGGGTCTGATGTGATCCAGAATGCCCTCTTCCTCCTTGTCGTACTGAATCTTGCCGTTGACGAAAGCCCAACGAACCAGAGTCATGTAACTGAGCAGGTCTCCGTCGGTAATGATGAAGTCGGCATCTTTTCCCACCTCAAGGGAGCCCACACGATCAGCCACACCCAGCAATCTCGCAGGTTCGATGGTGATCGCTTCGATGGCCACCTGTTCCGGCAACCCACCACGCACTGCAAAGGCCGCCTCCAGGGGAAGGTGAGACAAATCCCGCCCGGCAAGTCCCCAGAGAGCAATCCCTGTGTTTTGAGGAATGATGACCAACGGCACACCGGCATCGTGGAGCAACTTGGCATTCTCAATGCTCGATCCACTTTCACGATTGAGGTCCTCATTGGCATTCACGCGGGCGCGAGGTGAAATGACGGCACTGGCTCCGGCTCTCGAAAGAACCCCGGGATCGATCCATCCCTCTTCGGCTAATTCAAAGACGATTTCAAAACCGTATTTGCGGGCCAACGCAGAATACTCGCGAATCTCCGCCATCGAACGTGAACGAACCAGAGCCTGGCTTTGTCCGGTGAGAAGACTGCGAACCGTGGCGTAGATCCCCTTGATCCATTTGTCATCGGGGGCTTTCGCTTCCGGATCTTTCTTTTTCTCCTCAGCGTGGCGCTCCAACGCTCTCAGGTGCTCTTGAACCCGATCCATCGCACGGCGCAGTTCACTGCGGCCTCTGGGATTCCTGTAGCTGTAATTGATACTGCTGAAGGATTTGGGGCGGATCGTCAGATCCTCAAGGCTTCCATGAACCAGCTTGGTGACTCTCGAGCCATTCCAGGTAGCAGTAATACCGGCGGCCAGACCCATCGTCGTGTCGAGATCAAAGGGGTCCTGGCTCTTCTCCGCTTCACCGGAGCCCACCAGTCCGGAAGAACGAAACGCCACCAGACCCGGATAGACATGGTGCCCCGTCGCGTCGACCACCTCTGCCCCCTCGGGGCCATCCACAGGACCGGCAACGATCTGGTAGATCTTGCCGTTCTTGCAGATCAGGGTTCCGTTCCGGTGTGTTCCACCTGTCACGGTGTGAAGGGTGGCCCCGCGAATGACAAGGTATTCATCCTCTGAGTCCGCGGCGACGATCTCCTTCTTCTCCGGCTCCGGTTCCGGTGCGGGAGGAGGAGCCTGGCGACGGCGTCCACGACGACGGCGCGGTGGATCCTGTGCTTCCGAGATGCTCTCGCTCAGACTATAGCCACCCGGAATCACCGGCATGTCCGTGAAGACGATGACAAAAGCCAACAGAGCGGTGATGATTCGAATATTCTTCAACATCAGCGATCCTCCCGATCCCAGACCACTTCACCGGAGATCATGGTCTTCATGACTTTCACCCCCGGGTCGAGTAACGATCCATTGAGAAGAATCAGGTGGGCCGCTTTGCCCTCCTCGATCGTCCCCATTTGATCGCCCAGTCCCAGAAACTCCGCCGGAGCAGAAGTCAGTGAGGCGATCGCATCCTTTTCAGACATGCCATATCGAACCTGCTCCGCCAGATATCCCGGCAGCTCTCTCATGCCACTGGCACTGTCTGCACGCGGCAGGCTGATCACAGAACATCCTCCCCGTGAAAGTGCCGCAGGGACATGGTAGCGATAGTAGGTATCGGGCAGAACACTCATTCCGGGGGGGATCATGACCGTCGCCTTGCGTTCGATCAGTTCATCGACCACTTCATGGAACGCACCGTTGCGGGCTCCCGGCAAGACGAAAATCGATGCTGGATCTCGATCCTCCAGCTCCTTGACGCTCGACATGGCCGCATCCACGTGCAGCATTGAACCGGGAGATGAGATCGAGATCACCAACGGCATGGCGGAAGATTTCTCTTCGAGAATATCCACCAACGGAACCAGAGCCGGATTCATCGGCGGAGCCTTGAACTCTTTGGGACCTTCGTCTTTTTTGGACTTGTCCCCCTTCTCGGCTGCAGCCTTGTCCTTGTCTCCTTTTTCCGCTTCCTTCTTCTTCGCCTCTTCAGCGGCCTTCTTGGCCTCTTCCTGCTTTTTGTCCCACTCTTCGCGGGCCTTCTTCACCTTTTCGATTTCCTTGCGGGCACCGTCAAAGGCCTGAGACACGGTTCGGTAGAGTGAAGTAGAGCCTGTCACCGTCAGCGGCAGATAGACCGACTCCTTGAGGATCCGGTTTTCTGCTTCAGGTGCGGTGTGCACGATGACTGCCTGACCATGAAATCCGGTTCCGGCAGGAACAAAGGCGGCAGCAACAAATCCCGCCTCAAGGAAAGATTCCCAGTCCATTTCCCCATCGACCCAGCGATTGAGAACCGTCTGGTCACAGCCCACACCGCTGACTCTTCCACCAACCAGCCCCTGGCTCGTTCGCGAAAGGACCAGACCCGCCATCAGCGTCTGATTCCGGGCCTCAATAATTTTGGCGTTGTCAGGAATCTCGAGCTGGTTGCCAATCAGGGTGATCTTGCCATCTTCGATGACGACTTCACCGGGACTGATCGTCTCGCCGGTACCCGTGATCACGGAGCCTGCACGAATGACCGTAACCCGGTCCCCCGCCAGCAGATCCGTGGAGACCCCCGCCAACAGGGCAAGGATCCAGGTCCATTTAATGATTCTCATTAGAAAACCCTCTTCTCACTGGCTTCGTAGGTGACTTCACCATCGATCACCGTCATCTCGCAGGATGAACGGGGGTCGATCGGATCACCGGTCCAAAGGCAAAAATCTGCGTCGAGGCCCACAGTGATGCTGCCGAGACGATGGTCCATCATCAGTGCTTCCGCGGGGATTTTAGTGATCCCCTTCAGCGCCTCGTAGGGTTTCCAGCCGTAGTAGCAGGCCATGCTCGCCTGATAGGCCAACTCTTCCTGCGGCACCACCGGAGAGTCAGTATTGATACCCAGCTTGCGGACACCCCCCTGCCACCAGCGGGCAGCATTGCCCATCAGTCGTCTCTGGGTGCGATCGTAGTGGAGCTGTCTCGGTCCATTGATGGTGTAAATCGACTCGTCCGCGTTGACGAGCGGAGCGACTTTCCAGGCGTCGAAAGTGGAGTGATCCAGCACCGTGCGGATGTTGAATTCTCCTGCAACCATTTTGACTGTGGTCATCAGCACCTGGTAAATCTGAGTGTGAACCGAAGCCACCGTTTCACGACGGAACAGCGGTCGAAACTCTTCCCAGTTCAGATTGAAGGCGGGCTCGACCTCGAGGCGACCTTCTTCCCACTCGGTTCTGGCCAAGTGGTAATCCCGCGCTTTGCGCAGGGTCTGACGGGTGTTGAAGTTCATGAAGGAACGTCCCACACCGTAGAAGTAACGCTCCGGGTTTCCTGCCTGGGCGATCTTCAGGGATCCGGGAGCCTTGATGACGGATTCCGCAACAGTGCCCTCGGAAGTCTTCATGATCGTACCGAAGCCGGACATGTTGTTTCCGCTACCCGGGATCGTCAGCACCGTCGTCACACCACCGGCGCGAGCGCGAATCATCTCCGGGTTGTCGGGGACGATGGATTCCAGCGTGCGCAATCCGGGGTTTGTCAGATAGACGTAATCATGAAGGTCTGGAGAGCCGCCTCCGGTGTGGTTGTGACACTCGACAAAGCCGGGAACCAGCCACAGGTTCTTGTGCTCAAAGACCTTTGCTCCGGGGGGGATCATGATCTCTTTCGATTTCCCCACCGCCGTGATCTTACCATTTTCGACGATCACGGTTGCGTTGTTGATCACACGCTCTTCGGTATCAAAGGTCACCACCTTGCCGACCTTGAATGCCAGGGTCTCGGCGGTTGCATCCGCAGAAAGACATACGAGGAACAGGAAGGCCAGACTGAAAATCCATTGATTGGCAGAGATCCTCATCGTTGGACCTCCTCTCCATTGACAAATACCCTCTCGAGACGGCTACCCCCTTCGAAAGGATGTCCCTTCCAAATGAGCAGGTCTGCTTCCATGCCGACACCGATCTGACCGATTCGGTCATGAGCACCGACCACCTTGGCCGCTCCACGGGTCAGCGCATCCAGCGCAGCATCCGCAGCCATTCCATTGGCCACTTCTCCTCGGACCCTGAAGGGCAATCTGCGGGCACCATCTGCGGCGGAACTTCTGAAGCCAACTGTCACTCCTGATCGTCCCAACCAGGTGGAGGGCATGTAGGTGGTGTCTGCAGCTTCGAAACTCATCTGATCCGGCAGCAACACGGGGATTTTCTTCTCCAGAAGAAGATCCTTGTGAAAGCGCATGAACTGATCGAGTTGAACGGCAAAAGGAATCTCCTTGCCGGTGAAGTAATCGACCACGGACGGCAGGGTGTTGAAGCCTCTCACCGATACGAGAACCGGAATCTTCTTTTCCAGCACCGAACGGATCGGTTCCAGAGTCGCCCGGACTCTGGGCGGATTCGGTCGACCGTCTTCGTCCTGCTTCTTTCGACGGGTGACCTTGAAGGTTTTCGCCTCCTTGCTGGTCCGGGTCCCGGATAGATCCGCAGAGAAGGCCAGGATCGAAATCTTGCCCTCCATCGAATCTTCACCAATGAGCTCCGCTTCGATCCGCGGGGTATCCGGAAGATCTCCCTCGGGAACCTCGATGGTTCCCCGCAGAGTCGTCCCCTCAAGGGTGCCGACCATGCGCACCGGAACGGGCGGTGCAGGCTCGACCAGTCGACCCTCCCATTCTGATCCGGTCAGGGTGATCGAAAGAGTGGCGCTTTCAGGCTCGGGAATCGGACCACCACTGATGGTCATCTCCCAGATTCCGGTCAGGGGATCATCCAGCTTTTCTTCCGGAACCTCCTCGACCTCCTCCTGCTTGCTCTTCTCTATCTTCTCCCCGGCTTCTTTTTTCTTCTTCCACTCGGCGAGATCTTTTTCGTATTTCTCCCATGACTCGAGGTACTTCTGCCCCTGATCAAAGAGACGACGAATCGCCCCGAATCCGCTATCAGAGATTTCCAGGAGAAGCATCGAATAGTGCTCGTCGATCCGCGCCTCACGGCTGTCGCCGGAAGTTTTGGCAAGAACCCCGACCCCTGCACCACGCTGCAGTCGCTTCGGTGCCAGCAACTGACTGGTCACTCCAGCCAGAGCCACGCTGTGCTCACGGTCGCCGGTCACACCCAGCGTTCGATGCAATCGATCTCCCGTTCCCATCGTGGCGGAGTCCCCCTCCAGTCCCAGATGGCCGTAACAATCGATAAATCCCGGGGCAAGAAAACTACCGGGTCCGGCGTCGATCACCTGACAATGCGGCGGGTGAGGAACACGGTGACCGACCGCGGTAATCATACCGTTCTCGATCAGGACCTGAGCATCACTCAGCTGTTCCTCAGGAGAGATCCAGATCGTCTCCGCGCTGATCACTTTGGTGTGCTGCTCTTCCGGCTGCCACGCTCTCAGACCCTCGACAAAAACCTCGAGGGGACGGGCGTGAATCTTCCAGGGTGCATCATTCCAGACCACGATATCGGCGTCTGCTCCGGGATGGAGGTGTCCCACCCGGTCTGCAACTCCGAGGATGCGAGCTGCATTGTGAGTCACCCATGGAATCACCGATTCCGGGGAATCCATCGCAGCGGCCGCTTCACTCATCGCCCAACCCAATTGGGAAAGGTCATCACCGGGAGGGGCCAGCGCCCATGCGGGACTGTCCTTCAGGTGCGGAAAACCGTGGGAGCGAAGGACGCCTCCGTTGGGAATATCCCCCTGAGGTCCTCTCATGCGCAGGACCACCGGAACACCTGCAGCGGCCAGATCGGCTTCCATGGCGCCCACCATCGCATCCGCCACAAGATATCCCTGACGATCCTCGGACTGCATCATCTGAAGCATGCCCTGGAGATCGGGAGCGGCATCCACAGAGATGCGCATGGGAACACCGGTGCCCCAGACCTTGGCCAGCTCACCGTGAGCGAGAGAGTCTTTTCCCGCCATATCGATCGCCTCACGCAAGGCCAGAAGCCGATCGATTCGGCTTGCGGGTCTTTGTGGCGCGGGTGGTTCAATCTGAACATCACTGGAAGCGGGGAAGGGAATCTCCAGAAGAGGATCGGGATTGTCGACCCGGTCCCTGAGGGAGATCGCCAGATCGGATGAATCGACCAAAACCCTGCCAGAAGGAGCACCCTCCAGCTTCACCACCGCCCCCTGACCCGACAGCAGTCGGTGTTCACCGGGATTGACATGAATCGTGGTCACGCCTGTTTCCAGAAGCGGGCGATGATCTCCGTAGGTGTTGTATCCATCAACGGCCCGGAATGCGGCGGAAATCGACTCGTCACCACGGTGAGGACCGACAACCGCACTGGAGGCCGCAACAAGCCCGGGTGTCACATAGGCGTCGGGCCAATGCAACAGCGGAAGATCACCCACCAAACCGGCAGAGATCTGGGCCCATGGACCGCTCTCCACGACACGGCCATCTCGAACAACGATGGCTCCATCTACCAGCGATTGCTGCCCGTTATGCAAATGCCCGGCGCGAAGAACAAAATCTCCGCCTGCCCGGACCTCTGCCGCTGGGAGCAACACCAGTATCAGGAGCAGTAACCCGGTCAGCCGGGTCCACTTGCCAGTCTGCATCCTAGAGTCCTCCCTTGCTTGCCGAATCAGTTTCGGGAGCGGGGCTGGGCGCGGGTTTCTCTTCGCTCTTGCCATCCTTCTTCAGGGGCTCGGCAGCTTCCTCGGTCTCTTCTGACCCTTTGGCTCCAGCTCCCTCTTCAGTCGAACCCTCTTCTCCCTGGGCTTCCTCGCCGGAAGCTCCCTCGGAAGTTTCTTCCATCTCCTTGGATTCGTCAGAACTCTCCTCTTCCTCCATTTCGGGGAAGAGACGCTGCAGACGGGCATCCATCTCTCGGTCGTAGGCGAGGATTCCTTCGATCCAGACCTTCTGAACCCATGAGGTCATCTCCAGAGGGTTTCCAGTCCACATGACAATATTGGCGACCTTGCCCTTGTCGATGGATCCGTATTGCTCTGCGACGCCACAGATCTCGGCAGCACCCAGAGTGATCGTGCGCAATGCCTGCTCCTGCGACATACCGTTACGAACGAGACGCGCAGCTTGATAGGTCAAAAGGTTTTCCGGCATGACATTGCTGCGACCCGCCTGCAGGGCGAAACGAATCCTGTTCTGACGCATCACCTCGGGAATAAAGGTCTCCTCCACCTCTCCGGTGATGGCATCTCTTTCGCGGTGGATCAGATCACTGTCGAGAACCACTGGCACCTTGGCTGCAGCAATCTCAGCCGCAGCAAGGTGAGCGTCCCCGGAGAGCACGAGAACCGCTCTTCCGGTCCAGCCCCTGTCAGCAATCATCGCGATAGCAGGAGCCACATCCGTCGCAGCACCGCAATGGATCCAGGCCCCCAGCTTTCCTCCATCGAGATAAGCCAGATGACGATGGCGGTCGTCGAGGTCCTCTTCACGGATCATCGACTTCCCTTTCTCACGCGCTTCGGCGGGAGGCAAGGAATCCAGATCGTCACTGTTTTCTGCTTCCTGTTCGTAGCGAGTTTCAGCAAGGTTTTCATGCCAGCGATCAAACTCGCTGAAGACCCCTCGCAGTTCTGCACGCTGGCGAAGACGGTCGTAACCCCCTTTGGGAGACACGGACATCTTGAGAGCGATCCCCGGCAAACGGGTCATCTCATCGGGAGAGAGACCAATCGGATGCACGATCCGGCTCACCCCGCCGACCACGCAGTTGTTGCCCTGCATGACGTGAACCGTGGAGATGCCGTTTCTCAGGGAGTTTTCAAAGAAGAAACGGGATGGGTCGATGGCGTCGTAGACATCGACAAAGGGAGCCACCGACAGATTCTCGTTGGGAATGTCCAATCCTGCGGGATTGTGGGCATCCACCAATCCCGGTGCCAGGATCATTCCGCTGCAATCCACTTCCATGGCATCGTAGGGAACTGCCATATCTGCTCCGCCCACCGCCTGGATGATGCCATTCTCGATCAGAATGGTTCCATCGACGACGGGTGCACCGGAGACAGTCAGGATCTTGCCGCCTGTCAGGGCCACCTTGGGAGATGACTGGGCTTCTGCGACTCCCTGCTGGAAAAACAGCAGAAGAGTGATTCCCAGAGTCAGGAATTTGTGAGTCAGGGTCGACATCGATTACCTCGGTTTCAATGCTTCCTCCGCAGTGCGGGTGGAAGGTTTAGCTCAATTTCTCTCGTATGAAAGTACGCCGTCCAGCATGACCTTTTCGATGCGGGTCAAGGCTGAGAAAGGGGAACCGTTCCAGCAAACCAGGTCTGCTCTGCGTCCCGGCTCAAGGGTTCCCACCTCTTTTTCGATTCCCAGCAATTGGGCCGGGTACTGAGTCACCATTCGCAACGCCTCCGCCGGATCGACTCCATATCGAATCGCCAGCATCGCCTGACGGGCGAGACCCTCTTCACCGCGCAGATCCTGCGCACTGAGAGCCATCGGAATACCGGCGTCAGAAAGATCGCGAACCGTGTGAAGTCTTCGATTGCGCATTTCACGCGAGCCCGCAGTGATTCCGCTGGGCTGATCGAAGATGGGGCCGAAGACCACGGGTGTTTCTGTTTGCTTGAGGAGGTCGACCCTTTTCCACGCTTCCACCGGATCTTCCAGTGTGAAGGAAATGCCAAACTCATTGGCAAAGCGGAAGGCAGTTTCGATGTCACTGCCAGTTCTGGCCTGAATTCTCATCGGTACATCTCCGGCGAGGACTCCCTGCAAAACCCGGGAAGCCTCCGCAGAGGTTTTATCGGCACCGGTCGGCTCAAGGCCCCGGGCACGAAGAAGGGCATCGTAGAATGCTCTGCGGAAAACCCAGCCCACTCCCATACGGGAATCGGGGCGACGGGTGTAGATGGAAACAAAGCCTCGGAAAGGACTGCGATTCCGGGTGCCGTAGCGATAAGCATCGCTGCCGACCACCGTTTTGACAGAACCGGTTCCCATGAATCGATCGGTGATCGGACCGCCGGTGCGCATCGTGGCTCCACGGGATCCGATCACGGCAGATCCATCGGGACTGATGTAAACCGTGGTCACTCCCTCCTGGAGCAGTCGATCAAAATCTTTCGACCCGTGATCGATACCGTCCATGATCTCGAATTGGGGAACCACCTCGCTCGACTGGTCCGTGATCAGCCCGCTCTCGCTGGGAACCCCGGCAGCCATCGCTTCGCGCTTCAGCTCAGCGAGTTCCTCTTCTTCCTCTTCCTCATCATGAGCGTGAGCATGGGGGTCATGCTCCGGGTATCCACAGAAGAGACAGCTCTCGTCATGACGGTGAAGCGTCTGGGCAGGACAGACCGTTCCGCAGGGACAGACATCGCCGCCGTGGTACTGGTCTTCCATCCCCAATGCTCGGAGAATCGACAGTCGCGGATCCTCCGTGGGATAAAGCATGGCATCCATGACGTCGATCTTGGCATTCGCATCGATCAGCCCGGGGGTCACTTCAGCAACCTCCATGACCTCCAGTCCTTCCGGAACGGCTCCACCGGAAGTGACACTCTCGATTCGTCCTTCACGGACGACGATGACCGCATTGTCGACGGTCTGGCCATTGCCGAGGTGAGCCTTGCCCGCCTTCACCACATAGGAGTTGATCGTTTTCACGGCCTCCTCTTCGGCAAGAAGTGGCGAGAAACAGAATCCGGTGACCAGAGCGAAGACCCACAGCATCAGGGGGTACTTGGATGTGTTGTTCATTTTCTGACGCTCTCCAATTCATTCACTTTTCCGGGTTCGGCAACCCGCATTCCCTGCCCCCCACGCCAGACGTGAATCACGCTGGAAGCAGTGTCGAGAGGATCTCCAGAGAAAAGAACCAGGTCCGCTCTCTTGCCTGCGGAAACCTCTCCCGTTTCCAACGCTCCGGAGACTTTCGCCGGATTGCTGAAGAGGGCTCTGCGGGCAGCGTTGGCATCCATTCCTGCGGAAACTGCCATGGCAGCACTTCCACGGAGGTGATCGGCGGGACCTGCCGGAAGTCCACCGGCAAAACTCAATTCCACCCCTTGCTTCGAAGCCCTTACGGCCATCATGAGATGGGCACGGCTTCCACCATCCAACAGAGGTCCGACGACCATATGCACCGGCTTGGGAAGATCTTTCACGAGATTCAAAGGGGAACGGCCATCTCCACCGGTGTGAATGAAGACCGGAATCGCATCGGCTGACCAGGGCAATGCGAGTGCCTGGCGCAAATCGATTCCCTCCGCCACGTACAGGAGGCCCGGATTTTTCAGAGCCTCAGGGCCGGTCTGCATCCAATCTCTCCAGATGGAGAGCAATGCGGTTCGACTGGTCGGAACCCGGTTCGCAGAAAGAACGGAGTCACCCAATGCCAGCATCATTTTTCCGGATCCCAATCGGGTGGCCGAAAAATCGCTGTGGCAAAGGAAGGTCGCACTCTTTCCATTGACGACTCCGAGGGGCTGCGCCACCAGAGTGGTGTAGAGCACCCCGTGGTGAGCGGCGACATCCAGCCACGGATCCGAGGAGTCGAAACTGCTCCCGGCGTCGAGATGATCGTCGACCAGAACGGTTCCGGAGCGCAAGGATCCGGGTTTGCCACGGGTACCCAGCGCACCCATGAGATCGTGCAATCCCGGGGTCAGGACGGATCCTTCAGGGGCTCGGTGAATATGGTCAAACGCCTTCTCATCGACGGTGGAACTGGGCACCAGGGCCTGAATCTTGCCGTCATTGCCGACGATGACCGCCCAGTCCCCCTCCAGATTTCCATCGGGGAGAAGAACCTGTGCACCGGTGATCGCCACTCCGCTGCCACCGGCGTCTGCCGGGATGGAAAGCGTCAGGGTGAAGAGCAGTGCAAGCCCGAACAGGAACAACCTGTTTCCCGAGTTCGGTTTTTGATGGTTGGAGCGATTCAACATTAGAAGCGCCCTCCTCTCGCCGCAGAGGCTTCTTGCCAGACCACTTCCCCGTCGATGATCACCTTTACAGGGCGAGCTGCCGGCTGGGTCGCCGGGTTGGCACTCCACAGAACAATGTGATTCTGTCCGGGTCTAAGGGTATCCCGACGACTGCGAAGACCTCTGAGGTTCGTCGACTGGGCACTCGTGAGCGCAGCCTCCCCCGTCATCTTGCGGGTCATTCGCCAGAGGCCTTCTCCTGAGCCTCCACTGCCGACCACCCAATCCATTTCATGCTCCTCCAGGAGGGCAGCGAGATTGGAAGATCTTCGGGGAGTCGTACTCAGAACTCCAGGACCGGAGACCGCCATCGACGTCGCTGGCTGGTCGATAATGAAGGAAAGGTCATCCAGTTTTTTCAAGTCATCGATCACCAGAGCCGCTTCATCCGCCCCATGAATGATCGCGTCCAACTGGAACATTTGAATCAACTCGCAGGCATTCAAAAGATCTGCAGATCGCCGGGCGGTGATCAAAACCGGAATCTTGTGGTCCAGTGCACGAAGGAGGATATCACTGTCCTCATCGAGATCGGGACGACGGGGCTTTTCGGGTGCCTTCTTCTCCTCGTCGTCCTTTTTGCCATCTTCGGAAGACTTTTCGCCCTCCCCTTCACCGTCCTTGGCCTGTTCCTCGACCCACTTCTTCAGCTCCTCGAGGTACTCCTCCAGGTCTGATTCATAACTGTCGAGGCTGTCGCGACGGTCACGGGCATTGTTGAACTGCTCGACGATTTTGTCGAAAGCACGAATGCGCGCGGAAGGGGCTCCCGATGAAAGATTGATGCAAAGGGCGGCCTCTTCCTCGATCAGGACGCCATGCCCGCCACCTTCCGCCTCTTCCAGTGAAACCCAGCAGGATCTGCCAGAGATACCGCTGCCGCGAACCGGAACCAGATGGACCCGGGTCACGCCTGACGAGAGGACCATTTCGATATCATCCTTGGAAAAGCGATCGAAGCCGTCCCAACTCCACTGCTTGGCCTCTCCCGATCCGCCCACTGGAAGGGTGAGAACGGAAGCGTGATCCACGAGGCCTGCTGTGGCAAAAAGCCCCTGGGCCGGGATTTTTTTAGACATGAGTGGCACGTCTGCAGTCTGGGAGATTTCGGCGATCCTGCCGCCACGGATCATGATCGTCAGATCCTCGAGAGTCCCGCCACGCGTCGGGGCGCTGACGCCCTCCAGAACAACCGGACGTTGAAACAACTGACCCTCTACCCAACCCGGGTAGAACAGAAGGATCAGCATCAGCCACACTCTGGGTGAAGACATATGCTTGGCTCTTTCCTCATAAGCCGTTGCCCTCGCAACGACTCGGCGCTCATTCACACTGATTCGATCAAAGTCATGTGATGCCTGCGGTTGACAAGCCTGCACCCGGACACAGCCGTTGAGCAGACTCGTTATTACTTGGGGCAGACTTCATTCCTGCAGATGGTGAAACTCCCTCATAACAGGGAACAGATCCTCCACCTGTAGAAGCCGGTACACAGACCGGTATCCCTCTCGTCAAACAATCAGGGCTGATCGCGCGGGGATTCCCCCCAGTTCGCTGAATACCCCTGCTGAAATCGTCTATCTCTATTCCCCCACCTCTGGTGAGCTCCAAAGGGATTGGAGAGCTCCAAAGGTATCCCCGCGATTCATGTCCCCGAATTTCCCGCAGGTCGAGGTACAGAATAACCACCAGAATCCACCCATGAAACCTGTAACGTCCGCCGATCTGCTCGCATCGGAGCAATTCCGGGTGCAAACTCGGACTGATGTGACAGAGCAGCGAAAGCCCCTGAAACCGCTTTCCAGACTGTCAGCCAGAAAGGATGCAACCGATGAATGACGGATATTCCTCCCCGCTCCGGGGAACCGGGCTCTCTGAAGCTCACAGAACCCGTATTGGCCTCGCTGAAATGCTTCGCGGTGGCGTCATCATGGACGTGACCACAGCCGAGGAGGCTCATGTGGCCCAAGAGGCCGGAGCAGTCGCGGTGATGGCTCTCGAAAGAGTGCCCTCCGACATCCGCAGGGATGGTGGTGTCGCCCGCATGTCCCCGGTCGAAAAAGTGGAAGAGATCCAAAAGGTCTGCTCGATTCCGGTGATGGCGAAAGCACGCATTGGGCATTTTGTTGAAGCCGAGATTCTGGAATCCCTCGAAGTGGATTTCATCGACGAATCGGAAGTGCTGACCCCCGCAGATCACGCCTACCACATCGATAAAAATCGTTTCAACGTTCCCTTCGTCTGTGGAGCCACCAATCTGGGTGAAGCCCTGCGTCGAATCGGCGAAGGTGCGGCCATGTTGCGCACCAAGGGCGAAGCAGGAACCGGTGATATCACCGAGGCCGTGCGTCACCTGCGGGCGATTCACTCCGAAATCCGCCGTCTCACCACTGCTCCTGAGGAAGAGTGGATGACTCTGGCCAAAGATCACGGTGCTCCCTATTCCCTCGTATGCCAGGTGGCAAAGGAAGGCCGACTCCCGGTTCCCAACTTTGCGGCCGGTGGTATTGCCACTCCTGCTGACGCAGCGCTGGCAATGCGACTCGGTGCGGAAGCGGTCTTCGTCGGTTCAGGAATCTTCAAATCGAAGGACCCCCTGCGCACAGCCAAGGCCATCGTTCATGCCACCGCCCACTTTGAAGATGCGGCTGAACTCGCCAACGCCTCCCGTAACCTGGGAGAAGCGATGCCGGGAATCGATGCCAGCAAGCTGCCGGAAGCGGAGCGTCTTCAGGATCGCGGCTGGTAAATCTTGGCCACTGTTCAGGCCGCTGTTCTCGCCTTGCAGGGATCTGTGGAACCCCACCTCAGATCCCTGCATGCTGCGGGTGCGGAACCCATCGAATTAAGAAAGCCCACAGAGTTGAACGGGATTACCCATCTGGTGATCCCCGGTGGCGAAAGCACCACTCTGCATCATCTGCTCAAGATTCACGGTCTTGATCAGCAGATCCCTGAGCGGGTCCGCGCAGGTTCACTGGCCCTGTTGGGCACCTGCGCAGGAGCGATTCTGATGGGCAAGAATCCGGATCAGGCTCCACCCCGTTTTGAACTGATCGATGTGGATGTCGACCGCAATGCCTATGGTCGTCAGATCCACTCCTTCGTCGGGGAAGTCGAGTGGCAATCGGGACCCGGGCCCGGCACCGGCGAGGGGGTCTTCATCCGCGCCCCGAAATTTGTCCGCATTGGCGAAGGGGTCAACGTCATCGCTCGCAGGGAGGATGAGGTGGTCGCAGTCCAACAGGGACGTTGCGTCGCATGCTGCTTCCACCCGGAGCTCACCACCGATCCCCGCCTCCACCGCTGGTTTCTGGGGATCTGACCCCCGCACTTCCTTCGCACAACTGAGCCATTTTTCCTCCCGGACTGCGATTCTGCAGGGACACACCGGATATTCACTGGATCAGGAACCGCTGACACCGGACTATGCATTTACGGGAAATCCTTCAGATTCAGGGATGTGGGCGAGGAGATTTCGATGAATGAACCGGTAAAGACGGATTCAAATCCGAGAATCGGCATCTTTGGCTGGGGAGTCATCGCTCCCGGCTGCGACAGTGTCGAGACCTTCCGTGAGAAACTTTACACAGGAGGTTCATGGCTCGAAAAGTTTGAGGACTTTGGTCCCAGTAACTTTCTCGTCGGAGACCCAGACTTTGACTTTGAAAAATATCACTCCTGGATCGATGACCGCTTCCCCCCCAACCGCTTCGGTCAACTTCAGAGCAAGATGGGTGACCCAACTCTGATGGCGGTGGGCAGTTTCATTCAGGCCCTCGAGCAGAACCCCGGAATCGAAAAGACACTTCAAGACCTGGGCAATGCAGCCCATGTCTACGTGGGCACCGGTCTCGGCGATTTGCCGACGATTTCCGAAGTGGCCCTGACTGCAGATCGCGCCCAGGCCCGTTGGGATGAGTTTTGGGCGAGCCCGGAAAACTGTCCGGCCAGAGCCGCTTTCACCGCCGGGGATGCGGATCCTGAAACGCTGCAAGATCTTCCCGAAGATCCGGAAACCGTCGCCCCCGAAGCCCGGGAAGATGCTCGAAGAAGCTGGAATCGATATTGGGCTGAAAAATCCACCCGTCTCACTGATTACCTGGAAAAGAGTCGGGAGATTGAAGGTGAAAGTATTGAGGGTGAGGTCGAGAGCAACAAGGCTGCGGTGATCCGTGGCAAGATGAAAAAGGCCGCCCAGTTAAGAAAAGACTGGGGAGTCCCCCTCGAGCCCTGGAATGCGGTTTCTCCAAATCTGCTGTGGAATATTCACAGTTCCGTGGCCACACAGATCACCATGATGGGCAAGATCACTGGACCCAGTTTCTCCCCGGTGGCGGCGTGTTCCACCTTTGGAGTCGCCCTCAAGCTGGGCATGGACGCCATTACCCGCGGTGAAGCGGAAGCGGTCGTCGTCGGGGCTGCAGATCCGCCACCACACTCCATGGTCGTGGGAGCGTTCAATGCCGCCCGCGTGCTTTCCAATGATGGTGAAGTCTCCAAACCCCTCACCGGTTTGCGTGGAACCCACATCAGTGGAGGCTCCTGTGTCTGGATCATCGGTGACCTCGAAAAGATGCAGGCACGGGGATTCAAACCCCTCGGAATGGAACCGGTGGGAGTCGGTCTGACATCGGATGCAGACCACATCATTACCCCGAGTGAAGAAGGGCCGACCGCTTCGATTCATTCCGCCCTTGAAGCGGCCTCAGCAAATGTAGAATCTGTCTCGACCTGGGACCTTCACTGCACCGCAACTCCCGGCGATTACCTTGAAGTTGAAAATGCACGCAAACTTTTCCCCGAACACATCCTGATGACCGCCCGCAAGGGTACCTTCGGTCACGGTATGGGTGTCTGCGGTGGCTGGGAATTGACGGCTCAAATGCTTGCTGGAGAATCAGGACAAATTGCTCCCACATCTCTCGCTGAGACAGAGCTGAATTCACAGATCTCCGAAGTCCATCGGAACTTTACCGGAAAGGAAGCCGTCCCCCTTCCAGAGGGACTCTCCGGAAAACTCTCCATGGGTGTCGGTGGCATCAATGCGTGTGTGATCTGTCGTCCCTTCGACTGACCCGCAGAGCGTACACAGGGAGCGCAAAGTCGGTACATTTCCCATCAAAACCGTCCATAAAAGCAGATATCGCCACGGTTCGCTTCAGATGCGATTCAAACCCGCTTCCGGAGGGTCCGCCGATCGGCTAATCTGTCCGTTTCAATCAGGATCCGAATTTTTGCCAGAGGCGGATCCGGTGATTTTCGTCCTCCCAAAGGAGGCCTTTTCAATCCTCACGGATCAAACCCCAGCAAGGAGAACCCATGAAGTCAGCTCTGACAGGGATCCTGTTTCTGTGCCTTTTGATGTTCGTTGCGACCCCCTTCCTTTCTGCGACCGAAAAGGCCGCCGAAGGTCTTTCCTGGGAAACGGATATCTCCGTTGCCATGGAGAAGGCCAAAAAGGAGGGCAAGGACATTCTGATCAACTTCACCGGCAGTGACTGGTGCGGCTGGTGCAAAAAACTCGACGCCGAGGTTTTCTCCAAGCCGGACTTTGATGCCACTGCAGGCAAGCAGTTCGTCTACCTTTACCTGGATTTCCCCCAGGCTGAAGAGCTGAAAGCCAAAGTGGTTGACCCCAAAATGAATGACAAGCATCGCGATGAGATGGGAGTCAACGGGTACCCCACCATCATGCTCGCCGATGCCATGATGCGCCCTTACGGTCGTACCGGATACCTTCCGGGTGGACCCGAAGCTTATCTCAAGAATCTCGAGGAGTTGCGTACCGAAGGAGACAAGCTGAGGAAGATGCTTGTCGCTGAAGATGCGGAAGCCGGCAAGATGCTCGCTGACGTTTTTGGCGTGTTGAGCAAAAACGAGCTTCTCGGATACCCCGGATATTCCAAGTATCTGGAGATGGCTGAGAAATCTGACAACGCCGATCTGAAAAAATTGGTCGCCGCCCACAAGTCCAACATGCGTCTCAAAGAGTTGATGAACACCCGCGAGCCGGACTTCCCGACACTGGTCGCTTTCCTGACCGAAAACCCGGAGGCCAGCGGACCGGATGCCCTCAATGCTCTCTGGTTTGCCCACCAGTGGTTGGCTGAGCAAGATCGCAGGGACGAGGCCAAAGCTTTCCTGAATCGCATGCTCAAAGATCCTCTGGTCGCCGACAATCCTCAGGGCAAGCAGATGATCGAACAGGCCATCCACAATCTGGACCATCCTGACGGAAACCATGACCACGACGGTGACGGGGTTCCCGACCACTAGGCCGGCCTCCCGTACACATTGAAACGGAGGGTGGATCCCCGGGGATCCACCCTCCGTTTTTTGATGCCTGATCTACAAATTGGATCACTTCTGCCCGTAAACCGACTGATCAGCATTCTCGAAATTGCGCCCAGTCGTTATGATCGTGAGCAGAAGAGGGAGCAATACTTTGGCCAGGGACACCAAGCCCAAACCAGGATGTGAAGGATTTCGCCGATCCGGCAACCGGACCCCCGGTCGTTCGGGAAAGCGACGGGCATGGGTTCTCGGATTTGTCCATCTCCTCATCGCAGGCCATCTGATTCACTGGTGGGTCACGGGGCGCACCCTCTCTCCTATCGAACCTTCAGAGAGTATGTACACTCTCGAAAATGGTCAGGTGAATGCGGGCTTCATCTTTTTTGTGGTCGCCATCTTGTCGACCGCAGTACTGGGGCGGTGGTTCTGTGGCTGGGCATGTCACATGGTGGCACTCCAGGACCTGTGTGGCTGGATGATGAAAAAAGTCGGAATCACGCCCCGCCCCTTCCGCAGCCGCCTGCTCTCCCTGATCCCCTTCATTCTCGCCTTCTACATGTTTCTCTGGCCCACCTTCAAACGGGAAGTGTTTCCCATCATTGAATCTTTCCTTCCGGGAGTGACCTCGTGGTTCGCCCCCGTGAAAGCATGGCCGGGATTCAGCAACCACCTTTTCGTGGAAGATTTCTGGGCCACATTCCCTTCGGTCATCGTCTCGATTCCATTCTTTCTGATCTGCGGGTTCGTCGTGGTCTACCTTCTGGGGGCCAAAGGTTTCTGTACTTATGGGTGCCCCTATGGAGCCTTCTTCAACATTGCTGACCGTGTCTCACCGATGCGCATCGTCGCAGACATGTCGAAGTGTGAATCGTGTGGATTGTGCACGGCAAACTGCACCTCCAATGTTCAGATCTCCCGTGAAATCCGGGTTCATGAGCAGGTGGTCGATCCGGGCTGCATGAAGTGCCTCGACTGCGTGGATGTCTGCCCCAACAGCGTGCTTTCATTTGGTTTGGGGAAGCCAGGACTCTTGGCGAGCAAAGGTCCTGAAGCAAAAAAAATCGCCCGAAAATCTCAGCTCTCCTGGGGTGGTGAACTGGCACTCGCATTGGTGTTTGCCCTGAGCTGGTTCAGTTGGCGTGGAGTCTATGAGCAAGTCCCCCTGCTGATGGCCACCGGGATCGCACTGATGGTGACGTTTCTGAGTTGGAAAGCAGCTCAGTTGTTGAAGGAGAAGGATGTTTCCCTGCAGCAACAGCCCCTTCGGAGATCCGGGAGGTGGACTTCATCCGGCAAGTGGGTTCTCGTCACGGCTTTCCTCTGCCTGACGATGACGGCCTCTGCAGGGAAATCCCGTTGGGACCTCCAGCAGTCCTCCCAATGGATGGAGAAAGCGGCGGTCAATCTGGATCAGGTCTTTTTGCCGGGGAAACCTCCGGTCCCAGCCGAAGCCATCTCCGCGGCTGAAAGTGCGCTCGGGTTTTTACACTCACAACTCTCTGTCACCCGGGGTGGATTCGCCCTCTTTGAGCCGGAGGGGACCCGCCTTGAAGAACGACTCGGTTACATGAGCGCCGTGTCCGGTGATCTCGCTGAGGCCAAAAGATGGTGGAGCAGCGCTCTCGAAGAACCTCTCGAACCGAGCCACGATCTGGTGTTGCGTTTTGGCCAACTGATTGAAAAGCAGGAGGGCCCGAAGGCATTGGCCGACTGGCTGAACTCCTCCAGAGAGCGCTGGGGGTTAATCCCTCCCCTTGTCACTCTTCGGGGAATTCTGGCGCAGAAACAGGCTACTGCCTCTGTTCAGAATGGAAGCTACTTTGCTGCGGCCCTGCACTTGGAAGCCCTGATCCCCTGGATCGGACCCAACCCCGGCTTGCTCGATGACATGGGTCGACTGCTCGACTCAGCGGTCCCGAGTCAGGAAGTTGACGAGATGCGTCAACGCCTCAGCCAACTTCGATCCAACAACGTTATTCCGGGATCCACTTCAGGGACGGTTCAGGAAGACTGATCTTCTCCAGTCAGTTTCAGGTAGGCCTGCTCAAGACTTGCTCCCTCACGCACTTCATGGGGAGGCAAGCCCTTCTCTACCAGAAAACGGTACAGCTGAGACAAGGCGCCATTGAGGCCATTTTCCTGATCCGCATTCAGACTGACCGTCAGTTGCTGGTCAGAGAACTCCACTTCGTTGATGTGGCTCAACTGCTTCAGCTCAACGACCAATTCCACCTCCACCTTTGCATCGAGGTGTATCTCAAAGCGGCGCGCCCGTCGTGTGACCTCTTCCACGGTACCACTGGAAATTAACTCGCCACCGACGATCACACCGACGGAATCGATGAGGTCCTGTAACTCCAACAGGTTGTGCGAGGAAACGATGACCAGCGAAGATTCTGCCAACTCCCGCATCAGATGACGAATCTGACGTGCGTTGGCGGGGTCGAGGCCGGCTGTCGGCTCATCGAGGAGGACGATTTCAGGCTTGGCGAGAATCGCCTGAGCCACACCGAGTCTCTTGCCCATTCCATGAGAGAGAACAGCGGCTCCCCGAAAAAGTTCTGTCTCGAGGCCCACCCGCTGCATCACTTCGCGAACGCGCTGCTCCGCCACTTCCCCTTGATAACCATCCAGTTTCAACAGAAACAGAAGTTGATCAAAGATGGAGATGTCTCTGGCGAAGATGGCGTCCTGAGGCATGACGCCCACCCGACTCATGAGGGCAGAAGCCACGGGACTCGATTCCCCCAATACTGAAATCGTCCCCTTCTGCAAAGTCAGGAACCCGGCGATCAGGGAAAACAGTGTCGTCTTGCCTGCACCATTGGGCCCGACCAGTCCGACGATGCCTTTTTGGGGCAGAACCCAATCGATGTCCTTCAGGGCCTGCTTATCACCAAAGTGATGACTCAAGCCGCTGATGCGAATGGCTTCACCGGTGGTCACTTCAGAAGAGTTGCTCAAAGGTCAGCCCTCCGGAATCTCCATGCAGCAAGAGTCATGAACAGAAGACTGTGGCCCAACGAATATGCCACGGCGGTGAAAACCTTGTCTCCGTCAGGAGAGAGCAGCTCGTGCGAGTATCCCCAGGGCAGCAGATACAGAAGATTACCAAGGGGATCCCATGCCTCCTGGAGACTGAGTGACAGCAACGGTGTCCCCACCGTGGCTCCCACTGCAGCAAGGAGAGCGACCATCGGGACCCTGAAGACCGCAGAACAAAGAACTCCAAGGGAAACATAGGGGGTCGCCAGACAACATAAAGAAAAAAGGCAACGTCCCGCCCATGGCACCATCGATTCAGTCGCCTCCGGAGGCAACATGATCGACAGATAGACCACGACTGAGAACAAGAGCAGCAGTATCAAAACCCATGACAGGAACAGAGTCCCCAGCCAGCGCCCCACCAACAGGGACAGGCGGCTGGTTCGGGGAAGGAGATAGCGAACCGTTCTGTGTTGGACATCGCTGGAGATCGCCGTGAATGAACCCAGCGGCAAAATCAGAGGGAGGACCACTCCCAACAGCAATACCGTGATCGACAGCAACATCGGATTATCCAGGATCAGATACCGTGCCCACATACCCAGATCGATCAGGTCTCCGGATTCCATTCGAGAGAGAATATCCGTGTCCGGTGGAAGATTTTCATCTTCCACGCCCATACGCAAACTTGCCGTCGCAAGGGCAAACCCGATGGCCTTGCTTGCGGATTCACTAAACTCTTCAGCTGTCGTAAACCCCAACTCCACAGGAGTGATCGAGAGATTCGCCAGTGATAAACCGATCAAGATCGTCAGAAAGATGAAGGCGACTCCCGAGCCGGTCCGCAAGGAGTGAATGATCAGTTTTTGTGCATGGAGAAGAACATGACGAAATTGAATCATCCGGATTTCCCCTGAGCTTGAAGAAAGTCACGGCGAAAAATCACATGGAGCATGAAGATCAGGAAGAGAGGGTAGAAAATTTGGCGTGCAATGGAGAGTCCACTTCCCCTGAGATACGTTTCCGGCAACCAGTCGATGTTCAAAATGTAAAAGGCTGCCAAAGCGACGCCGCCGAGGGTGCCGAGCCAACGCCCGATCAAATTGCTGCGCTTCAGCAATCCCCAAATCGAAACCAGAAGCAGCAGTGTTGCTACCAATCCGATCAGGGCGAGGATTTGCAGATCCATGGGAGTGAGCCCCTCATCGAGGAGAGAATTCAGGTATCTTCGACGCCAGCCCCGGCCCCGCACCTCGCCCTCTGCCACCTCCATGAGATCATAGGAAGTCATGAATCGCTGGATCGTCGTTCCACCGACGGCAAGAGCAAAGAACCCATTGAGAACAGAGAGAGCGGTCAGCCCACCGGGACGATCACTCGCTGCCAACGGCGTTTTCCCCGAGAAGCATCCGCAGTTCAGAAACGTGCTCAGACTCCAGAGCCACCTGTTGACGTGCGAACTCCTCGAGAACCACGTCCCCACTACCCTCTACCACCTCGAGAAACTCTTTGTACGCATCCAGAGCCGCCTGCTCAAAGAGCAGTGCCGTTTGAAGAGCTTCGACACCCGTGCACTTTTCACCCGTCAACTCGAGATTGATTTTGGGTTTTGGGGTTCCCCCCACCTGAAGAATCTTCTCGGAAACCTGCTGTGCATGCTCGACCGTTTCTTCATGATTTTCCTGAAGCACCTTTTGGATGACCAATCGATCGATTCCCTGAACCAGTGTGCCCAGATGCAAGTATCGGATCGAAGCTTCCAACTCTTCCGCCAACAATTCATTCAGGCGGCTCAAAGCAACCTCGCGGGAATATTCACTCATCGTCTTTATCCTTGCTTTGCTCTTCAGACCTGCTCTGCAATCGCTCGGAGATGGTCTCGATCTCTTTTCCTGGGAACGCCTCAACCCGGCCTTCACGGATGCTGTCCTCGAGAGCATTCACTTGCCGGTCACGATCCGAAGAAGAATCCGAAGCATCTTCTCTTCGATCGATGTAAATCGCCAGCGCCTCAGCAGTCAGATCGCTGACCAGGTGCTCAATCTTGCAGGCGTCCATTTCCGCCAGATCCGCGGGCAGGCCGAGGGATTTTTCCAAAAACGCCTTAAACAGGACCCGCTTGGTGTGAATTCCCCGTGCAATCCGCTGGCCTTCATCAGAAAGCCCCAAATGCTTGTGCTGGTCTTCCACCACCAGCCCTCTTTGCCGGAGCCCCTTGAGGGAGACGGAAACACTTCCGCGGGTGATACCCAGCTTTCGGGCAACATCCGACACTCGGGCATACCCCTGATCTTCCAGGAGTTGCTGAATCGCCGTCAAATGGTGGGCAGCGGAATGACTTACGGGGTTCTGATCGAACTCTCGCCAATCCATTCGCACCTCCTCCTCTTGTTTGGGTACCCAAACGGGTTGATGAGCACTCAAACAGCATGTAAAAATAGGCCTGTTGAGCACTGTGTTCCTGGATCTGCAGATTAATGCCCGATTCACGTAAGGACAAGTGTTCGTAAAAGTTGCGAGGCTCACTTGAGCCTTCATCTCAGGACTTTCGAACTGGAGATCCATGCAAACCGGCAACCCCAGCCCTGAAAAGAGTGTGCGACCCTCGCTGGAACAGGCGGCTCTCAGCACGTCTGCTCAGGTCAGATCACTCTTCGACATGAAATTGGGAGATCGGGGCCGCCTGGTAGAAGAGTCGATCCCCCAGAATCAGCGCCCCCTCCTGGAAGCGATGGGCATGTGCGGGGATTGTGAACTCCGGGTTTGCCACAATTCCGGTTCCTGTATTCTGGAGATCGACGGACAAAGGGTAGGGCTCAGCGAAGAGATCGCCTCTTCCCTTCGGGTTCTCCCCCTGGACAGTTGATCCAGATTTCCTTCCTTGAACACGCTTTCCTTTCACAAATCTGATTCATTGTTTTTACAACCGCAAAGTAGTCTACATTCCGTAGTCTGCATTCCAGTGTTGATTTTCAGGGTTGAACAGGGTGGGTGAAGACTGACATGACCCGATTCTACAAGCAGTCCGGATTTACCCTTGCTCGCTCCAACACCTCCACCCGTTGGCTCCTAACGCTCTTTTTTCTGACCGTCATCGCTGGCTGTGTCGTTGCTGCAGTTCAGTACTCCAGCAGTGCAGGAGGATTCTCCGTCGACAATGCCCGAGAATGGGTTCTGGGCAATGAGGACGACCTCGATGCTGAAGAATTGATGTCCGAAAAAACTCCCAGGGAACTGCTCTCCTTTATTCATGACCATATCTTCTCTCTGGGAATGTTGCTCTTCGTTGTCCTGCACCTGTTTGAACTGACTCCCTGGTCGACTGGGGTCAAGGTCACCCTTTCCTTCACAGGCTTTGGAAGTCTTGTCGGGTTGCTCTTCTCACCCCTCGCCATTGCTTCCGGAAGTTCAATGGCACTCTTCACCCAGATCATCGGTGGAAGCCTTCTGTTGCTCAGTCTGGTACTGGGATCTTTGGCGTGCCTCGACGAGCTGTGGTGGGCCCCTCGCCGAAGAAATCGAGCGGGCAAGGCCGATCCCCCGGCATCAAATCCGCTCTTTCCGGCCAAAGGCTCGGGAAAGCCTGACTCGGACAACCCTGACTCGGGAAGCTGCCCCATGGGCTTTGGATCGGATCAAAAAAATCCCGGGAAACCTTCCTCAGAAGATTCCCCGGGATAATCCATGACGCATGGGAATGCGTGGCTTTACTTACTCTTTTCAGTGGCCTGTTCGGCTTTCGCTTCCTGAACCAGCAACTCGATGGCGTCATCCATTTCTTTGCCACGGACATCCTTGTAACGAATGATTCCCTTGGCGTCGATCAGGTAGATCGTCGGCCAACCGGTCACGTTCCAACGCGTTGAAATCGGTCCGCCCGGACTCCCATCGTAAAAACTGAGCCAGTTGATCTTGTTTTTCTCGACCACTTCACGGGCTTTTTCAATGGAGGAATCCGAGTTGATTCCGACGATGGCAAAAGGATCTGCAGAGTATTTCTCCACGAGCGACCGCTCGTGTGGGTACATGGCCCTGCAGGGACCTCACCAATCACCCCAGAAATCAAGCAGGATCACCTTGCCTCGGAAAGAGGACAGCTGCATCAGCTTGCCGGAGATCTCCTTGCCGATGATTTCGGGTGCGACACAACCGACCTGAAGATTCTTCATTTCGAAAAGGTCGCCTTTGACCTTGTCGGCATAAACGGATCTCCCGTAAGAGACATCTCCATACTCATCCTGGACCCTTTTGAGCAGAGCCAGGCCCTCACTGCGGGTTTCTTCCTTCTTGCCCTTGATCTTGGCAAGAGAATAACAGCCGGCGGCCTGAACTTCCCTGTGAGGAGAGTCACTGACGACCACGCTGAGAAAATCGCACATGGCTGGCGCCATGGCCTCCGAGCAGTAGTGGGAGTAGCGCAAGACGTCGGCCAGTTTCTCGTTCTTCAGGTAGTGAGTCTTGAGCGCCGACATGGCCTTTTCAGCCATCCAACCGGCAGATTCACTTCTGCCAGCCAAAGCCAGCATTTGGTCGCAAGCACCGAGGGCTGCTTCTGTCCCCGCATACTTGTCGATGGTTTTGAGCATCTCCGGGCCGACGACCATTACTGGATCGAGTGCCGGATCGAGTTCGATCTTCTCCATCTCTTTATCGCTGAGACCTTTTTCCCGAGCCTCTGTCAGGGGCTTGTAATAAGCCTCCTGAGCCTTATTCATTTTTTTGTTGATCTCTTCAAATGCCTTTTCAGCGGCCGCTTCCATCTTTTCGTCTGCGACCCCCACTGAAACGGGGGAATAAGAGAAAGCCACTGCCGGACCCGACAGCATAAAAGCGATTACGAGACAAACGGTCCCGTATCGACGAAGACGAGGAATCATGGGATACCCTTCCAATTTTGACCTTCCGGTCGATCCACATCCGTGGATCAAACTGAAAACAAAGATACCACAGTGAAATAAATTGGCAGGGTCCTATTTGGAGCAGGGTCCACAATCTCCTCCGGACGCGCGGCTCCGCTTCCGGACCAGCAACAGGAGAGCGATAACTGCGAGGAGAGTCACGATCCAGAATTGGGGATCGGATTCAAACATGGATCCTCACTCCCACCCGAGAAGCAGAATCAGCATGCGCATGGCTGCAGCCATGCCCCAAGCCAGAAGGCTCATCCATGTCAACTGAAGGATCGCCCACTTCCATGCCCCGGACTCCTTACGAGTGACCGCAAGCGTGGGCAGGCATTGCATTGCCAGCACGAAAAAGACCAACAATCCAGCAGCCGACGAGGGCGTCAAAAGAGGCGAACCATCATCGCGCCTGGAGTTTCTGATCTTGTCCATCAAAGGTTCCGCCTCTGCCTCTTCACCGGTTCCCAATAGAACACTGGTTGAGGACACAAAAACTTCCCTGGCGGCAAAACTGGCCATGATCGAAATCGACAACTGCCAATCGGCTCCGATGGGTGCAAACACCGGCTCCACACTCTTGCCGATACGACCCAGGTAGGAAGCGGCTGTACTCTCTCGAGAAGCGAGAGAATCCGCTTCCTCGACGAGCGCTTCGGCTTCCTCTACAGATTCCACCGCTTCAGCTTTGGCTCGCAAATCGGCGACTGCTGAACTCTCCGTACTCTTGGGGTAGGTTCCCAACCACCAGAGAACAATACACATCAGCAGAATGACGGTTCCCGCATTTTTCAGGAAGATCCAACCACGCTGGCAGGCGATTTTCAGGGAGTCCACCAATGACGGTCGCTGAAAGGGAGGCAGCTCGAGAACCAGATCGGGACTCGGCCCTGGCAACAGGAAACGCCGAACTATCCAGGCGCTGAAGACCGCTGCCAATGCTCCCAGCAGGTAACACCCGGCAAAAGCCAATCCGGCAATGAAGGGATTTTCAGGAAAGAGCAACCCCACCAGTAATTGGTAAACCGGCAATCTGGCGGCGCAAGAGAGGAATGGAGCAACCAGAATCGCTGCCAGACGATCCTTGCGATCCGGAATCAAACGCGTGCACAAAATTCCCGGAATGGCACAGGCGTGACTCGACAACAAGGGAACGAAGGAATGCCCCGGCAGGCCGAACGGCCTCAGCCAACGATCCGCAACCAATGCGGCACGGGCCAGATAACCGGTTTCCTCCAAAATACTGATGAGGAAAAACAGCAGCAAAACCTGAGGCAGGAAAATCAGTGTACCCGATACCCCACCGATGATTCCCTCGACGACGAGACTTCTGACCTCGCCTTCCGGCATGCTTGTAGAAACCCAATCCGCGATCAAAGCAAAGGTATTGTCGAGCCATTCCATGGGAATCTGGGCCAACCAGAACACACATCCAAAGAGCAGGCTCATGATGATGAAAAAGGTCGTCAGCCCCCAGAAGGGATGTAGCAGGAATCGATCGAGGCGATCCTCTTTTTCCCTTCTCTTTCGGGCCTCCTCTGGTCGAACCGGGCGTGTCACCGCTGCGACAGTATCGTCGACCCATTTCGAGTCGAGAACCGTATCCTGGGGACTCACGGGCCGCTCTGCCGCTGCCAGAATAAATTCTTTGAGGCCTGCATTTCGGTGAGCATGCCGATGTGCCAGTTCCAATACAGGGACCTGAAGCATCTCCTCCAAGCGCTGGAAGTCGATCTCAACGCCCCTGAGTCGTGCTTCATCGGTTCGGGTCACAATGACCGCATTGGGCGTTCCTTTTTGCATGCACTCGGCCAACAGGTTCATGTTTCTGCGCAAGCTGACCGCATCGATCACACTGACGATCAAGTCGGACTTTTGGGGGGCACCCAAATGTTGTTGGCAATGACGGGATTCGGGAAGGTCCAGTTGAAGCCCGTAGCATCCGGGGAGATCCGTGACCTCTACATCGATGTCTCCCCAGCGATCCTTACCCACCAGCGATTCTGCAGTGATCCCGGGAAAATTGGAGACTCTGGCATTCCCCGTCACAAGGGCATTGAAGAGGGTGGATTTTCCAACGTTGGGATTACCGGTAACAGAGATGCGGAGTGTTTTTCCGGATTGTTCTTGGTTCTTCACTTACGCCCCCTGAAAAAGCACTGCTCAATCAGCCAGAAGAGTCTCAGCGCTGAGTGCGTCCGACAAAACGCGGCTGGCTCTCACCCTCAATCAGAATCACTGCGGAAGCATTCGGGCAGTTATTCAGGATCGATCGTGCCCCCTCTTGTCCGAGAAGAGCAACAGTGGTGCTCAAGGCATCCGCCTCGGTGGCACTGCTGGAAAGCACTGAAGTGGTCAGAATACGTCCTTGCGAAGAATTGTCGAGAAGTTGCACCAGGTGATCCCCGCGTTCATAGCACGCGGTGGTCGCCAGTGAGGAGCGAATCAGTGCAAGCTCATGAAGGACAGATTTGCCATCCCGGGGGTCGTGGATCCCCACAGCCCATGATTTTTCACCGGGGGGCGGATCGAGAGCCAGCAGTTGGCCTCCGAAATCGAGAAGAGCACGGGAGCAACCGTGAGACTCGAGTACGACGGCCGCACGATCGAGGGCATAACCCTTGCCGATTCCTCCCAAGTCGAGAATCAGACCGGGACGCAACAGAGTGATCGTCTCCTTTTCCCGATCCACCTTGACGCTGCGGAAGCCATCCTTCTTCAGAGTCAAATCGAAGGCTCCACCACTCTCCCTGGACATGGCGAGTGCTTTTTCGACGACCTCGATGGTTTCCCGGGCAACCTTGACCGGCTCTCCCACAGGTGCCGCTTCTACCCTCAAGACGTCGCTCCCCGCTTTCCAGCGGCTGTGCAACGATTCCAGGCGCTCTACTTCAGAATAAGCGGCTTCCACGGCCTTGAGTGCCTGCTCTCCGTAGACCTCCATCTTGAGGACGGTTCCCATGGCGGGACGAGCCCTCTCGACAGGTGCATCTTTATCTCCCAACCCTGATCTGAGCACAGAAACTTCCTCAGGGCCCGCAGCAGAAACCGGTTCCGCCGAGGCGGGTTCACCGTAAGCCAGAGATGAGCCGGAAAGAGATTGCCAAACCAGATCCAGATTCTGTTTCTGCGAAACCTCAACAGTCGCCATCGATCTTCGCACTGCGCGAACAGCCGCGCGGGCAGAGAGAGTCGCTCCTGAGAGATTACGGATTCCGCGGTGGAGCTTCAGCGACTTGCCGAGTTTTTTATTTCTGAACTGCCGGGTGAATCGCGGAGATTCAATCTCTTGGCCGATGTGCTCTCGGTAAACAAGAACCTGAAGGTCGAGGACACGAAGATCATTGTCGAGAGCAACAAAGAAAGTGATGGGACGATACTTACCGACCTCATCGAGGATCACCACAGATCCCAGTCTGTTGCCTTGGGGAGAGGTGACCCGGAACAGGGTGGTCTGTTGGTCCCTGGTTCTCACCCTGCTGATCTCAACGATCTTCTTCTTCACTTCCCCTTCGACTGGAACATGACAGCGCTCCACGTGTACATCCGCACTCCACAGATCTGCGATCAGATCCCTGCTGAAGAAGCCGGAGGTCTTTTCGGGGAGCGTCGTCTCAGTCGACACACCCGTCTCCGAAGAGACGGATTCAGATGTACCTGGCCCAAGGGCCAGTGCCTGAGAAGAAACCGACAGAACCAACAGCAAACCCGCAACCAACCCGCGGTACCGGAAGCAGACCCGCGACTCGCGGATCTGTTCGGAATGCGTGCTGAAATCACTGCAGGAAACGGGGCTCATCGACTTCTTCCTCTGATTGAAAGGGACGGTTTCGGGTTCCTTTTGCGGACCCGCCGAAAATAGAACTGATTTGGTACCGTTTGGCAACCCAAACAAATGACTTCTTTTACTGCTTTTGATCAGATTTACCCAAATTCAGCCTTCAGACTCTCATTGCCCATATTTTGACAAGGATCCCCACTCCCACCCCGAAGGGCGAGAGTAGGGGAAAAAAGGGCTTAGAAGTAAGTCGCTGCTGAGAAGATGAAGGTTCCGTCGGGGTCCTCTGAACCCTCGATCGACTCCTGCTCGTAGTCGAATTTGAGAACCGTCTCATCCGTCGGTCGCATGTTGAAGCCGTAAGTCATACGGCTGGTCACCGGGCCGGTGAGATCCTGCTCTTCCCAACGGATCGTCACAGCACAAGAGGAGTCATCCCCCCACAGGTTGGTGACGAAATCCGGGAAGAACTTTTTGGAGACTTCGATGGAAGTTGCGCTGATATCGTCGGGAACTCCACCGGCGATCGCCGCTGCGTCGCGGTCGATGGAGACATTCCCCAACTCAAAGTTCAGGATCGTCGCCCCCACTGCCTCAACCCAGCTGCCCAGATCGGTCGTAATATCGATGACGGTAATACTCAGATCGAGGTCACCGGCGTCATCCCAGGGACCAGTCCAATTTGAGAATCCAATTTCGGTTCCGAGCACAGGGCTGTAAGTGAAACGCCCCACAAAACTGGCGGGACGATCCCCTTTATTGGTTTTCAGGCTGGGACGTCCTCCACGAATACCGCTGGAAGTGTTGAAGTTGTACCCACCGGCACCGTCTTCACCCTGGAAACCGTTGACGGCATAGAACTCCATTCCCCAAGTTCCATCATCCGCCCCCCACACTCCTCCCAAACCGGCACTGGTCATCGTTGAAGGAACGATAGAGCGGGCCACGAAAGGGCGGTTCGTCAACTGGCGCATGGGCGAGTCGTGGTAAAGGTTGGTGGAACCCAATGGGATCAGAATCGCTCCCGATCTGAGGGTCCAACCACCAAAATCCACATCGGCATAGGCGTATTCAACTTTGGTTTCACCATCACCTCTGGGAGCGCTGGCACCTCCATATTCGAATTCGATTTCGGCGGAGAAACTCACATTTTCGCTGATGTTCGCATCCAGCATTGGAACCAGTCGATGCTGTTTGAAATCGAGACGATCACTGTTCATGAACAACTCGAGATCCAGGTATCCCCCCAGGCGAATATCCCGATCGCCTTCTGCCGCAGGGCGATTGTCGTAACGGTCAACCTGAGCTTCGAGAGCTCCAGAACTGGACAGAGTCAAAGCCAGTACACAGACCAAAAGTGTGATTCTGGTGCAGATCACTTCGTTCGAAGGCATTCTTTCGTTTCCTCTCTGAGCGGGGGCGAAATGGAACTATCGCACCTCAAGTAAAATCAGCATTCTGGCGTTGGTTATATAGCCACTCTTGTGTTTGGCAAGCCAAACAATTGAAATTGTCGCCAAAATACCTGAATTTTGTCAATTTCCCGCAAACCTCCATAGGATGGAATCCATGAGGGATATCTGGCAAAAACTGATCTCGGGTCAACTCGATTCTCTGCTCCAAATGGCGCAGGACACCCCTCAGGGTGACGTTGCAGCCATCTCCAGGTTAAGGCGACATGGGTCTCTCGAAGAGGTCTCCGTGGTCCTTGAAGCTCTCGAGGCTCGCCGTCGCTCCCGGGGTCGGCTTCGTGAATCCCCATCATGGCTGATGGATCGTGAAGGCATGGAACAAGCCACCCGAACGACCGTCGCCGAGCACAAGGCACAGAGAATGCGATCTGCCATCGGCTCTGAAACTGTCATCGACCTCTGTTGTGGAATCGGCAGTGACACGGCAGCTCTCGCCCAATCCGGACCGGTGATCTACGTCGACCATGATCCGGTTCGGGTCGAATTGACCCGCTTCAATCTCACCCGGTCAGCGAAGAATCCCAGCAACTCACACCCTCTCGTTGCGGACGCAAAGTGCCTGCCCCTCCCCCCCTTGCCACTGCATGTCGATCCCGCACGCCGCGTCGATGGCCGCCGGGTTCACGACTTTGAAGGAATGGTGCCGGGACCTGAGATACTGAACAGACTGATCGAGAGACATCATTCCGTTGCATTGAAGTGCGGCCCCGGTATTTCGGTCGAGGATTTACCTCCCGGTGAGATCGAGTGGCTTCAGGATGGCAACGACCTCGTCGAAGCCACACTCTGGTGTGGAAATCTGGCCCAATCAGCCAGACGCAGTGCAACACTTCTGCGCCAATCCCTGACGATCAGCGGTGAACAGGAACCTCTTCAACAGAGCAGCCTGAAAAATCCCGCCTTTCTGCACGAACCCTGTTCCGTCATCGAGCGCTCCGGATTGGTGTGCAAGGTTCAGGGAGAAGTCGCTGCCGGTGAATGGCATCCCGGCCTCGGCTGGCTCGCCGGTGAAGAAGAGAGAACCAGCCCCTGGTTTCGCAGTTTTGCAGTGGTCGCCCAGATGGGGTGGCACGAAAAGAAAATCATCGACTGGTTTCGCCAACAGGGGTGTTCACCTGCAAGCATCAAAACCCGGGGGGTGCAGGAAAATCCCTCACAGTTGATCAAACGCTTCAAGGGAGACCCGGGGCCGTGGATTCTCGCACTGCTCAGAAGAGGGCGTCAGATTGAAGCCTGCATCCTCAAAGAGCTGAATCCATTGGCAGGTTAAGTCCTAGATACGGAACTCTTCGGGAACCGAAAAGTTTTCATGGATTTCGTTCTTCCCCGTGAGGGAATCCACCAGCCATTCGGCAGTTTTGGGGCCAATCAGAAGACCCGTTCGGTAATGTCCGGATGCAATCCACAGAGTGCGTCCAATATCGATGGGCCCCATCAGAGGGCCGCCGTGTCTCAGGGATTTGGGACGAAGACCTGCCCAATGACGGACGATCCGGCTTTCCACCCCTGAACCGAAAAAGGAGATCGCCGCCTCGATCAGGCGCGCACGCCCGGTGGCCGTCGGTTCCGGCAGAGTTTCTTTTCCTTCACCGGTATCCCCCACACTGTTACCGAACCACGAGGAGCCTCCGGGCCCCGGTATCCATGAGAATCGACTGCGATTGCCTGAAGGATCATCCACGTCTGCCAGCTTTGCATCAAAGGTCACGATGTGAGGAGGAGCGGGAATGTCGAGGGCGATCGCTTCACCCCTTACGGGTTTGAGCGGCAAGGGTTTGACCAGAGCCGGATTGATCAAAGCGGAAGTTTCCCATCCGGCGGACAAAACCAGAGGGTTTTTTTCATCGATAGGAGGGAGGGGAGTCTCCAGAGAAGATCTCACAATCCTGTGGCCCTCTTCGATGCCCAGCGAAATTTCCCCGAGATCATCGGTAATCTCCACACCCATTCCCAAACAGGAGCGTCTCAATGCTTCCATCAATCCGTCAGGGTCAACGACCGCTTGATGCTCTATGTAGAGTCCAGCCTGAGGTTCCCTGTGCATTTCCGGGAGAAGCCGCTGCAATTCCTGCTGATCGAGAACCCGAACATTTCCTCCGGAACCATGGAGTTTCTCCAAAGCTCTGTGCGGATCCTGAACCGTGCGGTCCCGCAGATCCAACCCCCCACAAATTCTGAATCCACAATCGACCCCCCCACTTTCATCCTTGAGCTGTTCAGCCAACTGCGGCCACTCCTCCCAGCTCTGGTGACGCAAATCAAGATAGGGAGAACGACGGTGTTCCGGGGCCTTGAGCACTCCTGTGGCAGCATGGGAGCAACTTGTACCGAAACTGCGGGAATCGAGAACCCGAACCGGAAGACCCCTCAGGCGTGCTTGTCTGGCGACAGAGAGGCCGATGACTCCAGCTCCAAGAATCGTCAGGCTTTGCAGTTTCATCCCTGTTCCTTGCATTTACTCACGCATCGAATCGCGATCGACTAGGGGGTACAATCGTAACCAGTCGTTACAAAGTGAATAATACCTCAAGGAACGACGGAGGAGGCCGTGTGATTCGTTGGATTCTCATTCTGCCGGTCTTTTTTCAAGCGTCATATACTGGCCAGTTCTACCTTTCTGCCCAAGCCGTGAATGATGAATGTTTTCAGGCGACAATTATTGGTGAGGGCATCCACTCCATCGACACCACTCAGGCCACCACGGGTACCGATCCCGTACCGGTCGACACTTGCCCGGGAACCGCGCTCGGTGAGGTGCTTTTTGATGTCTGGTATTCATTTGAAGTCCCCGAGTCGGGACTGATGACGATCACGACCTGCGATACCGTCAACTTTGATACGGATGTCATCGTCTACAATGGAACCTGCGACAATCTGTCACCGCTGGCTTGCCATGGAGATTCCCCTTCCTGTCTGGTTCAGGGAACCGGCAACTCCTGGAACACCGTTCTCGCCGATGTTCCCGTGACCTCCGGGGAGACACTTTTAATCCGAATCGGCGGCTACGGAAATCAGGATCTGGGAATCGGCACTTTCGAGCTCAGTCTTGCCCCGCCGCCGCCACCACCGCCACCGGCGATTCCCCATGACGATTGCTCCGATGCCCGGCCAGCAACTGTGGGACTCAATCCCCTGGAAACCACGGGCGGAAGCACCAGCCCTGAGCCCTACTCATCCATCACCGGCTGCAGTGCCCTCGGACAAATGCAGGCAGATGTCTGGTTTCGCTGGGTCAGCCCAGAGGATGGAGTGATCCATCTGAGGACCTGTGAGATCGTCGACTTCGACACCGATCTCGTCGTCTACACCGGAGAGTGCGATGATCTGAGTCAACGCGCCTGCAGTGGAGACGAGTCCAGTTGCACCCTCTCGGGAACCGGGATGCCTTCATACAACTCGCGTATCGAAAACCTCTCCGTCTTTGCTGGAGAGGTCCTCCACTTTCGAGTGGGTGGATGGGGTCCCAACGACTTCGGTTCCGGCGACCTGCTTCTCGAACTTGAAGTGGATGTAATTTCAGCCCTCGTTGGGTCCTCAGAACCTGGATCCTGGGAATTGAATGTCGAGGCAGAACTCTCCGGGGCCTGTGACGCACTGTTGTTTTCAACCACAGGCTCGGAACTTCTCGTCAACGGTCCCTTCACAGCAGGCGAGGTGGTGACAGCAATGCTACCGACCACCGCTTCTCCGGGATTCATCGATTTCTGCGTCACCCCTATACTGTCAGGTCAAAACGGACATACCGATTGTGGAACAGCCGCAGTCCTCGGCCCCATCTCTGCTGAAGCGTGCAACACTTCCATCTCTCCGATTCCCGATGCCGGAGAACCTGTAGAGATCCCGCTGATCGTGACCGGCGATCCAATGCTGACCGTTTGGGACCTGCAGCTGCAATTGGAGACTTCCCACCCCGATGCCAGCCAGTTGATCGTCGAACTTTCGGCCCCCGATGGCACGACGGAGTTGCTTCACAACATGCCACCCAATGCTTCTTCTTCCGGACTCGATCTGATCTGGTGGATGAGTGCCTCGGCACCCGGACAAATCTTCGACGATGGGGGTTACTGGTTACCTTCCAGTGGCAACCTTTATGCCTTCAGTGGCCCCCTGCAGACGGGAGTTTGGACACTGCGAATCTCTGACGAAGTTCCGGGTGTCATGGGCTCTGTGCAAAATGTCTGTCTGCGTTTTTTCGATATGGCTTCCCCACCCTCTTCGGGGCAAGACCTGATCATTGGCAACGCCAACAATGTCGTTCAGGTGGGACGCGAAGGTTCCATCGCCAGCTTTGGAATGGAATCGGTCATCTGCAACGGTGGCAGCGATCCCCTCCATTGGTATGCCAATCCCGACCCTCGCCACCCGATGATGATTTTCAATATGTTCCGCGTGAATGAAGATCGCATTCTTCAAATCGGCGGTTCATGGGCGAAGCATGGCTGGAGCTCCGCACAAGCAGATGCCTGCGGCTTTGGGTGCGAGCCCAGTCCCACCAATCAGGAGACCGGGATTGGTTGCTCTGACACTTACGGGGCCGCCGGCAATGCAGCCCAGATCAATATGGGGCCACGCTCTGAAATCGAACCCTGGAATGGATCCTTTACGTGGGATGGATCCTACATGTCCCAGGACACGGGTCCCTGGAATCAAACAGAAGAACGACTCAGCATCGAAGACGCAGATCTCGATCCCCAGTTACACCCTGGATCCCAGTGGATCGCAGAAGTCTATGTGATCCAGCCTGCAGATGTGGACCCTTTCTCCAATCACGCTTGGGAACCGGTCGGCATCAGCGGATCAGCGGGCGCAACCTGGGACATCGACATGACCGCAGCAAGTATCAATTCCCCCGTTCAGGATGCCTGGCCGGGAGCTGATGTGGTCACCGTCTCGCCACCCGGGATCGGTGACGGTCATCTGTATCTGGCCTCGAAAGTCACTGACCTCGCAAACGGCACATGGCGCTATGAGTATGCCCTCTACAATCTCAGTTTCGGTGCGGGAATCGGTGCCTTTGAAATTCCGTTACCGTCAGGAGTTCAAATTTCAGAGGCTGATTTCCATGCCCCGCTGACCAGCTCCCCCTTCTACTCAGACATCCCCTGGGAAGTCATTCAGACTTCTTCGGCCATTCGTTGGCAAACCCGGGATGAGAGTGCGGGATCGGTGGCAAACCCTTTGCGCTGGGGCTGGTTGTACAACTTTGGTTTCACCGCAGATGTCGCTCCGGTAACCGCGGAAGTCCGCATGGACAGTCACGTCGACTCACCCTTTTCGACCCTCACAGCTCTCACCCAAGCGCCGCCACCACCGCCGAACGAGCCCTTGTTCAGACGCGGACTCTGCAACTCCGATGATCTCGTCGATGTGAGCGATGTGATGTACCTGCTCGATTACCAATTCAGTGGTGGAGTTGAACCGGGTTGCCTTGACGCCTGCGATTGCAACGACGACGGAATCCTTGATCTCTCTGACGCCATCAATCTGCTGGGATACCTGTTCCTGGGCCAGACACCACCCCCGCAACCAGGTCCCGCCAATTGCGGACCCGATCCGACCGTCGATGATCTGGAATGTTTGTCTGACCTGTCCAGTTGCCCCTGAATACGTGGCAGATGCAGTCAGTCGACGTCAGCGATGACTGAAGCGTGAAGAGCCCAGCGGGTTCCAGAGTGGTGGTCCACCACTGCCTGCCAATCCTTGCGCAACAGTTCCATGTCAAACTTGTTGCCCAGATAGGCTGCCATGCCCCGGCGATAGAGAATCTCTGCGACCGCTGGCCCTTCCGGGGCAACGGACAATGCACTGTTGTATTCTTCCACCGCTGCCAACGGATCCTTGCGATCGTGAAGATCGATGGCTCGGGCAACATGGATCTCTGCCAGCAGCTCTGTCGTCGGCATCCAGCCGGTCCATTCCCTCAACAGTCTGCGGCCGTCACTGCTAAAGAAGCGAATACGGGGTGAAAAGGGGATCTTGGTCATCGCAGCGACTGTTTTGAAATCCGGGTGACGCTCCGTCACATTGATTTTCAAGGGGGAGACGAGCGCTGTCGCAGCTTGTTGAAAGACGGGGTCTGGATACGTCACGGTATCCAGTCTCTTGCAGCCCAGTCAGCCAGGTGCATGAAGAATCACCATCACGGGACGGTGATCCTGCTGCGCATGTGCACATGCCGATTCAAAATCCGGATACCACTCCATGGGGTACTCCTGTCTTCTCTACTGTTTTTGGTTTATTGCGAATTTAGCTCAACAAGTCTGTTTTGAGCGATCTTCACTGCAGGGATCTCTCTGTCGGCCTCACCCCAGGCATTCAGGAATTTCTGATACCACTCAATACTTCTTTGCGAGTCACCGGCCCGATCCAGAGCCTGTGCCAACCGGAAAGTTGAATCAATGTTAATGGCATTCGAAGTGAAATAGTTGCCTTGGGGGCGGTTGGAGATCCTCCACTGGCGAGTCACCATTTCAGATCTTCCCAGCTTCTCGTAAAGTGCCGCTGCCACGCGAGATTCCACACCCATGTCCCGGTTGATGACAGGGGTTTTCTGGAGCTTCTCGAGGCGAGCGAGTGCTTCCTCCAATTTGCCCTCAGCCGTCAATATGAAAATGCGTAACATCTCGATGCGAGCAGCTGCAAAAGGAGCTACCCGCCCCTGAACATCTTTTTCCATCTCGACGAGGATTTGACGGGCGGTGTCCACATCTCCGGATTCAACCAGGAAATATCCCAACCAGATTTGATCGAGCCCCTGGGAATCCCGGCGATCCCTGAGCAGATTCAGGGTGTCCAATCCCCCTGTGGTGTCGCCACTCAAACACTGGGCACTGCCTTCCGCGAGGATCATTGGAATATGGTTAATATCCCCTACTCCCGTCTGGCCCCGGTTCCCCTGAACATTCTCCCATGCCGTTTCGTAAATCCCGGTCGCTTCCGTGAATTTCCCCTGCCGGATTCTGCGCTTGTGATTTGACAGGTAGGCACCGGTCAATCGGAATCCCCCGGTTCCCTCAATGGCAAGGGACTCTGCCTCGAGCATTTTTTCTTCCTCGCCCATCTCACAATAGCAGGTGGCCACCAGGTCCATGTCTCCATAACCCTTACCATTTTCAAGATTGTGGAGGTCAAGGATCTCCTGATAACGCCCCTCTGCATTCCACAGAATCGATCGAGCATTCTGAATCGATTCATCTCCGGGAGCATCGACTTCCAGTTTGTCGAGATACGCGTGGGCTTCGGGGATTCTGTTGTTGCCGATGAATCCCTCAATGATGTGGTAGAGCACGATGCGGTAGGAAGGGGCAATTTCCACCGCTTTCAGAAACAGTTCGTGGGCTCTTTGCAGATCCTTGACGACCGCAGCATGGGTATAACACTCACCCAACAAGTAGTAAGCGGTAGCATTGTCTGTTCCCTCGGCTACCAGCTCCTCCAAAAGTTTGATCGCCTGGTAGGGATAACGAACATTCTGCAAATGATCCAATTGGGCACGGTAAATCTTTTGATCGTCAGCGGAGAGCCGGTTGATATTGGCAAATCCTTCTTCGAGAGCCTGGATGGCCTCTTTCTTGCCACCATTTTTCCGGATCGCGATGGCAAGCTCCATGCTGGCTCTGGCAAAGGTCGGATCGATGGTCAGAGCTCTCCGGAAACAATCGATCGCTTCGCCAAAGTTCAGGGCCATCACGGCAGTGTTTCCAGAGATGTACCAATTCAACGCCTCTGAAGATTCGGTCAATTGAGTCTTGGCCTCAAAAGAACCGGCACGAGTAGATTTACCCAAACCATCCTTGATCAAATTGGCGATCTCTGTCGCCACAGTGAACAGCTCCGTTGCCTGTTCAACTTTGACGTTTCCGGATACCAGATTGGTTCCATCAGAGATTCGGGTCACTTCGGTGGCGACGAGATAGTTGGTCCCCAACTTGCTGACAGAACCGGTAACCATGACTCCGGCACCGGCCTTTGAGGCAATCTGGTCTGCATTGGCAAGATTGAAGGAGGAGTTGGTATCACCGGTGACGGACTGCCTTGCAAAGGAAACCCTTTGTTGCGAAACCACTTTCAGGGCATCTCCACTCGAAAGTTCACTGGCAATCAGGCTCACGAGGATCGGTCCGAGATTCTCTTTGTCTGAGGGATCGGTGATATTCGAAAAACCGACGACCGCCACTGTGGACTGACCCAAAGAATCAGAAGAGTTGCTCACCGGTTGAGGCTCTCTCTTCACTGGTTCTGTTTCCTGCTGCATAAAGATCAGATACCAGACAAGGGGTACAACAGCCAAAACCAGAACCGGTACCAAAAAACCGCCCCTGCTGCGAGGTGCACGAATTTCGTGAATCCCAGACTCGAGAATGTCCGGCTTGGCGAGCACTCCTGATTCGATTTCAGATCGCAGTTGATCGAGATCATTTCTGAGATCCAGCGCGGTCTGATAGCGCCGATCCGGAGATTTTTCCAGGCAACGGGAGATAATCCTCCCCAGATACCGGGGCAACCCGGGCTTCAGTTCATGGGGTGGTGGAGGGTCTTCCCTGAGCACTGAGGTGATCGTCGAAATCGGCGTATCACCCTTGAAAGGACGGACTCCTGTCGCCAGTTCATAAAGGATAACTCCCAGACTGAAGATGTCCGTTCGCCCATCCACGGGCTTGCCCTCTGCCTGTTCCGGTGACATATAGGCAGGCGTGCCCAGAATCTGCCCCTCTTGGGTGACACCGACTGCGTAATCGAGAGTCATGTCATCGTCAGCCAGGTCATTGCGAGAGGTTGGGCCTGTCACCTTGGCCAGACCAAAATCGAGAACCTTGACCTGCCCGTCGTCACAAATCATGACATTGTCAGGCTTGAGATCCCTGTGAACGATTCCGGTTTTGTGCGCCAGAGACAGGGCCTCTGCCATCGGCAATGCGAGATCGAGGATTCGGGTCAACTCAAGAGACCCCTGTGCGATGTGCCACGAGAGGGTTTTCCCATTGACCAACTCCATGGAGAGAACTCGATACTGGTCGAACTCTTCGATCGCATAGATGGTGACAATGGCCGGGTGGTCCAATTGAGCGACGGTTTTCGCTTCACTCTCAAATCGTGAGAGTCGCTTTTCGTCGCGTGCAAACTCCTGTGGCAAAACCTTTAGAGCGACCTGGCGATCGAGTCGGGTATCGAGGGCACGGTAAACAACACCCATCCCTCCCCGTCCGATCAATGCTTCGATACGATAGGGGCCTATTTGGTCAGGGATGGCGTCATTGTTATCAGTCAAAGTTCTCTTCCCCGCAAAAGCAACTGGGTTGAATCTGCAATATCCCGCTGAGGAGCCTACTGGGCCCAATGCCGAATGACATTGTCGAAGAAGACAATGAACTAACATGGGCAGGCCGCTTAACAAAGTCTAGTGACTAAAGCGGTTCGACGCCAATCTTTATGGATTGTCCCTCAATGTCGAGCTCGCGGACTTCACCACCGAAGACTTCGGTGAAAGAAAGTTCTGTTGCCAGTGTTTCAGATTGAACATGTCCGGAGTGCTCAGTCAGTGCCTGTGCCAACTCTCCTTCAGCCAACAGGGAGAGTCGAATTCTCTGGACATATCCAAGGTCCAGATCTCTGCGGATCCCCTGGATGTGACTGGTCACTTCCCTGACGAGGCCTTCCCGGTGAAGCTCCGGTGAGATTTCCGTGGAGAGAACCACCACCACTCCCTTGGCTTCCGCTGCACTCCAACCCTCTTTCTGATGAATACGGATGTCGAGGTCGGAACTGGTCAGTTCAACCTGCTGATCCCCTTCGATGGTGAGTTGGATCGATTCGCCAGAGTTTGCGGCCTCGACGAGGGCCGCGGGATCGGGATGGGATGAGAGTGCTGCAGCCACATGGCGGGCGGATCCCCCAAACCGGGGACCAATCGCCTTGAAGTTGGGTTTGATTTCGTAGGAAACGTACTCGGAAGCGTCTTCGACAAATTCGACACCCTTGACGTTCAGTTCCTCAGCAATCAGATCCGCATCCTTTTCCAGACTTTTTGCCCAGGCAGGATCGGCAAGAATGATGCGCACAGCCGGAAGAGGTTGTCGCACCTTCAACTTCTCTCTTGATCGGCAGGATCTTCCCAAGGAAGCGATCTCGCGAATCAGAGTCATGCGCTGACACAGTTCCTGATCTGCGAAACGATCACTGACCTCGGGGTAGTCACACAGATGTACCGACTCGGGAAAAGCTTCTCCGCGTGGAGACACCAGGGCACCGTAAAGATGCTCTGTGATGAATGGCACAAAGGGTGCTGCCAACAGGGTCGTCGTGACCAAACAGTGATAGAGAGTCGCCTGCGCAGCGGCTTTGTCGGCATCGATGCCTTCACTCCAATATCGATCCCTTCCCCTGCGGACATACCAATTGGAAAGGCCATCGACGAATGAATTCAGAGCAGAGGCTGCCGTCAGATTGTCATGGGCATCCAAAGCTTGTCGCATGACAGCAACCGTCGAATTCAGCTCCGCCAAAACCCAGCGATCGAGATCGGAGAGTTGCAAATCCTCTCCGGGCTCTGCAGTGAGTCCCCCTTCCGGGGCCCAACCATCGATGCGGGCGTAAATGGTGAAGAAGGAATAGACATTCCAGAGCCGTAACAGAAATTCTCGCTGGCCCTCGGTAATCGCCTGTTCCTGAAAACGGAGGCTGGTCCAAGGAGCCTGACCCGCATAGAAGAGCCAACGCATGGCGTCAGCACCTTCATTCTCGAAGATGTATTCAGGGGTCTTGTAGTTCTTGAGGGACTTGGACATCTTGGCGCCGTCTTCCCCCAAAAGGTGGCCCAGAACGATGCAGGTCTTGAAAGGCATCGGCCACTCTTTGAAGAGCTCTTCAGAGATACGACCATCTCCTCTGGCAGCCCCCTTCGGTCCAAACAGAATCGTCGATATCGAGAGCAGGGCGTAGAACCAACCGCGGGTCTGATCGATGGCTTCACTGATGAAGTCCGCAGGGAATTGGCCTTCAAAACGATCGACACCCTGATGAGGAAAACCCCACTGGGCAAAGGGCATGCATCCGGCATCGAACCAGCAATCGATGACGTCCTGAACCCTCTGCATTCTTGCGCCCTCGGCAAAGGGTGAGTCATAGGTCACTGAATCAATGTAGGGTCTGTGAACCTTCAGGTTATCGTCCAGATCAGGCTCTTCCGCTTTCGCTTGTTCGAAGACTTCCTGACCACTCACACCCGGCTTGGCAAGGAGCTCGTCATAACTCTCGATCGCTTCCATTTTGCCGGATTCAGAACAGACCCAGATCGGTAGAGGGGTCCCCCAAAACCGTTCGCGAGAGAGGGTCCAGTCCACATTGGACTCGAGGTATTTTCCAAATCGGCCATCCCGAATATGCTCCGGCAACCAGGTAATCTTCTGGTTGTTGGCCAACATGTCGTCCACAAACTCAGTGGTACGAATGAACCAGGAGTGCCTTGGATATTGGATCAGTGCGTCCTTGGGAGCACGGGGACAGAAAGGGTAATCATGGCGGTACATCTCCTGATGCACCAACAACCCTTTCTCACGTAACTCCCGGGCCAGTTCCTTGTCGCAATCCTTGACCCAGCGGCCGGCGTATTGGGAGCCCGCTGCCGCATTGAACTGGCCATTCGGATCGACGGCACACAGGAGTGGGATCGCACCGTTATCCTTGAAGCGTTTGCGTTCTGCGAGGAGAACCTCGTGATCAATCTCACCAAAAGCCGGTGCCTGGTGAACGATACCGGTTCCACTGTCGGTGGTGACAAAGTCTGCGGACACGACACGCCAGAGGATCGACTCGGCCTCTCCTGATGTCAACTCTGAAGTTTTGGCTCCCCACTCTTCACGGTAGTGATCGAAGGGTGGCTGATACCTCTGCCCCACCAACTCTGAGCCATTCACGGTCCCGAGGATCTCCAAATCCCGCTTCCACTTTGCGGAAAGGGGTTCCAGCAGGTCTTCTGCAAGAATCAGAACCTCTCCCGACTCCTTGTCCTGAACACGGCAATACTTCACATCGGGATGAATGGCGAGGAACTGGTTCGATGGCAAAGTCCACGGTGTGGTCGTCCATGCCACGAAAGACTCATCTGTTGGCTCACCGGATGCATCGAGGAGGGGCATCTTCACGTAAACGCTGGGATCATCGACTTCTCGATAACCTTCCCCCACTTCACCTGCCGAGAGCCCGGTCCCTCCCTGGGCCCACCACCAGACGATCTTTTCTCCCTGATAAAGCAATCCTCCATCAAAGAGTCTTTTCAGAGCCCACCAGACACTTTCGACGAATGACTTGTGGTAAGTGGCATAGCCTTCATCGAGATCGACCCAGAAGCCGATGTTGCGAGTCAGGGATTCCCATTCCTTGACGTACCGAAATACGGACTTCTGACAGCGACGGACAAAGGGCTCGATGCCGTAGTCTTCGATCTCTTCCTTCGAATGGATGCCCATGTCTTTGCAGACTTCGATTTCAACCGGCAAACCATGAGTGTCCCAGCCCGCCTTGCGTTCACACAGGCGACCTCGCATCGTCTGGTATCGGGGGAACAGATCCTTCATCGCTCGGGTCAGTGCGTGACCCGGGTGCGGCATTCCATTGGCAGTGGGAGGTCCCTCGAAGAAGACGTACTTCTCAGCCCCTTCACGAGCTTTGAGGGATTGCTCGTAGATGGCGTTTGCATCCCAGAAACTGCGAACATCCGCCTCTATTTTGGGGAAGTTTGGAGCACTGACCGGTTCGGGAAACTCAAAACCCTGATTCGAAGAATCCGCTGCTGCAGACATGCCATTCCTCACCGGGTGCTCCCTGTGAGCGACCCGTCGAAATGGTATCAGAAGTCCGGGAATCTCACACCCGATCCGCAACCGTCAAGGGCGACTCCTGCGAATCTCCGGAATAGCCTAGGGGCATCCGGTGGAGTCGCAGGTCTGGCCATCCGCAGTGGGATCGTCACCGCACCCGTCACCGATATTGGGGAAGGGAATTGGAGCGGAACCGGGGACAAAGAGGCTCGACAGCAGGAAAACCGCGTCCGCCACATTGACTCCGCCATCGTCATTGACGTCCCCCGCATCACGGCACGCCAGCGGGGTCGCTCCGGGAACGAAAAGACTGGACAGAAGGAAAACCGCATCCGCCACATTGACTCCCAGGTCGAGGTTGCAATCACCACGAATGAACAGGTTACCCGAGGGTGGGCAAGGTGCCTGAAGGGTGATCACGGCCAAACCATTGATATCGTGGTCCGCATTGCCGAGCAGAGTCACATCCCCACTCAGACTCAGGAAATAGATCGACCGATCGACATCCCCCATGACCCAAATGAAGCCCTGTTCTTCTTCCCACCAGGTGATGGTCCTCACTGGGTTATCAACCAGAACCGGATCCAGAGAGCCGACCGTATCCAGATCACAGGGAGTATTGCCCGTGGGATCAGGAATCTGAAGGCGCGCACCAAAAGCGCAACCACCGACTCCACGGTAAAGGTTACCAGTCCCATCGATGGCGATCGAATCTCCGCAATCTCCGTCGTCAAACTGGCACAGGTCCGTGGGCCCCCCAGTCAAAAGATTGAGATCGCAAAAGTTGATCTGGGGAGTCTGTCCAGTGGGAGAAAGGTTGTTGGTGATCGCACGGATCTCTCCATTGGGCATGAAGGCCAGATCATTGAAATCGAGCAAGGTCGATCCCACCGGAGAACTGAAGAGTCCCACAGGGTCGTAGAAGAAGAGGTAAGGCACAGCAGAGGGCGGATTGGGGGGAAGTGTTCCGAGGCCGAGCATGTAGTAAAGCCCCGTCACCGGATCGATCGCCAATCCAAGAACACTGTCCAGATCAAAAGTTCCGGGCAAAGACAACGAAACCGAATCCTCGACGGTCATCGAGGAGGCCTCAACGGTCCTCAAGACATCATCACTCTCTGAGACTGTCAGGAAATAGGTGACATCACATGTACCCTGTCCTTGAACACTGTTCAGGCAACCGAGCACAAGCAAGAAAGCCAATCCATAGCGTAGATGAGTCATCGTGATGCTCTCCCTCATTTTTTGACCGCTGAAGCGACATGTCAGCCCGGGGAAAATCCACAAGCATCATGCCCTATACAACTTTGCCGACCGCAGGGATCCTGCACTATCGGCGAAGAGTGCTCTTCAGGGATTTTTCGAGGTCTGCGAAATCCTGGTAACCGGGACTTCTTGATACAAGGACGCCCTTGCGATCGACGAAATAGACCGTAGGCATCCTCTTGATATGATACTGCTGAAAACCGACACCGTCCCCCCGCAGAAGCATTTTCTGCTGGAGACCCTCTTCTTTGACGTATTCGCGAATCTTTGAACGACCATCGTTGTCGGCATTAATTGCCAGAACTACGACTCCCTGGTTTTTGTATTCCTTCTGAATCCTGCTGAGGTGCGGAGACTCCGCACGACAGATCCCTCACGAGTAGCCCCAAAATGCCAGCATCACCGTCTTGCCGAGGTAATCACTGAGCTTGACCTCATCTCCATCGAGATCTTCAAGAGTGAAGTCAGGAGCAGCCTTGCCCAGAAGCTTCTTGGCTCGTTCATCGGGATTGAGAGGCTGCGAAGCCATTTCGCGGATCTCCTTGAGCATCCCCTCCACGTCCTTGACCACCTCACCCAAAGGGCCCTTCGCAAACTCTTTGCGATCCTTGTTGAATCTCTCTTCCGCCATCTCAACGGCGATCAGAGACATGCCCTTGCGCAGCACCGAGACGACAGGCTTGAGAAATTCAAAGCCTCTCTGAACCTCTTTACCCTCTTCCTCTTCAAGAAGAGCGACTTCCTTGCGAACCAGGTGAAGCTCTCGACCGGGATAGGCTTCCCCGCCGCGGGTCATGCTTGCAACCCAGTGAGCCTCTGTCAGTCCACCTTTTTCATCGTAGCGCAGCTCTTCTTCCAAAGAGGTCAGCACGAGGGGCTTTTTGCCTCCACGAATCTCCAACTTTTCCACGCTCAGGGATCCCTTGAGTGAAAAACCCGTTTCGACCGCCACGTCCTGACGCTTGACCGGCAAGTTGCGACGAATTCCGACAGCACTTCCATCCGTCCAACCGTCTCCCTCCTGGGCAGCAACAGCGGCGTGGATGGCAATCAATGCCTGGGTCACTCCGGGTGAAAGGGGGTCGAACAGTTCCGGCCTCGGCTTGCCACGCTTCTGCAATCGGACAGAACCGATCGGGAAACCGCCAGGATAGGTACCGTTCTCAGGGTCAATTGCTCGCCAGATCCAGCGAGTGCCCCCCGGAGCTTCCACCTGATAAATGGTCACGGTGTACTTGGATTCGTCGTCCCCCTTGAGCTCGCGCACCTCCCAGGTTGCTGTCGCTACCGGAGGCTCCTCACTCCAACCCGTCGTGGGGAGAATCAGTAAAAGGAACAATGCCCCCAACAGGGTGAGGATCGAGGCAGATCGCAAACTGGCCAAAATGCCAGATCGGCTCGACCACGATTCAACTCTCAGATGCTTCATGCAATGAACCCCTTCACTCACAGAAACTCGTCAAATCCCGGATGAGCAGCAGAAATTGTCTCTGCAGGCTGAGGTAAGCCGAATATCGGCCAAACCCGGAATAATCACGATTCTCAGAAGGTATCCGATCCGTGGACCGTGGCAACCCGCCACAAATGTCCTTATTTCCACGAAATCGGCCTGAATTCCCCCTGAAACTCAAGACTGGCCATGCGGGGGTGGATGTCGTATTCTGGATACAGGTCTCCGGTGAACTCCGGTTGCCATTTGTGCCCTGCAGGGGAATGCGGGCTCGCCGCCCTGATCCCCACTTCAGGCACAACACGAAGATAAAGGTGATCCTGACCCCGTGAGGAAAGCAGGTTTCTGAATGAACCTTCGCTCAATACTTCTTTTGCTTCTGGTTCTCGCCGGACTGTTGGTGGGTGGATACCCCGTCACCGACGCTGCCGATGGACTTCGCAAACCCCTCGACCTTCCTGCGGGAGGTGCAGGTGATGATGATGAAGAAGAGGACTCTCCTGAGAGTATCAACTTCTACGGGGGCGAATTCGAAGGTGACACCTTTGTCTTTGTCGTTCCCGCATATGGATTCTGTGGTGAAACCGACATCTTCGACAATATTCGTCAGGAAGTCAGTGGTACTCTGAATCAGCTTTCGGCGGCAGTGGATTTCTCCGTCGTGGCCTACAACTCCCAGACCTACATCTGGAGGCCCGATTGCTGCAGTGCCAACACTGGTAACAAGGCTTCTGCTCAGGCATGGCTCGGAGGCCTTACTCCGATTGAGAACCATTGCCTTCTCGATGCCGCGCTCGTGGCACTCGGCCTTGCACAGCAGTCTCCCGGGAACCACAAGCAGGTCATTATCTGCGGTGCACGCGAGCCTTACTGCGGTGGAGAAGCCGGCGGCAGTTACGCCGACCAGTGCCTCGATTCCATTACCGCAGCCAACTTCGAAAACCTGCCGATTCACACGATCTACTTCACGAGTCCGTTCTACTCGGGCGAAGAGTCTTTCTATGTGAATCTTTCCGCCATGAACGGTGGAAACTTCCGTCAGGTTGACTACTAGAGTCGAAAAGTTCACTTTTCAAAAAAAGTCCCCGCAGGTGAATACCTGCGGGGACTTTTTTATGAAGAGTTCCGACTCCAGCCCCCCCGTCGAACAGGACTGGCCCTGAAAGTCCTCTTTATCGAACCTTCAGGCAAATCACCAGGAATATCGGAGTGAGAATCGCCTGCATGATCACCATTCTCAGCAATACCTGAGTGGGCGACCATTTCTTCTCTTTCATGAAATGATCGTGGAGCGGGCAAGTCACCTTGATCGGACTTCTCTTGAAGATCCTCAACATCAAAACCTTGACCAATCCCGTCCCGCCATTAGCCAGAATCAGGAATGCCACAAAGAAGAAGATCAATGGGTTCCCTGTTTCCAACGAAAAGATGCCGAGGAGCAAACCCAGGGGTCTCGACCCCGCATCCCCCATCAACAGTTGGGATGGATGTGCATTGAACCAGAGATAAGCCATCAGTGCCCCAAGAGATGTGGTCACCACGATCGCCCAACTGGCTCCCATTTCATTGAAGGGAACCAGAAGGTAGCGGGCAGACTCCACATGACCCACGACTCCATAAAGAATCCCTCCGAGGGCGACGAATGCAATCACGAGAAGGCTTCCCGAGAGCCCATCGACACCGTCGCTGCAGTTTGTCGTGTTGATGGAAACAAAGAGCAGGAATGTAGCACCAGCCCAGTAAACCCAGCTCGACAAAAGAAAAGGCGCCAGTAATCCCATGGTTCCATCGAGAGCGGCCTCTGCCCCCATCTTGGGTGCATAGAGAGGCCACCAGACCTCGACATTTGATTGCCCACGGATCAGCGCCCATGCGACAAGCCCGGAAATGATGACATCAAAAGTCCCCTTCTTGAGTTCTCCCCAGGAAGTGGAGCTGCGGTCATCGAGATAACCGGCCAACATCGCCAGCATGACTGAAATATAGATCACTCCCATATAGGGATCCCAGGGAACGGTCAGCAGACTGACCACGAGCAAAACCGGAATGAACAGGACTCCGGCACCGGTGGGTTTTCCCTTTGAAACAGCTCCCTGGGCGGCATGTTCCCTGCCCTTGTCGGTGGGTAACAGCATTGAGCGGGATCGCAGAATCCAGAAAGTGGCCAATGCAGCGAGAAGTGCACCAATGGAAGCCAACATGAGATGTGACTGAAGCAAACGCAGAGGACCCCAGAGATCTCTGAAGTTCTCTCCTAACCAATAAAGCAATGTGATTCCCCCCACCTGGACGAACTGCGGCAAGCCTCTGGGAGAGGCGTCGTCAGGTTTACACAGAGTATCCGTGTGGAGTTAATTTCGAAAGAGAGAAGTCGAGGTTGGGGATTCAGTCTTTCGAGGAAGGTTTGTCGGCGGACTCGCCCGGCTTTTGCAAATCCTTGAGGGCTTTTTTACGGGCTTCCTCAAACTCCTTGCGGCGGACGTCTTCCACCTTACGTGTCCGAATCGCCATACCATAGGGTTTGTTGTAGGCATCCGATGCCTGTTCTCCAGCCCGGATCGCCTTGAGGGCATTGTCGAGAAGCACGACCCTCTCCATGTTCTGACCCCAGATATCGTCATCCAGAGCTCCGTGGTAAGCGACTTTTCCCTTGTGGATCACCACGTAGGTCGGACTGACACGGACACTCAGGGATTCAGCAAGCTGCCCCTCTTTATCGAGAAGGAACTGATGATCCAGTGAGTATTTGGCTGCCCAATCCCTCCAACGCTGGGGATGGGCAAAAAAGGTGGAATCGACACTCACCCATTTCACTCCGCTTTTGCCCCACCGACGAATCAACGGCTGCACCCTTTTCTGGATGTAAAGACGCTTGGCGAAACTGCAACTGGGCACGGTGAACTCCAGAACCAGAGTCTCATCCGTCAACTTTGAAAGATCGACGACCTTCTCCTCCAGATCCGTCACCTGAACAGTTGGAAGCGGTTTGCCGATCATTTGCGCAGCATCCGCGGCAGCGGATTGAGGGGTCTTGTCACTGACAGGCTCTTCCTGAACCGCCGGAGCGGTGGAAAAAACCAGAGTCAAAAATGGAATCAAAAGTGAATGAATCGACATGACTCTCCTCCGCAAGACTGAGCAACAAAGAATACCATCGATGGCTGGAAAAAGTTCCACCGGAACGCCTGTTCAGCCTGATTACGAATTTCTTTGCCGCTATGGTACCATTCCAGTGATTTGGACGATGTTGTCGCGTTTGACTGCCGATAATGCCAGATCCCGAGATCTCTGATCCGGCAGATTCTCCCTGCCCGGACCGGAAAGGAATTGAAATCGATGTCTGCTGTAGAGACTTCTCTTCTATCAGGATCAAGTCGATGGGCTTCGTTGATGAGCCTGTTGAAATCCCCGCTGCTGCCCCTCCTCTTGATTCTCACTGCTCTGCTTCTGTTGCCCGCCACTCTCAGTGCACAGGCTGAAGAAACACAAAAAGATGATCCAAAAGCCCCTGCCGTAACTGCCACCGATCAATCTGCTGAACTGGCAAAGTTGGTCCGCGAAAAATTGGCCGCGATTCCGGATCCGCGAACTCTGAAACGAGAAGATCTTGCTGCTGTCTTTATCATTCTCGATGAAGGCATCGATGCCGGCCGTGATTATGTCAGCCAATTTGAAGATGGCGGCAAGGAGTTTTCCAGAGTCGCAGTGGATCTCGGAAGATTGCTAATTCTGAATGTGGACCGCCATGTAGGCATGCTCGCACAAGCCGCCAAAGAATCCGGGTCCCCCATGACCGCCGCACAACGTCTGGCTGAGCAGATTTACTATCTGCAGGAAGTCGTGGACTTGGCGAACTCTGCTCTCGCCGCAGGAGACCTCTCCCTGGCTCAGCAATGCCGCGCGAGAGTGGTTCTTGGAGATGC
>JAPOLY010000092.1 GCA_029976805.1 bacterium
CCGTGAATCTGGCCCGGAACGATCACCCGTTCAGGATCAACTCCCACGGCCTGCACCAGCCTCAGTCGGTTCTCCCGTACTGAACCCGGTTCATCCCCCGTAGAGAATCCCAAATTGAGAGAATCAAAAGGAGGATCACTGACCCCGCCGTGGCGATCGGGGAACGCCACCACCAAGCCATCCAGATCATGGGTCTCACGAAATGGCAGCGCCAGATCGGTGACCTTCAGAACAGCGGCATCCCTGGACACTCAGGCAGCCCCCGACGCCGCATCCGGCCCCTTGAGAAGGGGAACGACAAATTCACGCAGCAGGGTTTTGGAGACCGCTGCCATCGGAACAGACAACAGCATTCCAAGCAGTCCGAACCACTGGGCAAAGATCAGGAAGGTAACGATCACGGTCACCGGATGGAGTCCAGCTTCATCGCCGAGGAATCGAGGAATGAGAACAAACCCCTCCACCGCTTCCATGACCCCGAAGAGTGCGGCAGTGAGAATCAGCAAGACCACGTCATGGTGCTCGAACCAGCAGATCCCGACGGCCGGCAGCAAGGCAAGCCAAACCCCCACGTAGGGAACCAGCGAAAGGAAGCCGGCAGCAAATCCGATCAGGAATCCGTATGGAACTCCGATCAGGAACAGTCCCACCCCGGTGATGCCTCCCTTGATCAGACAGACCAAGAGGCGACCACGAAAGAATCCAGAAAGGATTCCGTGGATTTCGAGGGCAATCTTTTCCAGTCGGGGTCGTGATCCGGAAGGGATCCAGCGCCGCATCCTAGACAGCATCGGATCGATCTCAAGCAGGAAGAAGAACACGTATATCGGGACCAGCAAAAGCCAGTTGCCCAACTCCAAAAGACTGTCGAGTGCATTTTGTCCGCCGGAAGCAACCCGGGAGGCAACTTTCGCCCCTACCGACATCGCTCCCGTTCCATTGGCAGTTGCACCCTCACCCTCAATCTCACTGGCAGAAGAATCGGTTCCCATCACGGCTCGAAGAAAACGGCCTGCAGTCATGTCGAGGGTCGATTCCATCTGGCGTGCGAGAGCTTCGTCCGGATTTTCATCGGCACTGCTTCCGTACTCTTCCGTGATGCGGTTCTTCCAGCGCTGAAAACCGAGGCCCACGCCGGGGAACTTCTCCTGGATCATCACCTCCGCTTCCACGAGCCAGCCCGGATCCAGTTGACCATTCCCATTTCTATCGAAGTACCAGAGAGTCGGCATCCCTGACATTGGCTCTGATTTCAGATCCGAAAATCCCAGCCGTTTTTCAGCCTGAGAAAGGGTCAAAGCCTCGGTACGCGGTTCACCCAGAGTTTTCTGGGCAAGGGAGATTCCCGCCTTGGCGACCATCACCGATCCGCCGATGACCGCTGCAGAAAAAAGTGCGCCAGAGATCACGAAAATCAAAACGACTGCCGGAAATCGTTTCATCCCCTTGCGCTCGAGGAAATCGGCGAAGGGATCAAGGATGTAGGCAATGACAAATCCGGCTACCAGTGGAGCCAAAATCGATTTGAGCGAAAGAATCATGGCGATCGTGGCGACCACGACCAGAAAAACCAGACTCCCCCTCAGGAAGCGCTGCGATAGGAGGCGATCCATTGGTCTCTCTCCCGACAATATTCCAATTGGGGTTCAATCGAAAACACCTCGTGGAAGGTTAACCCACCGAAGCCGCGATCAAAATCGGCAATCCGGTCACTGGGTCGGCGTCCCAACAGCTTGTGATCGATGAGAGCAAAGACCATGGCTCCAATATCTTCGGAAACGACGATCCCCCATGAATCAAAGACACAGCCGGCCAGACAGCCAAACTCGGCGATGGCCTGCTGTCGTACAGATTCGAGCAGATCTCCTGCGGCAACGTGCTGATGATCCTGGGGAGAGAGAGGCACGTAACTTTCCACGTGGTGAACATGCCTGACGGCATTGTCCAACGCGTCGAACAGGAACGTGTAGGCTTCACGGGGATATTCCGGGTAGACCCGGAGCAATCCATCCAGCCTTTCTTCAGGTGTCGGATCCGGCAACGGATCGCCTCCTGGTCCGGGCGTTGCCGTGGCGTTCGGCGTCCCGTTGGACCAACGAGGGCGAATGGTAGGGAATCCACAGGAATGAACAAGCGGATCTGGGGCCATTACCGGCCCTGAAGAAAAAAAATAATACAGACCCCCACAGAGTGTGGATCAGGCCCAATGAGTGCCCATCACCCGGGGAATCCGGCTGACCACATCTCGAGGATTTTCGGAACGTAGGACCATCGCTGCGGCCTCGATGACCAGATCGGCGGAGCCGAATCGTTCCAGATGCCGAGAAACGTGAGAGAGCATCAGGGTCCGGGTCGCTGCCCGCTCTCTGGACTCCAGAGTCTCTCCGCGGAACGCCCACAAACCATCACCGATCACCTTCAGGGTCCTTTGAACCGTCTGCCGATCGAAGGACTCCCCCTCTCTCAAGGTCAGGCTGACCAGGTCGCGGGGATCATCGGGGACTTCGCCGAGAATTTGACCAAACGCACCGATCCCCCCACAGCGCTCGATGGCTTCCCCCAACAGGAGGGCCGCCCCGGGTCTGCCACCGGCTCCTTCGAAAAGGAACGTGGCGAGATCACCGGAAACCCCATGTCGATCGAGGATCTCCAGAAAAGGATCTCGGGCCAGAGGCCCCAACAACCAGCGCTGGCAACGGGAGACAATCGTCTTCAGAAGCCTGGCAGGGCGGTGTGAGACCAGCAGAAAATGGGTCTCCGCCGGAGGTTCTTCAAGGATCTTCAGAAGTGCATTCGCTGCTTCCTCGCGCAACTGGTCGGCACTGTCGATGAGAATCACCCTGCGGCCGTCCGCTCGGAGGGAAAGAAAGTGAAGGATTTCCCTCATGCGAGCGATCTCTACAGGGCCACTGCCCTCGGTGGAGATTTCCAGATAACCGCCATGGTTTCCCGACTTCAACGCCTGACACGAAGAACAGTGACCACACGCCTGAGGATCGGGAGCATCGCCGAATTGGGGATCCCGACACAACAGCATTGCGGCCCAGCGACGAACCAGAAACCCCTTGCCGATCCCTTCCGGACCGGCAACCAAATGGGCATGGCCCAGTCTTCCTGACTGAAATCCACGACCCCATCCGCGTCGCATCGATTCATGACCGAGAAATCCCCGAACTGAAAGGTCTGCTTCCAGAGGAGGGGAGAGATCTTCAGCGGCCATCCGTGACTCCCGAATCACCTGTCACCCGGAGAGATTCCACCACCGCAAGGATGCGCGCGGCCACTTCCTCTTCAGTACCCAGAGCATCGATGCGCTCCACCCGGTCTCCCGGAAGCCCACTGGCACTGCGAAACGCTTCTGCGGTTCTTTCGATCATTCCCTCGCGGGATTCGAACCGATCCCCATCCCCTGCTCTCAACCGCAAGCGCTCAAGGAGCACAGCGGTCGGCAGATCGAGTGTCAGATGCAATGCGGGTCTGCGTGAGCCAAGAATCCCCTGACACAACTCCACCACCCGCTCTTCCCCGAGATCACCTGCCATCCCCTGATAAACGATGGTCGACAGGTAGAAGCGATCGGCGAGAACCCAATCTCCTCTTTCGAGGGCGGGGACGATGACCTCAGAAAGCAATTGGCAGCGGGAGGAAAAGAAGAGCAACGCTTCCCCCTCCGCAGTCATCGGAATCGAGGCATCCAACAGGATGGTGCGGATCCGTTCCCCCAACTCGGTGGAACCGGGTTCACGAACCTTGACGACCTTATCTCCGCGGGATTCGAGCCACTGGCCCAATCGATCCATCTGCGTCGACTTGCCACAACCGTCCGGTCCTTCGAAGGCGATGAAACGCTCCATCACGACAGTGGCACCTGGGCATCCGCCATGTAGGAGGAACGAACAAACGGACCCGAAAAGACCATGGGAAAGCCCAAGGACTCACCGAACTCACGCCATTCTTCAAAGCGATCCGGATGAATGTATTCTTCGACGGGCAGGCTGCCGGGTTCCGGCTGGAGATACTGTCCGATGGTGATGATCTTCACCCCCACACGATACAGATCTTCAAGCAGCGATTTGACCTCGTCTTCCGTTTCCCCGAGTCCGAGCATCAGTCCGGACTTGGGCCACATTCTATTCTGCCCAGTTTCATTTTCCCGGGCGGCAACCCTGCCCAGAAGCTCGAGACTGCGCTCATAACGGGCACCGGGTCTCACCCGCTTGTAAAGGGAGGGAACCGTTTCGATGTTGTGATTAAAGACGTCGGGGCGTGCCTCGATGATGCGATCGATGGCCTCCGAATCCCCCCGAAAATCAGGGGTCAGGACTTCAACCTTGACACCCTTGATCTGCTTCCGCAGCTCCGCGATACATTCCACAAAATGCTGGCTCCCCTGATCAGCCAGATCATCCCGATTGACCGACGTCACGACCACATGGCGCAGCCCCAACTCCTGGGCCGCTTCCGCCACCTTTCGGGGTTCTTCCGGATCGAGTGCTCCTGGAACTCCACCGGCAACGGAGCAGAAGGGGCAAGAGCGCGTGCACTTTTCGCCCATGACGAGAAAAGTGGCTGTGCCCCTTGACCAACAGTGGTTGCGATTGGGACAGCGCGCTTCTTCACAAATGGTTTTCAACGATCGGCTCTCAAGGGAGTCCGCCGTATCACGGCTGCGTGCTCCCTTTGAAAGCGGCATTCTGAGCCACTCTGGAAGGCGTTTGCGCTGCCAGCGTTTCTCATCCACTTGCGGGGAAGATGGGTTTTCCGGGGTGCTCATCGATACCTCCGGCAGGCTCAATCCTGCCTTGGGCACCCTAGCCCCGAAAACGGATGTGGGCAAGTCTCCCCAAGGTCTGGGGGATCTTCAAAGGCGCTCTTCGAGGGATTCGAGCAATCGGGGCATCGCTTCCTGCATTGCCACACGCCCCGCTTCGACAAGGCTGGTCAGATTACTCATGTCGGACCAGAGTCTTTGACCCACTCTGGGGCGCACCACCAGATCTGCGGAAGCCAGTTCCTGTTCAGTCAGCCAGTTTCTGGCGATTCCAGCCACTCTCTGGATCACTTCCATGCCACTTTTTTTCGCCTCACTGGGGACCAGCCTTCGGGATGGATCGATGGCAAGGACAAACGCTTCAGGATCTGCGGCTCTCGCTGCAGCCACAGGAACACTGGAAACCGCTCCCGCATCGATCAACTGCATCTCTTCCAGCTCCACTGGCGGAAAAATGCCCGGCAATGCACAGGAAGCCGTGATTGCAGGCAGCAAATTTCCTTCTCTGATCGTCACCAATCGCGCTTCCTTGAGATCGAGGGCGACCACCTGAAAAGGGATCCGACAGTCACTGAATGACCCCTCTCCCACGAGAAGGTTCACCAACTCTTCCAGAACCCCTTCCTCGACCACGGAATGTCGTCGGGCCAAATGCGTGATATGCAAACCTCGACGAACCAGTGAACGCAGCGTTTCCAAAAGGCCGGTACGTTCTTCATTGGCGGCAGCCAGCATCATTCCACCAATGCGCAATCGGCGGAAATCGGGAGAGGATAATAATTCGATGGCACGCAACGCCAGAATCGAGGCATTGGGATCGAGACACCAGCGAGCGCCAGTGATGGCTCCGGCAGAGATTCCGGAAACATGGCTGACCGGGATGCCCTCTTCTTCGAGGACCTGCAAGGCTCCCAGATGGGCCAATCCGCGGGTTCCCCCGCCACCGAGTGCGACGGAGATGGAAGTCATCGATCAGTCATCCTCACCCGCAGAATCACGCAGATCGACGACCCGCGCCTCCTTCAGTTGGGTTTCCATACCCAGACGCTGAAGCATTTCCTCGCGGCCCACCATACTCACGGTGCTCGGTCGAACCTCCGAGGCTTCCTGGATTTGTCCTGCCAACTTCTCGGCAGCGATCGTCTCGTCCTCGGGATCCCGAAGACTGACGGAGACATGCAACTCATCCACCTCGAGAGGATCATTGTTCTTTTTGCTCAAGACGATCTGCCACTCATCCACCAGTCCTGAATCTGTCAGCAGATCCGTGATGACATTCAAGTTGACGAGGGTGCCCTTGATCTTGGTCAACGACATGTCGGTCTTGTTGGAGGCCCGACTCAAATCGGATGCGAATCGGGGTACCGTCCTGCCACAGGCGGGACACGGTTCATGGGTCATTCCTCCATTGATGAGGTCTCCGGTTCGATAACGCAGAATCAGGGAGCCCCGCCCATCGAGGGGAGTGTAAACCAGCTCTCCGGTTTCCCCATCGGGAAGTCGTTTGCCTGTCTCCGGATCGACGATCTCAAAGAGATCGAGATCAGGGTAGGTATGGAATCCGGTTTCCACACCGCCTTCACACTCAATCCAGCATTTCTTTGACTCGGTGAAACCGAGAACACTGACCACTTTGGGATTCTTCGAACCATTACTGCGTAACAACTCGGTCAACTTGTCACGATATCCCTGAGTCACCCTGTCCCCACCGAGGAACAAGACGCGAATCGATGACAGATCGCGTCCCTCTTCCACTCCCTGACGAATCAGGTGGTAAACATAACCCGGGATTCCGCAAAGATGGCTTGGGCGCATCTTTTCCAGCGCACGCAAAATTCCATCCGTCCCCATCGCCCGGCCTCCACCGGTGTGAAGGGTGAAGAGTTCATTCGCGAGACCCACACCATGAACTTGCCAGAAAGCCAGATGAGGGGCATAGGGAAAAACGCTGACGAGACGATCGGTGGAGTTGTCGACACCAATCACCTCTCCCATGCGCTTGCCCGCTTCCTGCAGAACATCGATATCGTATCGACTGAGGAAGAATGAGGTCGGCAGTGCCGTGCGACCCGTGGTGAAAAACGCCTGGACCGGACGATACTCGGTCCCGAGCCTCTTCTTGACCTCCGCCTTTCCATGGCGCAAGGCAGTCCACATCAGGCCCGCCTTCTGGACAGGCGTCAGCACTTTCTTGACCGATTCGGCATCCGGCTGAAGAACAAAACTTTTGGGGCGATCGGGATGCTCTGCGGTCGGGGCGACATCCGACTTGGAGGAAAAGGGAATCAGATCCATGTCCGCATAGGTTTGCAGTGCATCGATCTCAAGGCCCGCCAGTTTTTCCCGATAGTGCGGATGAAACGGCAGCACCTTTTCACGCAAGTGACGACGCAGTTTTTCCATTTGCAAACGCTCAAGACTTTGGGGATCCGGGTGATCCCATTTCTTGGCCAAAGCACCAGTCGGTGTAAATCTTCCGTGCATCCCCACGCCGAATCCTCCACTGGTTCCCGACTCCCTGTCTCGGGAGCTGATTTGGGAAGCAATCCCCTGTACTCAGACCGTGTGCTCATTCACACGTCCAATGAGAATAACATCTTATGGAGAATTTGTGTGATCCCCCTGATTGGCAGGCCCCCCGCTCGCCAGGGATTCTCGCTTGCAAGGCTCAGGGAACCCCCTTGCGAGCGAATTCGACCGATTCGACGCAGTGACAGCGACCATCGTAGTCTTCTCCGTGGACCCATCCGCAGATGTCATGGGCATCTTCGGCATTTGGCCCGGGTCCACGAGCTCTTGCTCTGAAAGGTCATCATGACTTCGTGGAAAACGGTCCTGACCCTGACCGGTATCGCCGGCTTTGCATTCGTTTCACTGAATGTACCCGGCCTCCTGCTTCAGCAGTTTCCCGATCTGCCGGAACCTTTGAAATCGATGGCGGTCGCGGGATCACCCTTCAAATCAATTGTGGCACTCTTCAGCCTGCTCGCCTTGAGCATTGGTGTCATCCCCACCGGAGACACGACATTTCATCGTGGAGATTTCCTGCAAACGGTTTCTCTCGGCTGTGCCATCGTTGTCGCTGCGTGTCTCGCGCTGGCAATCCACTTCACCTCGACGAGTGGACCTGTACTCCCCGGACTGACCCTGTCCGTTGCGGTGATCCAGGCCGGTGTGGGGATCTTTGCTGCCCTTGTGTTGACACTGGATCAGCGAACCCGATCGCTGAGCAAATTTCCGCTGACCGTCAATGTCGGACTGTGCGGCCTCGCACTGGTCTACAGTTCCGGCCTCTGGGTCTGATAGGAGAAAACCATGATCTATTGTGACGATTGCGGTGCCATCACCGACAAGAACCATGGTCCGGAAGATGGTGCCATTCGTTGCGCCCGCTGCTCCGGGGCCACGGAGGAATCCCCCGCAAGCAATGAACTCTCCATGCTCGATGACCCCATGGTCAACGAAACCGGAGGATTCCAGTCTTCCGACGAATCGATGGAAGATCTGGATCTCTTCTCCAGTGAGACCATCGCCCACAAGAGAAGTGTTCCAGCC
>JAPOLY010000019.1 GCA_029976805.1 bacterium
CCTTCTGCCATGACCACGATGCGATCGGAAATGGCAAAGATCTCCTCCAGTTCGCTGGAGGCAAACAGGATCGCTTTTCCGTCGGCGGTACACTTTCGCAGACGCTGGTGAATCTCTTCCCTTGCACCCACATCCACACCCCGGGTCGGCTCGTCGAGAATCAGCACGGAAGGATCAAGGTCGAGCCATTTGCCTATGACTACCTTTTGCTGATTGCCACCGGAAAGCTCACGAATCGGAGCATCCAACACGGGTGGCTGAACATTCAGTTGGTCCACCACTCGGGCAGCAACCTCTTTGGTGATTCCAGCTTTCAGGACCCCCGCAAAACCTGCATGACGATGCAGGCCTGGAAGAGCGGCATTTTCTGCAACGCTCTGATCCAAAGACAGCCCCTGATCTGCTCGTTCCTCCGGAATCAGGCACAGGCCCGCTTCGACAGACTGAACCGGACTTTGGGGTGGCAGCAGTCGATCTCCCACATGAACCATGCCCTGCCGGGGCCGCAAGCCAAAGACCGCTTCCAGCAGTTCGCTGCGACCTGAACCCACCAGTCCTGCCAGCGCCACACACTCACCCTCATTCACCTCCAGGGTGATCGGTTCGAGGTGTTTGGCAGTGGTCACTTTATCCAGAGTCAGAGCAGCCCCTCCTGATACAGGCTCAGGATGGATCACGGGTTCGAGATCACGGCCCACCATTCCCTGAACCATCCTCGATCTCGTGATCTCTTTTCCCTCCAGAGTACCCACGTGACAACCATCCCGAAGAACGATGACACGATCCGCCACCGCCTCCACTTCCGCCAGCCGATGGGTAATCAGAATGAGAGATCTGCCACTTTTGCGAAGATCCCGAAGGGTTTGCAGCAAAACATCGGTTTCCGCAGGGGAGAGGGTCGCGGTCGGTTCATCGAGAAGCAGAACCTGTGCTTCGGCATCGAGAGAACGAACGATGGAAAGCAGTTGCCTTTGTCCATGCCCCAGACCTGAAACCAGCTGGTCGAGGGGGAAATCCAATCCCAGCCGATCGAGGGCGCGCCGGGCCATCTGCCGTGCAGGCTCTTCATCGATCACGCCCCAGCCTCGAGTCGGCTCACGCCCCAGCAGCAGGTTTTCCGCCACCGTCATCGACTCACACAATTCGAGTTCCTGGGGTATCCGGGCGATTCCCTGTTGCATGGCGTCGTGAATACCGAGAAACCTGCGGGGACTCCCCTCACAAAGAACTTCCCCACTGTCCGCTTCATAAACACCACAGAGGATCTTCAGCAGAGTGCTCTTGCCCGCCCCGTTTTCACCGATGACGGCAACGATCTCTCCCGCACCCAGGGAAAGGGAGACTTCCTTCAAAGCCTGAACACCACCGAAGGCCTTACTGACACATCGGGCTTCGAGAATCGCAGGCGATGCCGTCACTTGCCCAATTTCTTGAGCATGTCTTTCTGGAATTCATCGACTTGATCTTTGCCGATCACCTTGGCGGGAACTTTCAGAAACCCTCCCGGTGGAATCACGGTGTCATCCCCCGACAGCAGGGATTTGAGAACGGCGATGGAAAGAGCTCCATACTCGTAAGGGTCCTGAACGACAGTGGCGTGGACCGTTCCGGCACGAATCCCATCGAGAGTTCTCTCGTCCTCGTCAAAGCCGACGACCTTGATCTTGCCCAGTTTCCCGGACTGCCCAAGGGCCTCGAGGATCAGCGGAGTGTTATAGGCGAAGAGACCGACCATGCAATCCAGATCACCGTATGCGGACAGGGTGTCTTCCACATTGGCCTTTCCTTTGGCCATGTCGAATTGATCGGTCAGGGTCGCCACGATCTCATATCCGTTTCCAGAGATCTTCTCTCCAGGCTCGTCATAACGGGTCGGGTCCGCTTCTCTCCCGAGAAGATAATCAATCATTCCCTGTCTTCTCAGGCGGGCATTTTCCTGTTCCAGCCGGCCAACAAAGACAGCGATCCGGCCACCGGAAGGAATCGCTTCTTTAACCACTTCTCCACACATCCAGCCCGCCTCGTAATTGTCGACTCCCACAAAACAGAGACGCTGGGAGTCAGGTGCATCCGAATCGTGGGTAATCAATTTGGTGCGGGAAGCGACCTCATTCAGAAATGGAGTTTGGTTGGTCGGATCAATGGGACTGACGGCGATGCCCTGAACTCCCTTGACCAGCAGATCCTCAATGATTCGTTTTTGATCGGAAAGTCCATCCGGCGGCATATGAAAACTGGCTTCGATCTTCAGGTCGGCACTGGCATCCTCGACGCCCTTGCCTGCAAGGATCCAAAAGTCTGCCACCCCGTTGGTGACAAAGGCCACTTTCGGCTCTGCCGAATTCGTGGATTGCCCAGGACCACCACATCCCACCAGTAACAGCAACAACATCAGGTATCGCATCAAAACCACCTCCGGGTCACTAGGGAAGAATCGTTCCGCCATTGACGTGAATATTTTGCCCCGTCACGAAACTGGAAGAGTCACTGGCAAGGAAAACTGTCGCCCCCGCCATATCCTTGGGGACACCCCACCTTTGCATGGGAATGATATCCAGATAAGCCTGTTTGTCCTCTTCCGGATCATCCGCATGCCTCTCCACAGGGATCCAACCCGGGGAGATCGCATTGACGGTGATGCCATCCGGAGCCAGCTCATTGGCCATGCTTCGGGTCCAGCCGATCTGCCCGCCCTTGGCTGCCACGTATGCACTGAAGGGCGCCACACCGCGGGTAAAAACTTCGCTGGCAATATTGATGATGCGACCCCACTTCTGTTGACGCATATGGGGAAGGAACTCGCGGGTCAAAAGGTAGGGACTCTTGATGAAGAAATCGATCATCGACTGGTAGAAATCCCAGTCGTATTCCTCAATCGGTTTCAGCGGTTGAGCCGGAGTCGCATTGACGATGAAACCGTCGACCGGCCCCAACTCTGATTCAATTTCCTTGCGAAGGCCGCTGATGTCGTCAGGGTCGATGGCACTTGCCTTGAACAACCCTCCTTCAAAACCGTTCGCTTTAAAGTCTTTGAATGCAGATTCAGCTCTTTCAGTGTTATTCTGATAGTTCATCGCCACTCGTGCTCCAGCGGCCCCCAATGCGTTTGCCATTGCACGACCCAAGCCGGTCGTCGAACCCGTGACCAAAAAGGTTTTACCCTCTAACGAAAAACGATTATCCATTATCACACCTCCGAACAACATCGCCAAATACACTCATGAATGTTGCAGAAACCCTAACAGCGATCCGTCCCCTACTTGAACTCCGGAAAAATTATGATCGAAAAAATTCGAAACCGGGTAACTCTTTATTTACTCAAAATCGTATACTGAATAGCGAGCAAATAAATCACCTTCCGAGGAGACCGTTGAGATGCGCCGATTGCCGTTGATTTACATTTTGCTACTCCTCTGGATACCTGTTCTCTCTGGATGCGGTACCTCCGGAGAAATCATCTCCCGAGCGCCCTCCGTTCCCATGTGAGTGGGCTGACCTGGAGAAGGCGCCTCGGTCTGGGGTGCAGGCAATGTGCAATCCGGGAATTGGAACTTCACGATGAGAAATATCCTCGTCGAGGAGACGAACAGGGAAAAACTCGAGTTCAGCCTGACCCACAGAGTCTCCCACGATCTACAGATCGGTCTCGAGCATGGAGCAGACTCCAATGAATTTTTCCCACTGGTGAACTATCGGCTCAGAGAAGCCAAAGATGGTCTGCCCGCTTTTATTGTAGGTACCAGTTCAGCGTGGCCCTCTGGCGAAGTGGATGGAAACGCGTTTTTTCTCTCCGCCGCATCACTCTTGAACTCGCGAACCAGCGGATCTGTTTCCATCTCCTACACACCGGATGACGGAAGCTGGAAAATCCCCGGAAGCCTGCAATACGCATTGAGCGAAAGTCTGGACGGATCCCTGATTTGGGATGGGGACAACCTGCACCCCCTGGTGACCTGGTATGGAGGCAAACTCAATCTGTCCTTCATCCTTCTGGGTGGCGAAGATCCGACCATCTCGACAACGATCGCTTTTTGATTCACCGCAGACAGACCGGCTTCAGGACTGGACTTCAGGTGACCTCGCCTCGCCTTGCCATTCCATGTTCAAAAGATTTCGGATGGCGGCATGCAACTCCAAAGCGGAATGCCTCACATGAATCCCGGCATAGGGGATTCCCCGATCCCGCCAGGGCCGTGAACGGTCTACCTCAGAATCACTGACTACTTCTAGAATACTCCAGCGGTTAATTTCTGAATCCCCGTTCAACTGTCCCATCAAATCACGTGGGGAAACTTCAGATTCGTCGCTCACCAAAACCACTCCACCCTGAGCAGACATACTCACGCCGGAAAAATCTCTGTCGGAAATGTTGACCGTATTCCAGCTTGCAGAGTTCACGGTTTGGGCCACTGCATTACTGCTTTCAGTGGCCACGACGACATATGGAAGATCCACGGGAATCAGCAACTCTACCTTCGTCCCCTGGCCATCTTCCGATTTGATAGAAAGACGGCCTTTCAAATCGTGAATAAAGCTCTGCACATTCGCCAAGCCAAATCCTGAACCCGCATCACCTTTTGTACTGAACTCTACTTCCGTAGATTGCTGCAGAACATCTTCAGACATCCCGCATCCATTGTCAGCGATGGAAATTCGAATGTACTCTCTCTGATCATCAGTATTTCCGGCAACTACAGAGCTGCTGACAGAAACCCACTCCGATTGAATCCTGATCCAACCTTTATTGGCCAGTCCATCTTTTTCCGAAATGGCATCCACCGAGTTTTTTACCAGATTCAGGATGATCATTTCGAAATCATTAATGGCACAACAGATTTTCTTGCCCAACGGAACCCTCAGGTCGAACTCCAAATGAACATTACTGGGGACGATCATCTGCAATGCCGGCTCAAGAAGCGACAGGGATTCATCCGGTGTAATCGGATATCGTTTGTTTACGGAAATTGTTTGTGCACGAATCGAATTGAGCATTTCACCAGAAGTTTGAGAAATGGTTTTGGCACGATCAATTATGACATCGAGCTTTTTTTCGATCACTTCAGCAGGGGAATTCTTGTGCAAGTTGGATTTTGCCAGTTCGGCGGACATGTTGATCACAGAGACACAGTTATTGATATCGTGCACAATGCCTGCGGATAGCTGGCCCAATTCACCGTGAATCTGATTTTGCCTGACCAGGCGGCTGACTTTGTTCAACTGTGTTTGCTCTATCAACATGGCCACTCTCAAGAGGCCCAACCCGATACACAGCAGGATAAGAGTCTGAATACCAAACAGAACCAATCCTATATTTCTCACTATATGCATTTCAAACACACTGCTTCCAACATAATACAGTGTGAACCATCCAAAATTTATTAAGCCGAATGCGAGCAAAGGCATATTCAAAAAGTAACTGGATTTAAATTCTCTGAACCTCGAAAGCGTTTTATTCAGACAAGGGCAAAACAACAGGCCTGCTACCAGGTAGCAACCCCCCATCAGCAGCATCGGCATGAGGACTTTTTCTAAAAAGCGCTGGTTACCGTCTTCCATATTTATCCATCTGACCTGTAGTAAAAATGCGACGGCCAAACCGGTAAAAATCACGCTTTGGTGTGCTTTCTTGGAAAATCTGATGGAGTGAAACATTTCCCAAAGACCCATCAGCAAAAATGCAGATGACAAATAAATTCCGAGCTGAGAGAAGAATGAGGCAATCATGGGAGTCCAGTAGGGATCTATAAATCCACCGCCAGCGCGACCTTGCAAACTTACTAGTGCACCCAGATAGAAAAGGGAAAGAAACCACCAGTGGTGTGCGATCAGTTTTCTATGCCCACTTTTTCTCGAAGCTGAAGTGCTAAGAATCAACCCGCCTATGATCAGACAAATTGATGCGCAAAGAATATATGCACCGGAATAAACATCTGTGTAATAGCCTGTAAGATTGATTTCATTCAGAACTTCCAGAATCGGAAAAGGCCATTCCGATTTCTGTTCTGCGGTTTCATTCATCACCACTCCTCTGTCATTTCAAATCTTTGGGCAATTCCCGACAACAGGAAAACGCCCTCGGAAACCTGGGATATCCCCTGCCTTAAAACTTCTTTAAAACACCAAATTCACGTTCTATTCGGCAATCTGGAGTTTTTCGGTCTCCCTCATCCCTAGATCCGGATTCCAGTTTTATCGGGACAGGGGAATCGGGATTTCTTCCCTTGCCCCTCTGAGAGAGGTGAATCATGAAGATCGTTATCATCGGAGGCAGTATCGCCGGTATGGCCTGCGCCCTGAGGCTGCAGAAGAGGGGGCATCGCGTTTCAATACTGGAGCGAAGATCCTCTGCCGCTTCTGGGGGATTCGGAATGATCCTCGATGGCACCGCTTGCCAGAATCTTCGGGAATTGGGCGTTTCGATGTCAGGCCATACCCACTCAATCGGGCAGTACCACGTTTACGATCTGAACCACAACTTTCATTCCCGACAGCCCCTGCAGGATTGCCAGGGAATTGAGAGGCAACGCCTGGTCAGCCAGATGCGAAATCAGCTCCAACCGGGATCGATTCAATTCGGGGCTGAGTTTGACCACTTCATCGAGGATCAAAACGGATCTACCCGTGCTGCTGCACTGAGGAATGGAAAAATCATCGAGGCGGATCTCTTTATTGGTGCAGATGGTGTTCGTTCGAAAATTCGCCGTGATTGTTTCCCCGAATCGACTTTGAACTCCGTAAAATCTGTTGAGATCGTCGGCATGACTCAGTTCGAAAGAATCCCATCAGAATTAAAAGGCACCTTCAAAAAGTATCTGAATGGTCGTGAGGGGGCCGCCATGGGGATGGTCCCAACCGCAGACCAGAAGGTGATCTGGTATTTTCAGTGGGACCTCCGTCGCTGGCCCCAAACATTGATGGAGCCCGCAGCAAGATCCGGGTGGTTGAAGACAGAACTGCAGAGGTGGCCCTCTCTGGTCAGAAAAGTCGTCGGATCCAAGGACCTTCGCCATTGTCATCTTTGGAGAACCACCGATATGGACCTCCCCTCCCGTTTTCATAAGGGAAATGTACTGCTGGTGGGAGACGCCGCTCACCCCTTGCTGACCTTCACCAGTCAGGGAGTCGGGTCCGCACTTGAGGATGGCCTGATTCTCGGGGATGCCCTGAGTGACTGGGACTCCACTTCCGTTGACAGTCTCGATCGACGTCTGACGGACTTTGCCAACAAACGGATTCCGGTTCTTCAGCGACGCTTGGAAGAGGGGCGAAGCCTGCAGAGACAGTTCCTGGGTCTTGAATCACACTCCATTGACCGTGTCCCCGTTTGCGCCTGAATAATGATCAGAAAGAAGCCCTCCGATGAAGACAACCCATACTCCTGAATTGTTCAGTCATGACCGAATCGATGAAAAAGCGCTCAGAAAAACAGCCTTCAATCTGCGCTGGGCCACGGTTGAAGAGGATGTGATTCCTCTGACTGCGGGTGAAATGGATTATCCGATTTGCCCTGAGGTCGCCGATGCCGTTGGGCGTCACATCCAACAGGGATATCTGGGTTACTGCCCTCCTCAGGGATTCGAAAGTCTTCGAGAGGCAATTGCCGAAGACTTGCAGCGCAAAGGGATACCCGCCAGCGCAGACAAGGTTCTCGTCATCGATGGAGCAGCTTCCGCACTCAAGGTCGCCTGTCGCGCCATTTTAAACCCTGGCGACGAAGCCCTGACCTTTGACCCTGTTGATTTTTTGCTTCCCCACTGTGCGGAGCTGGCCGGAGCGAAGGTTCACCGCTGTCCCGTTTCACCCATCGGGGGGGCTTTCGACATTCAACAGCTCGAGTCGATGATCACTCCCAAAACAAAGGCCCTGCTGGTTTGCAACCCCCACAATCCCACGGGGAGAGTTCTGAGAACTGATGAGCTTCATGCCATGGCTCACCTTGCAGAAAAACACGATCTGGTACTGGTCAGCGATGAAGTCTGGTCCGAAATCATCCTTGGAGAAGTACCCATGACCTCACTGGCTTCTCTTTCTGCAGAAACTGCAGCGAGAACAGTGACAATTTCAGGCTTCTCAAAAAGTGACGGCTTGTCAGGATTACGAATCGGATACCTGCACTCTTGCAATGACCAGCTCTTCAAAAACATCATTGAAGCATCGGGGATCCTGGATACCAGTGGCGGTGCCACTGCCCTTTCCCAGGTGGCTGCTGAGGCGGCCCTGGTCCACGGGGGCAACTGGCGAAGAGCCTTTGTCGATCATTTGCGACAAGTGATTCCCGCGACAGCTCAGCGTCTCTCTGCACTGGAAGGAGTCCGGTGCCCCGTTCCGGATGGAACCTTCCTGCTGTTTCCCAAAATCCAGCTTCCGAATACAGAAATGGAAACTCTGTCAGAATTGATCTTGAAAGAAGCAAGGGTCAGCGTCGTGCCGGGTGCTGCGAGGTGGTTCGGCCCGGGTGCTCAGGGACACTTGCGTCTCTCCGTTGCGACTTCCCGGGAGATTCTCAACGAGGCACTGACAAGAATCGAAACTGCCTGGGATTCGATAAGCGCCCACTGAAGAATCTAGCTTCAAATGAAAACGGGCGTTGCGGTCGGAAGCGTGAATGATAATTTAGTGACTTAACTGCCATTTGTATCACGCTCGACTTTTTCCGTGTATTTCGCGCAGAGTGCGGCCTATCTCTTATTCAGAGGCGTTTGAAGAGTATGAAAATCACCATTTTGGGCTCCTGCCTGTCCGGTATGGCGCTCGCACTACGCTTGGTCCACTCCAAACATGAAGTGGAAATCTGTCTTCCTGAAACAGGACTCGTTTCCTGTAGCAGCGGATACCTTTTCAATTCGGTCTCTTTTGAATCTCTTTCTTCATTGGGTCTGAACCTCCCCAAGTGGGTCACACCTCTGAGAGGAGGAAGGGCCCATTCTGCTTCAGATCAAATAGACGCAGAATCAGGAAACCATCTGTTTTCTGCCGATTCACTGCGACTTCACCAAGAGATCCAAAAGTGTGTCGGAGAAGAACGGTACCGGTTTGATTCGCGTTTCAGCCATTTTGAACCGCGTGTGGGATACCACATCAAATCCGCACAGTTTGAAAATGGCACAGAAGCCCTGGCTGACCTTTTTGTCGGTGCAGACGGAGTCCAGTCTGTCGTCAGAAAAGAACAACTGCCAGGCCCGGCACTCTCTCTGGTCCAAACCCATCAAATTAGTGGAACGTCCAGATTCAGTGATTCTGAATCCGTCCTGCGGAGCAAGGTCATCTCATACAGGGTTCCGCAGACTTCCGGCGAGCTGATCATCTACTCTGTCGATTCCGGGAACGTCTCTTGGCGACTGCAAATCGACGCCAAGGGACCACTCCACGCCGGCAGTTCTTCCGAAGAACTTCGACAACAAGTCTTCAAATGGAGTCGCAGTTGGCCAACAGAGTTACACCCCATCTTTGAAGAATCGGCCATCACGGCCGTGCAATCCTCAAAATGCTCTGACAGGAGGCTTCCCCACCTCTTTCACAAGGACAATGTCGTCTTGATCGGTAAAGCCGCCCACCCCACCTTGCCGGATCTGTATTCTGGGGTGGATTCGGATCTTGAAGATGCATTGCTGCTGGGAGATCTGTTGGATGAATTTGAAAAAGGCCACTTTGAATCACTGGATATCTGCCTGACAGAGTTCATCCGTCAGCGTCGGCCATTACTCAATTCAAGAATCCGCAGGGCCAGAGCCCAACAGAAAAGAGTGTTGTCTACTTCCTGAATCAGTCTTCTTCTGTCATGCGGAAAATATTGATACTCGCAGACTTGAGCTTTCTGATTCCAGGTGAAGCATGATACTGATGGCAAAGGGTGCAGTCATCTGCCACTTCCTGACCGTGGCAATCTGTGCATGATTCCATTTTTACAGGAAACCAGTCATGGCCACTGGAGGATTGAGACACCCGCGGCTCATGACAGCTCGTGCATTGAAGATCTGCGTCACTGAACACATGATCCGCATGGCTGAATTTCGAAAATCGAACCTTTTCTTCTCTGGCAGCGGGGGTCCAGCTCAAAGTGCCCTTCTCAGCAGAAACCCCGGAATGACACTTGCTGCATTTCCCGGGAGCGTTGTCTGCCAACAGAAGTGACAGAATTTCTGCGGAGATTTCTTCGTTTGCGCCGTGGCGGATTTCCGCTTCGATCCATGCTTTCAGGAATGGGTCAGCGTGCTGGACAGGCTTGTACCAAACGACCCCTCCATCTTCGTACCAACCACCAAGATTGGCCCAATGACGGCCAACACTGGTTTCTTCGAGGGAGTGCTCCTGAACAATTGTCTCCTCTTTATCTGCGTCCTGCTCCTGATCCAAATCACCTGAGAGAAGATCGTCTTCTTCCAGCAAGAGATCTTCTTCGGATTCGGCAAGAAGGTCTTCTTCCTCTTCCAGCAAGAGATCTTCTTCGGCAACAGAGCCAGCAGCAGCAGACTTTTCTTCTGTCACCTCCTCTTCACTTGCCTGAGGTTCAACCAACATGCCACTGTCGAAACGGTTCAGTTCTTCGTCCAGATTTGGGAACCAGCGCTCCTGCATTTTGACCAGCAAGGCGATCGGGAATTGGCCTGAGAGCTGGGCCAGTTCGTCACTGGTCCATTCGCTGTACTCCCCAGGCAACAGTCTTCCTATCCATGACCGCAAATCACTGATCATGTCTTTCATGAATGATCGCTTGATCGACATGGCAAACTCCTGAACCTCCCGCACTTTGGCCGGATTTCCAGGTTCATCGCCTTCAAGCTCTGACAGTTTCATCAATTCGGAAAATTCAGAATCCATTTCACTGCTTCGATACCAGCGCCGAGTCCAGGGTGTGAGATCGAGAATATCGATGTACGGCCAATCTCCGACACCCATCCCCTCTTCCTTCATCTCTTCCAAGCCCAGAATCATTGGCAGTGCGAAAAACTTCACGGCTTCGCTCTTGACGATGTCTTCGGTATGACACTGGCCACAGGACTCTTCATAGGGAAGGACCGTCATGGCCCCGGTTGTCTCATTCAACTGGTGGCACCCCGAACAGGATTGGGGAGCAAACTCGGGCATGGTTTTGAAGTGACGCAATGCATGATCAGAGTGACTGAAAGAAAGTGTTCTCGGTTTGTTTCCGTAGTCTTCCGAAAAAGGAGGATGACCCGATACAAAACTTTCGAATTGTTGCTGGTGGCAAGTCTGGCAGCGGGAGTCAGAGAGCTGAACTTCATGACTCCCGTGACCGTGTTCAGCATGACAAACTGCACACTGTGTTTGATCATGGAAGGGAGCAACACCCTCCAGACCACTTCTCTCACGCAACGCTTCGGGTGAAATTCCATGGGCACTCATCGCATGAGGGCCTTGATCATGGCACTTGAGACAACCATCGCTGGCAAAGGTGTCTCCACTTCCATCCCAAACACTCGACAACAGTCCGTTCCATGAATTCAAGTCAGTGGAGTGGCAATCACTGCATTCAAACTGGGAATGAAAATGAGACAGGGGGCCCGGAGAGATCAACTCCTGATCAAAGGGACCCTGCTCATTTCCTCCAGCAGCAAGGGTGACCAGCAACCCGCCCAGAAAAAGAAGAAAAAGACTCCGCTGAACCCTCTTTCGAAGGTAGCCCTCGCTCATGCGAGGAAAGCAGCCCGCCTCTCCATGGGGACAGACTCCGGATCCTGTCGGACCGCTTGAGCATGGCTGGGAACTGTTGCCACAAATGTAGGGACGATCAGGGCGCAAATATCGCGTTGTTCGCGAATCAAAGGCACCACGAGGCTTCGTATTCATGACGCCCCCCCGGCTTTGAACGCTGTCACAAGAATGACATGCAAAACGATCATCAAGACCATCACTCCGGTCACAGGCACGTGGACAAAAAGCCAACCGCGCAGCCACCTTTGGCGTACCCGATGAAGGTCCAGAACAGCTTTTTCCCGAACAATCTTGTGTACAGGAAGAAAAGGATCTGAAGAAAAAAGTACTGTCGGAGATTCGTAATCCTGCAATCGCTGGATCAAACTTTGGGGCACACCGAATTCCGGGTGAATTCGCGATGGCAGGAAGCCGCAGCCTGAACACAAATAAGGTCGAACCACCTCGAAGTACCCTTTGAGTATTTCAGGATTCAACTCTCCCGGTTCGAGCCCGGCGATACAGTCGTCACTTTTCTTCACCATACCTGCCAGCTCGTCAGGTATGCGCAAGGGGTTCAATTCTCTTCCATCCGCTCGCAGGGTTTCAGGCAATGCCCTCATGACCAACCAGCCAAGGAAACCTGAGATCAGCAACAAGCCGTAAAGCAGATAAAGCTGGGTCTCAAACAGTCCTGTCGGAAATCTGTAATCCACATGCTCCAGGAACAACCAGCTGCTGATCACTCCAAAGCCCAGATGCAGTTGTAACCATGTCGCCGTTTTACCAATGGGCAAAAAGGGAACTTTTTTGCGTACCCCATAAAGACAGAGAAGCACAAAACTTCCCAATAAAATCCAGCCGCTGGTAACAGCAGGATTGGCAAGCGTTGTGTCTGCTTGCTCCAGAAAATAAAAACTGACAACGATGCCAATCAGGATCAATAACAGAGCACCCGAATGAGGAGGGCGGATTTTCATCCCGTAATCCTCTCAACGATGCTGGAAACTCCTGAAGCGTCTGAAAAATTGATGCGATGCAAGGCATCGTGTGGACAGGCATTGACACACGCTGGTCCAGAGGGCTGATCGATGCACAGATCACATTTGGTTGCCTTGAGAACCGGTTTCCCCGTCTCCAGATCGATCACAGCTTCACCGTTGGCATCCTGAACCTCGACGGTTCGTATGTTGTCATAGGGACAGGATTCAACACAGGAAGCACAACCGATGCACTCACTTTGAGTAATCACCACATTTCCGGTCGAATGTTCCCTGTGTATCGCTCCGGTAGGACAACCGACCAGACATACGGGGTCGATACAGTGCATGCAGGCTGTGGCCACCATCAACTTTGCATGACGGTAACCTTCCCGAATGAAGCGGGGATTTCCATCATGTGTCACAGCACAAGCTTTGACACAATCATCACAGTCAGTGCAGCGGTTCAGATCGATTACCATCGTCTGGTTACCGTTGACGATCCTGCGATCGAGAAAGAAGTCGAGCAACTCCGTGGAAATCAGACCCTTCTCTGAACCCAACTGATCGATGTCCAGATTTTTCAACTCTGGCAACACGTATTCGACAAAATCACTGCTGGGGATTACCACGAGATCGATGGCGCCTACCGCACGGATACTTCGCAATGCCGGTGAGCCCACGCCTGTTCTGGACAGTTTCATGAGCTCCTTGAGCCCGTAGACGTCACCCGGACGGAGATAACCCACCGTCTTCTCTTCACTGCCTTCTTTGTTGGTCACCCTGGCAAAGCCACTGAGGAGAACATACAGGCCATCCATATGATGGCCCTGTTGAAGAATGACCGACTCCCTGTCGATCATCGAAGATTGCGACTGCATGATCTTGCGGAAGTTTCGGTTCCAATGGTCCGAACCCCAACGCTCAAAGATGCTTTTTGCAGAAAGCGTGCGTTGTATCGCTTCCGGCAAGTCAGTGAGGGTTTTCATACCACTAAAAATCTGGTGGCGTCTGTCACCAATCAGATCTTCCAGATAATGACTGAACTCTTTTGAGTTTTTGAGTATCTCGCGAACTCCCTGCCAACGAATCTCCAACAACTTGCAATCGGTTTCTGCAAAGATGGAGGCAGTCCTTGGACTTCGGCGCAGGGCAGCGATCTCTCCACAAATTTCGCCAAGGCCAATCCTCCTGGTCAGATTTTTTGACATGTATTCTTCAAGGTCGACATCCAACCGGGGAACATGGGCTTTCGATGAATAGACCTTGTCGGTTGAAGAATCAGTTTTGATCCGTTCAACAGGAGTTTTACGCCGGAAGATTTGCCCCAGCGCTGACAACCAGCTTCGCTTTCGTGTAACCCTCTTGCGAGCGAAGTTCTTTTCGCCCGATTCCTCAAGATTGACACGGATTTCCCCCTCAAGGGGAATCAGAACGGATCCACCGTAATCACCCTTGCGGATGATGATGTCTGCTTTTTCATACTCAACGACCCGGGCGTCTATTTGCAATATCGACTCGATAGACTTGCCCCTCGAGTCGCATTCATCCCATGCAATCGAAAGAATTGAATTGTACTGAACCCAATCGAGGACAACCCGCGGGATTGCTTCTGGACTGAAGCAATGACCGCGAGAGTCCTCTTCCGAATCATGAATGTCAGATCCGGTAACGGGGCACATTCAGCAACTCCTATTTGTAGTCTTCTTCTTTGGGCAGCATGGAATCGAGGCCTGCGAGGTCTTCGCCATTCGAAGTCGCTGCCAGATTATCCAGTGAAATCGTGATGGCGGCGGCAGCTTCAAGCATTGCTGGCTGGTTTTTCAAACTCAACTTCAGTGATCCTACCGCTTGAAGTGCTTTCACGAGATCTGTCTGTTGGGTTGCCTTCGCAGCTGCAGCCAGTTTCTTCCGCAGCGCACTCACTCTGCGAGCGTTGGCTTTGGCGTAGTCACCCATACCCTCTGCGGTGCCCACGGCCTTCAGCAACAATTCCAATTCAGCAAGTATTCCCACCGCGAACAACAGGCGCTGGCGCTCAATCGAGGCCACCTTGTTTTCCTTGCCTTTGGTGTAAAAATTGTTATGGCGCAGCTCTCCCTGACTCCAGGAGACCAATTCAAAATCGGATCCGGCTGGGTGCCCACCGACATTGACAAGGTTTTCATGGGGAACGACATGGCAACTGACACAGTTGCGCGCGATATCTGCAATCATGGTCGGGCGCAACATTCCTGCAGCTTCAGAGGCCTTCCAACGACGAGCAATTTCATCTGCCGTTTCCTGTCCCTCTTCCTTGCCGCTGAACTCGCCATGCAGTTTGACCCAACCCATTCCAGCGCCATGGCAGGATTCGCAAGATACGCCTGAAGAGGGCTTCAGTTTTTCATCCTCCCAATGACTCGTGGCATGGCAGTCGAGACACAGGCTTTCACTCTTGATCCGGCGGATCCCCATTTTCTTGGCGATCTCCCGGCCCTTCTCGGTACGGGGCATGTCCGTGATGGTTCCATGGTGGACAGTTTGCTCCCAGACCGCTCCTGAATGGGTATGACATTCAGTGCACTCCGAAGCACCGACGATCGCTTTGGGATCAAAGCCGGGGCCAGTGGGTAACTTTGACTTTTCAGCCTCTTGGCCCAAACCCACAGCCACCATTGCGACCAATACCAAGGGGATCAAATTCTGAATCATTCCAGTCCTCTTTTCGAAGCAACAACCATAGCCAGTCTACAAAGGGAATCTGTCAAACGTCCAGCTCGACGTCTCCGTCGGGGATTCCGACGCAGGTCAAACAACTTCCTTCGTCCGGATCAAAGCCCGGCTCCTCTTCATATTTTACTTTTCCGGAGAGCACTCTCACCTGGCAAGTTCCGCAACTGCCCGATCGGCAACTGCTGTCAATCTCCACACCATTCTCGTCTGCCATTTCAAGAATCGAAGACTCTCCATCCCATTTCACCTCCGTTTTTGAAAAACGAATCAGGGTCGCTGAGTCACTCTCTGCAGCAGCCCCTGAATCTTCAGAAGGCTTTTTCTTTTTGATGGAGGCAGGGCCAAACGCTTCCATTTTGATATCCCGGCTCGGGATTCCGGCCGCTTCCATGGGTGGCACCAGCGCCTGCATCATCGGCGGCGGTCCACAGATGTAAAACTGGGCTTCCAGATGACCGACCGTTTCCTGAATCGCATCCACGGACAAAAACCCCGTCTTCGAACCTTCCGGCAATTCATGACCGTCTTCCGGATGGCTGAAGTAAGTGTGGAGGTGCAGGTGATCTCTCACTTGCATCAACTCATTCAAGCGCTCAGCAAAAGCATGATCCCGGTGACTCCGTACGGCATGAAACAGGTAGCAGGTTCTTTGAATGCCTTCCTTGCAGATCGTTTCCAGCATGCTGAGAAGAGGGGTGATTCCGATCCCGCCAGCGATGAGTACAGCAGGTCGATCATCTTCCCGGTCGAGATAAAACTTGCCATTGGGTGCACTAACCTCGATGACCGATCCAATCTCCAGTTCCTCATGAAAGTAACTGGAGCCTTTTCCAGGCGGGAAATCGGTCTCGGGTGGTGCTGGCACTTTTTTGATGGTGACGCGGTAAAGGTTGTCTTCCAGAACACCTGAACTCAGGGAGTAACTGCGGATCGTCGGCTTGGAATCACCGGGGATTGTGAACCGAAAACCGATGTGCTGTCCCGGTTCGAAAGAGCGGATCGGTTCACCATCAACGGGCCCCAGGTAAAAGGAGCAAATGTCTTCCGCTTCCAGCACCTTGTTCACAACATTGAATCGGCGGAAACCCTTCCAGCTCCCGACAGACTCTTTTGAAGGCCTGCGCTGCCCCTGATCCACCTTGCTTCTCAGTTGCTCAGCCTGGCGCTGTTGAAACTTCGACCGGGCGAAGGACTGCCGCAAAGACACGACAGCCCCTGCCACCGCATCCAATAGTGCCAATCCCAGCAGAACCAGTCCGGTGACGTAAACGATTTCCATCGCCAGAGCCTAGAACCGAACCAGAATTTCGGCTCGGAGGCCGTGCCCCACGTCGAGACTCTCCTCTTTTTTCACGTAGGTATCCATCTGGAACATCGTTCGGCCATTCAGTTTTTTCTGATAGCGGCCACCCACTGCTCCAGTGGACGGACCATCCCCTTCCAAAGCAGATCTGAAACCCGTTTCAAACACCAGGTTCGAAGTACCCTGATCGTAACTCCACTGGTAACCCATCGATCCACCATAAGAATCATCCGCACGGTTACCCAGTGCCGGTCGATACCTTCCCAAACCCGCAGCTGCGAAGAGCAGTCCCGCCTTGCCGAGAGGTCCACCGTTGGTCTCACCCCGGGCAGCGGAAGCAAACTGGTCAATACCCAAGAAGAGGGTGGCGTATGCCATATCCGGTGTCCCGAGGGGCGTTTTTGAGGCTTCAGCAAAGAACAGGGTTCCGTCACTGACCGCGGCGTTGTCGTCCTCCTCAGCAATGGAGCTACAGATTCGGAAAGTGGTGTTGTAACTCTCCCCACCAAATTTCAATCGCTGGGATGATCCCCAGCCGAGGAACCAGGCAGAGCCGCCTTCTGCAACGGGTGCATCCACATGGACCACATCGAGGTCGATGGTGCTCTTGTAGGTATCCGCTTCCGCAGAGAAGGATAGGTAGCGCGACCCCTCGGAGAGCAGGTTATTGTCCCGGCTGACTTCATCCCAACCGGCGATCAGGGTCATCCGCGTCGTCGCCGTTCCGGGAACCGCCACAAAGCGGGTGATTCCGACCGCATCCATCATGTCATTGACGAGCAGTCCGTCCTGAAGATCCACTCGCCAGCGTCCCACACTGAATCCGTAATCCAGCTTGCGGGTGCCATCCGGATCGAGAGCCGGAATCAGTTCTGACAACTCGCCCTCGAAGAAAAATGTGGTGACCCGGGTATTGGTTTCGTCGACCCAACCCTCTTCACTTTCTGGTTCAAAGACATAGCGGCTGAAACTCCCGCGCTGATGCAGGGGAGACAGGCCGATGAGAAATCTCTCGGTGCCGTTCAGTTGCAGGTTTCCAAACAGGTCCATGCGCTGGGCCCATTCGACGATTCGGTCCCCGCTGCCTCCGGGATCAACGAGATTGATTCCTGAGCGAAGGTTTCCATAGACCCAGAAAGACGGTCGCCAGACCGCACCTCCAGGAACATCGAAGCCTCTTTCAAGGCGCCCGGTCTGGACCAGCCCCGGTCCAATCTGGATCAAGGGCGGATGAGGCTTGATCAACGATTCGTCGACCAGAGGAATCGGGTAGTCCGGCAACCTGCTGGGACTCTCCCCCTCCTGCGCTCCAACAGGAAGACAGACAAGACTGAACAGGAGCAGGATGAATGTGAGGACTCTGATCATTGTCCCGCCTCCTCTGCAGCACTGGTGACCGCAGACTTTTCAGCGACCACCACTGCACCATCTACCAGTTTCTCCGCAAGAGCCCGAGGCGACATGTTGTAGTCGAAGCCAACGTGCATCGTCTGGTGAATCAGATTGACCGGCACCGATTGGGAAACAAATCGGGCATCGATGGTGAAGGGCCCTTCGCCCTTCAGGAGATCCGGACTGACATGGTACTCCGCTGTCCTGTGTCCCAGTGGCTCGATGCCCCGGCGGTGCTTGCGCATCCCCTTGGGGTGTCCGTAGATATTGTTGGGACGAGAAGCCGGTCGAATGAAAGGCAATGCCGACACGGAACTGTTGATGGTCAACACCTGCTCCTGGTCACCACCGCGAATGTTTCGCGACATGAACTTTGATTGCAGGTTAAAGAGCTGCTCATCCAGAGGCACCTCTCCATTGCGGACATACAGGGAAAAAGTATCCCGCAAGTCACCATTCGGATCCCGGTCACCGGACTGGAATACGATTTCACCCGCTGCGTTTTTCACATCGATCTGGACCACGAAAACCCGCTCCGCATCAAAGCCGGTCGGCAGGTTGTGTCCCCTCGTCAGGTTGCGAACGTCAATTTCAAAATCGAGACCGTCTTCATCATGGTTGGTCACACGAATGTCCGAGAGCCCGAAGCCACGCTTGAGAACCTCGATTCGCTGCTCCTTCGCCCAACCCAACAACTCTTGCTGCTCAGCGATAATTTCCCGTGCTTCGTAGCGATCATCGATGGATACCCAGGATTCCGGGAAAGGGAAATCCTCGGGGCAGTTGTCCTCAAACTCATCGGTTCCCCAACCGGCGTCGACATCGAAAAGCAACCACTCCTGAAGGCTCTTGAACTCATTCGCTTTCTTGTTGACCGGGAAAATACCCTCATGAATCAGGGAATAATCTGGCCCGGCGAAGAAGTGATTGGTCAACTTGCGCGGCGCGGTTTCCTTGCCGCCGACAACCGCAGCGGGACCCCACTCGTATCCAGCGGGGACACCCTGCTCCTTGCCCATGTGACAGTCGTTGCAGGTGATTCCCTCTTCCGCTGCGGGCGAATTGCGATATTCGGTCATCAGCTCATGAACTCGAAGTCCATTGGGAGCAAACACCTCGTGACAGGATCCGCAGAATGCGGGAGTCGTCAACTCGAAGAAGGGTTCAATCTCCGTGTGGATCGCGCGTCCCACTCCATCACGATCGGTATTGACCTTGAACTGCTTTTTGTCGGCCAGCACCCGGGCGAGTTCCGCGTTGCCCAAGGCACCCTTGACAGAGTCAAAGACGTCACCCTGGTCGATGCCGATTCTTCCCGAAACCTTGCGATATCCCGCACTCATGCGGTGGCAGGTCACACAGGTAATCCCTTCTCGCGAAGCAGGATGGCGATCGAGATTGGAGGCGCTGAAGGGCTCGCCAATGTCGGATCCCACAGGAGCATGACAACGCAGGCAGAAATCACCATTGGTGGTACTCGTTCCCACGTTCATGGCGTTCTGCATCGACATCATCAGCGGGCTCAACTGCGAGTATGCGTGCTGGGAAACTGACCACTCCTTGTATTGCTTCGGGTGGCACAAGGCGCACTCGTCTGCGGAGGGGAAGTTGCTCTTGGCGAAGACTTTTTCGTGAGCCTCAATCGATAAAAAAGTATCTTCTTCCCCGGTTTCCGCGACCTTCTCATCCGACTCCAGGAGGTCATCACCGAGGAGATCGTCATCGAGCAACTCATCGTCGAGCAACTCTTCTTCTGCGGGTGGATCCTGGGTCAATGCCACCGATCTCTCGATCAAGTGGGTCGCGGCAACAACACTGGCAATCACCAGAAGAGCACCGCCCGTTCTCAGGAAGAGCGGAAACAAGACAGACTTCTTCAAAATCATCTCAAACCTTTCACGGTTCCGACCCCGGAATGTCCCATCCCGGCCAGACCATGCTTGAACAGATTTATGGAGGCTTAGAACCCTTGTTCACGGATTTTCGGGTGTAAATCTTGAAAAGTCCAACACCATATTAAGTCGACATCGCTCGATAAATCCGGATGGACATACAAATGGGACAGCGAGGTGGCAGAACGTCTCCCCGGTATCAACGGCTGATTCAGTAAGGCTCAATGAAAGCCGGATTTGTTAATAATCCTCGACTTCTTCTTCCTCGAGCTCTTCTTCCATTTCAACCCCGCCGGAAAGCAGCCTTTGGGCGTGGACTCCCAGTGCCCATGCGGTCACCACCTCGATCGAGGCCGCCACGATGGTGTAAGTGGAAACTCCATCGAGCATCAGGCTGGAAAAGCGCGCCAGCGCCAGGCCCAGGAAGCACCATGCGAGAGGTTGGAGCCATATTGCATAGGAAGGGCTCCAGAGACATCTCAGAGTCACCAGACCCAGAGACAGGATGAGTCCTCCAAGAAGTGCGCGAAACTCGCCGATCGTCGCCGGCTGGATCGCCTCACGGTCGGGGAGAAGCGGGTTTTCAGGAGTCTGCCAGGTCAGCATCATCTCCATGACCTGCACCGGATCGAGCATCACCCACAGCCCGAAACCAACATTGAAGATCGAAATCAGTGTCAGAAAAATAACGATCATGGAGACCTCAATCTTCAATGGAAAAGTTGTGGCTCATCGTGTGGGTGTAGAGCTCCCCCGGCTTGAGCACGACATCGGGCCAGCCTGCGACATCCCGCCGATTGATCGCATCAGGCCAGATCTGGCTTTCCAAACAAAACCCGCTGTATTGGGGATAGGACGCTCCGCCCTTTCCACCGGCGAGGTCGAGGAAGTTTCCACTGTAGAACTGCACACCGGGCTGATCAGCGAAGACCGTCATGACGATCCCGGTCTTCCCCGATCGTGCCACCGCCACCTCGCGAAGTGCGCCTTCTTCTCCATCGACCACAAAGTTGTGGTCGTAACCTCCGGCGTAAAAGGGCTCGCCCGGTTTGGGCAACTGATCCATTTGTGAGCCGATCGCTCTCGAGGTCGTGAAATCGAGTGGAGTACCGGCAACGGGGGCGACTTCACCCGTCGGAATCAGGTCCTGCGCAGGAGTGTAACGCGAGCAACGGAGAAGCAGCTCCTGATCGAGAGTGCTTCCCGATTCGTGACCCGCAAGGTTCCAGTAGGAGTGATGTGCGAGGTTGACCGGCGTCTCCATACTGGATTCAGCAGCCATTTCGACCCGTAATTGATTGGCCCCGGTCAGGATGTAGCGAACCGCTGCCCTGACTTCTCCAGGGTATCCCTGATCACCGGCCTCACTGACCAGGCGCAATTCAACACCGGGTCCCCTGTCACTCTGAATCGGTCTCGATTCCCAAATTCTCTTGTCAAACCCCTGGTTTCCACCATGCAGGTGATGCTGTCCATTGTTGGTGGCCAGGGTGTAGCTGCTGTCATTCAATTCGAACTTGCCGGCGGCGATCCGGTTTGCACAACGGCCAACGATGCAACCGAAGTAGGGACTCTTCTCACGATAACTGTCGAGGTCATCAAACCCGAGGACCACATCGATCAGTTCACCCCCTGCTGAAGATGGAACCAGGCACTCGGTCACCGTCGCTCCATAATTGATGATGCGAACCTTCATCGAACCGTTGTCGAGGGTGTATCGCAGAACTTCTTCGCCATCGATTTCACCCCATGGTTCCACGACCACGCCGTCTTCCACGGAAACACCTCTCTCACCCTGTTCACGAATCCACTCTGAGCTGCCTACGCAGCCGCTGGCCAAGAGCACCAGTGCCAAAAGCCACACACCCCACTGCTTTTGCAGAATTCCCATCAGCTTCGCTCCATTCGGTCGAATCATTCACCGGGTCATGATGTGCCCGGATACCTCCGGGTCCAGTGCACAGCCACGATTCTTGGCAACTTTGGCAACTTTCGCGAGATGGCCCCAAAATGGCCCGTTAGGCCCGATATCACCCGTATTTGGGCTATTTCACGGTTTTTCAGCCCTCCAGGCAGACCCTGTTGCAGGGGCGGGTTTGGTTGACCCTTTCAGGGCAGATCGGTACGCTCCGTCTTTGGTAGAGGACTCTTCCGGGCCTCCCTGTCGATGATGTGTTTCGGTGAATCAATTTCTCCGTATCCTTATCCGGGGTCAGGTCTGTTTGTCACAGTCCTCGATTGAAATGAAAATTGATTGCTCGCGGAGATCTGATCTCCGACTTCAGGACAGGACCGAAACGATGTCACGCCGTTGCCAGATCACCGGAGCCCGCACTGCCTCTGGAAATCGCAAAAAGACCCGCGGTAAATCCAAGCGCTCCGGCCACGTCGGAATCAAGATCACCGGCCTGACCAAGCGTCGCTTCAAGGTCAATCTTCAAAGCAAACGTATCTGGGTTCCCGAGCTGAACCGCTTTATCCGGGTTCGCCTCAGTGCACGTGCGCTCAAGACCATCAGCAAGAAGGGTGCTTACCGTACTCTCCTCGATGCCGGTCTGATCAAGCCCGCCAGCTAGAGCAGCGCTTTACCGTCACTCCTTTTTCTCAACAAACCCGAGTCTCAACTCCGGGTTTCAGGATCACTGCTTGAGTTCATCCGGCAGGGGGATGGTCTGCCCGTCGACACTGGGCAGGGAAGCTCCTGTTTCACGCAGATGTCTCGCCAGCTCTCCGGAGAGGTCATCGAGGATTTTCTCCTGCTGGTCAGCAAGGTCACGCTTCTCCCCCAAATCCTTGCCGAGGTGATACAACACCCGCTTCGGCTCGGGATGGTGGTAGTAGATCATCTTCCAGGGACCCCGACGGATGGAGCTGAAAGGCTGGATTCCCGGTCCTCTGGGGCCCCAGAAGTGGGGCATGTGCCAGCAGAGGACCCGCTCGCCCCAACCCTCCAGCAATCCTCCGGTTTCCGTCCCGCGACCATCGTCGCGGAAAATCGGCAACAGATTCCAACCCTCCACCCGAGCCATGTGATCCTGCGGTCCTTCGACTCCGGCCACCTCGAGCAAAGTCGGAAAATGGTCATGACTGATCACGGGCAGATCGGTACGACGCCCCGCTTCGACCACTCCGGGCCACCGCACTATCAACGGAATTCTCGTGCCACCTTCCAGCGCGGAACCTTTGCCACTACTCAACGGATGGTTGTGACGGTGATGCGGTTTTTCGCGGGTGTGCGCCGAGAGCCCGCCATTGTCACTGGTGAAAACGATCACGGTTTCCTCGAGGATCTGTAAATCTTCGAGAGTCTTGAGCAGGACCCCCAGTGCTTCATCGACCGATTCAATCATCGTCGCATAGGCGGCTTCCACCTTGGTCAAGTCGGGGTAGTGATCCAGGTGACGGTCGTTGGCGATGATCGGTGTGTGAACTGCATAGGGTGAGAAGTGCAGGAAGAAGCGTTCGCCATCCTGATGCGCTTGATGAATTGCAGTCGCGGCCTCCAGCGCCAGCGCTTCTGTCAGATACGTATCCTTGCCGTGATATTTTTCGAGACCGGGAACATCCCAGATGCGATCCCCCGGTTTTTCCGGATCGCGCGCAAAGTTCCTGCGTCCGCGGAAGTCGGATGGAGCCCCGGCAGCATGGCCGGCGATATTCACGTCAAAACCAAGATTTCGCGGATCAGCACCGCTGCTGCCGCGTGCCCCCAAATGGGCTTTTCCGGCATGAATCGTCCGATAGCCACCCTTTTGCAACAATGCGGGAAGCGTCACATCTCCCGACTGGAGGCCGTTGACATTCCACTGCGGAGGCACGGTTCCCTCCCGTGGACCACCCGTGTCCTGATCCTTGCGGAGGATCCAATAGGTGATGCCATTCGCCTGCGGAGATCGCCCCGTCATGATGCTGGTACGGGTCGGTGTACACACCGGCGATGAAGCGTAGGCGTTGGTGAAGACCAACCCCTCGCGGGCAAGTCGGAGCAAGTGAGGGGTGCGATAGTGTTGCTGGAAGGGAGCGCTCTCCTTGTGAAGAGAGACCGCCGTGTCCTGCCACCCGAGATCATCGGTGATGAAAAAGAGAATATTGGGTGGCTGCTTTGTCTCTTTCTCGGAGGGAGAGTTCTGGGCTGCAAGGGAAGAGCAAACCAACAACAGCGGCAACAGCCAGAGGCATCGCTTTCCTCTCATCACTTTTCACCATCCTCTTCTGCCGGTGCTTCTTTTTTTTGTTCATCTTCCGGTCCGGACTCCCCGGCCTTCATCCGCTCCACCCATACGGGCCATTCATCCTGTTCCCTGAGAAGCTTGAGATCCCCATCCACCAGGGCCATTTCGAGGCGGATCGTGGTCGAGGCCAAACTCGTCTCCAGGGCCTGCAGACCCTTCTCAGCCTCCCCCAGCAGTGAAAAACAGCACGCCAGGTTGTAGTGAATCGCCCACTGCTCATCGACGAGACCCGGACGTAATTCCGGCCGCACCCTGCGGGCGATGTCCCCGAGCAGATCGATGCGCTTCTGGTGGGTTTCGCTCGCTTCCCTGATCAGTCCGCTGCGGAACTGCAAATCTCCGAGGCGGGTGAGAGCATCGAGAATCGCCGGCAGTGTCGCCGTGTTGGGAGCCTGGTCCGCCTGCTTTTGCAGATCGAACATCCAGCGATCCACCCGCTGACGCTGACCCAGCTTCGCCAGCAGCAGCACCAATTCCCGTTCGACCCACACTTCCATCAGGACATCCTTTTGCAAAGCCTCCTCCACGGTCGGGATCAACTTTGCAGTAGCGACATCCATCAGAGCATTGGCACACGATTGACGGCGGTCAAAGAGACGCGACTCATCCAGAAGACGCTCGAGCAATCTTTCCGCCCCCCGATCTCCGAGGGGAATGAGCGCCTGATACTGACCGCGATAGCGCACCTGATTCTCTTCACGATCGATGCGATCCAACTCGCGATCGATGGCCGCATCCAACTCCTCGTCCGGCCCAACCTGCCCCTGCACAGGGGTCAGCGGGAACAGGACCAGACAGGCCCAAAACAGCACGAATGCCGTCATCGGGGAGAATACGCGGATATGGAGAAGGATCTTCATCTGCATGAGCCCATCACAAGGAAGAACCCCCCGGAGGTCAACCACCCGATTGCTGCGGGGATCAGCGATCGACTCTCTGCAGCAGGGCGGCGTATCCGCCGTCACCACCCAGATCACCGGGCAGAACCTCGATCTCTTCCACGAGGCGGATCTCGGTGTTCTGTTCGAGCACCCGGCGAATCACATCCTGATTCTCCTGCGGCTCGACCGAGCAGGTCGAGTAAAGCAGGTGACCTCCCCGTCGAAGGTGACGAATCGCGGTTTTCAAAAGACCGGACTGCAACTGCTCCAGCTCGGAAATCTCATCGGGACGGAAGCGCCAGCGAGCATCCTGCCTGCGGTTAAGCACGCCGCTGTTGGAACAGGGTGCGTCGACGAGAATCTGGTCGAAGGTGTCATCGAAACGCAAGTTGGTCGGATCCCGGGATACCTCGAGGAATTCGGTCTGATGCAGGTTGAGCAAATTGAGGCGATCCAGGTTTTCGCGGATCAGTTGCAACTTCTCCTGGGACACGTCGCAGGCGAGGGCCTTGCGGATCCCCCCGCGGTCGAGAAGGGTCGCCAGTTTGCCTCCGGGCGCACTGCAGAAATCGAGCAGGTGTGCGTCCTTGGCCTTTGGCATGCGCAGAGCGAGACGGCGAGCGGTCAGATCCTGAACCCAAAAATCACCCTGGGTGAATCCGGGAATCCGTTCGATGCGGCCACCTCCGAGAACCTCCAGAGTTCTGGGTGCTCCACGGGCGATGCGTGCTTCCTGGTCGATGGTCGCCATCATGCGCAACTGGTGCTCCGGTTCCCGGGAGGATTTGAGAGCGATGAAGAGGGGTGGAGCCTCATTGTTGCGTTGCAACATCTCGAGCACCCGTTCCTCCGGATAACGCTCCAGCCAGCGCCGCAGCAACTCCGGTGGGTGGCTGTACTGGAGGCCCCTGCGCAGAATCTTGCCCTTTTTGCCGCCGGGCAATCGCAGATCACGGACGCGAACCCAGCCGCTCGAAGCCCGGACCGCATCGGTGGGGTCATCGAGTTCTTCTGTCACATGCTCGAGACCGTCGCAGGCACTCCTGAGAACCGCATTGATGTATCCACTCTCCGCCTTCGGATTACGACGCTCTGGCGGATCTCCGACCACTTCCGGCAGGAAACGCGCCACTTCCCGCCATGCGTCGACAGTCGCAGATACCGCAGCATGGGCCGCGGTTTTCAGATACACGCGCTGGTAGATTCCGATGGCGATGGCGGAGCGTACGGTTCGTTCCGCTTCGGTGAATTCCCGATCCATAAAGTGGTTCGAAATATGACGCACGGTGCCCCGCATGCGGACGCTGCCGTAACACAGTTCGACCAGGAAACGGCGGTCCGAATCAGCGAGACCGGTGTACTCGAGATACTCACTGAGAAAGGATTCCATCGGTGCTGAGGAGGACTGCTCCCAGAGGGTCAGCAGATGGATCGCTGCTGCCCGTGCACTGAAGACTTCGCCCCCCTTGACCCCACTCCCCTGCAACAGCGGTGCGGTGTAAGGCGGCTCGAGAATCTCCTCGACTTCCGCTTCCTCATCTTCGCGATCGGGCGCATCGGTTTTTCCGGATGGACCCGATCGATCGTGACGGCGGCCATCAGGGCGTCCCCGACCCTCGGGGCGACCGGGGCGATCCGAATTTCTCGCAGGCCTCTGGCCCGTGTCGCTGCCATGTCCGGTCATCGTGGCTCATCGCCCTTCTCTGGTGGAGCGTGCGTAACAAATCGGTCCCCGGGCTTCATCGGCAGTCCGCGCAGGAAGTCTGCCGCCGGCATCGGTTTCTTGCCGGAACGCTGCAGACGTCCGATGCGGAGGGAACCTTCACCGCATGCCACCAAGATACCCTCCGAAGAGACATCCGTCACTGTTCCCGGAAGATCTGTGGCAGATGAATCCGGAGCTGAATCCTCAGGGATCCCGCTGTGGATGATCAGGATCTCCCCCTCTTCTGCCGTCGAATCCGCCTCCTGCCAGTGACTGCGGGTCCGCGGCCACGGCTGCAGGGCACGAATCTGCCGATCGATCCGGGCCGCACTTTGCTCCCAATCGATCCAGCCTTCCGACTTGTCGATCTTCGGTGCCAGCGTCGCTGCTCCATCGTCCTGCTCAACGAGGGGGGGCTCTCCCGATTTCAGGGCTTCGAGGGAATCCACCAACAGCTCGGCCGCACGTTCACTGAGGTACTCCTCCGCCTCTTCGGCGGTGATACGGTTGGGAGGTGTCCAGCGCTGCATCGACACCACCGGGCCCGCATCGAGGGCGGGCACCATGCGATAGAGGGAAACACCGATCTCTTCATCCCCGGCGAGAAGTGCGCGCACGATCGGCGCTGCTCCACGCCAACGGGGAAGGATGGATCCGTGAAGGTTGAAACATCCCAACGGCACCGACTCGAGGAAAGAGCGTCCGAGAATCAAACGGATATCTGCGGTGATCACCAACTGTGCACCGGTGGTTTCAAGAAACTTGCGTCCCGCAGCCCCCTTCAGTCGCTCGCTCTCAAAGATGGGCAATCCCAACTCCAGAGCCACTTCCTTGAGAGGACAAGGAGCCGGTTTGCGTTGGCGGCCACGGGGAGCATCGGGAACGGTGCCCACCACCAGATCCTCGCAGATCGGCTGCAGTTGGCGCAGGGCCGGAATCCCGAAGGGACCGGACCCGAGAAAGAGGATGCGCATCGGCCTACTCCTCGGTACGCAGGTGAACCATCAGCGGATCAGAGCTTTGCACCTGGACCATCTTCAACTGGTGCATGCGCGCCAGCTCCAAAAGTGCCAGGAAGGTACTGATCGCCCCCGCCATTCCACGCTCCAGCGGGAACAGCTCCTCAAAGGACAGAGCCCTGTCAGGGCGGGATTTGAGGGCACCAAGGATCTCGCCCATCGACTGCTCGATGGGCACCTCTTCCCCCTGAATCACGGCGAAGGCGGAACGCTCGCGAAGCATGTCGAGGACCCGCTGAAATGCCGCGGACAGGTCCAGGGAGGAGGCCTCCGAAAGATCGAGGGTTCCCGGAGGAGGCGGTGGCATTCCATCCTGAACCCGCTCGTAACCCAGTGATCGGCGACGATGCGCCTCCTGTAACAGCAGTGCCCGCTCCTTGAAATCGCGGTACTCCAGCAACTGTTCCACCAGATGCTTGCGCGGATCCTCGAGTTCCTCCTCGAGAAGGTCATCCTCTTCGTCCAGCAATTGCGGCGAGAGCATGCGCGACTTGATCTCGATGAGACGTGCCGACATTACCAGGTATTCACCGGCACTGAGAAGGTCGAGTTGCCCCCTCTTCTGTGCTTCGGAAACGTGACCCAGAAACTGCCCGAGGACTTGCGAAATCGGGATGTCGAGGATATCGATTTCATTTTTGTGAATCAGATAGAGCAGCAATTCGAGGGGACCGGAGTACTCCTCGAGTTCGGTACAGAAGCCATCTTCCCACGGCGCCATGGCGGGGCTGTCCGCATCCGTCGACGGGTTTCCTGCCGCGTTTTCACCGGTGTTACCGGGATTGGAGCCGCTTTCTTCCGTCGTCATGCTTGCCGTTTCCAATCGAACCTCCATCTGAACAGGCCGAGACTCCCCGGGGATCGCACCCCTGACGAATGAATCTGCCCCCCGCAGGATAGCAGAAGCCGGCCCGATGGGAGCAGGAAGGCCGGAATTCTGACTTGCCCGTCAGGGATCGCAGGCCAGACTGTTGTCATGAAGCACACCATTCCCGACCATCTGGCCCCCCTGCGGCCCCGACTGCTCGCCCTCGATGTGGACGGAGTCCTCACCGACAACCGGGTGACGATCCACTCCGACGGCAGCGAATCGAAAAGTTTCTTCATTCCCGACGGAGCCGGCATGCGCCGCCTCCTCGATCAGGGCATCGCCGTCGTCTGGATCTCCGGCAGACCCAGCGAGAGCACCGACCTGCGTGCGAAGGAACTGCGCATCACCGAGTGGCACACCGGGATCCGTGACAAGGGAGAATGCCTGAAAGCGGTGATGGAAAAACTCAAAGTCGGTGCAGAGGAGACGGTGTTTGTCGGCGACGATCTCATCGATCTTCCCGCTTTTGAGGTCGCCGGGACCGCCGTCGCCCCCGCCGATGCCGTGCCCGAAGTGCTTGCTGCGGCAGACGCAGTAACCCCTCAAAATGGTGGTTTTGGGGCTGTACGGCAGGTTTGCGACTGGATTCTCGCATTGACGGAGACCCCCGCATGAAGCGGCTGTCCTTCTTTCTCGGCATCTTTTCAGTGGGCCTGGTCGCCTTCCTCGGGCTCACCGGCCAGTTCGGCGGACCACAGGAAAACGGTGACCTCTCCGATGTTGAAGAGCTCGATCTTGAACCGGTCAATCAGAACCGGATGTCCTATCGCTCCTATGACATGATCCGCGGTCGACTCCGCTTCCTTCTCAAAGGTCACATGGATGCATCTTCCGGAGTGGTGATCTCTCCTGAAAACCTCGTCAACCAAACGACCCTCATCGATGCCGTGATCGAGTTGCCGGTCTATGAAGGCACTGCCCAGGAGGCGAGTGATCGCATCCTTCTCGAGGCGGACAAGGTCATCACCGATCAGGATTCAGAGAACGCACGCGTCGAAGGTGCCCTCTTTGCTGAAGGCGCAGGCGGATCCCCCAAACTCGAAACCCGGGATATCGAGATCCTCTGGGCAGACGGCGAAGACGTCCTTCTCAAGGGTCAGTCCTCAGTTCGTATGATATGGCCAGAACTGGAGTTACGGGGAAATAACGGCTTCACGGGCAACGTCGGATCGAGCTCCGGACTGGAGCAATTGACGATCTCCCCGCCGATCCTGATGGGTCTGACCGCCGAGGGCAGCGGCCCCTTCATCGAGCGTTCTGATGAGGACTCCAATGGACAGGTGCGCATCCTCTGTCGCGGGCCGATGGTCCTCGGCAAAGAGGGACGCGGTGCCCTCTTTGATGGGGGTGTTCAGATTTTTGAAGTCCCGGCGACCAGCCCTCTCAACCCGGATGTGGATGTTCCCTTTCAACACATCGCTGCCGACTACCTCGACATGGAACTGGACCCTGTCAGCCGTCGACTGTTGAGCATCCGTTCGCAAGCTCGGGAAAATCCGATCACCATTTTTGTGGATGAAGAAACACGCATCGAAGGTCGCAGTTTGATATGGAAAGAAGGGGCCGACCATGTCGAGCTCACCGATGACGTCGTCATCATCCACCCGGCAGGACGCTTCAACGCCCAGCGTGCACAGGTGATGACGGGTGCATCTCGGTGCATTCTCGACGGCGGAATCCGCGGATTATTGCAGGGGCCAGCGACGGGGACCTCCGACAACCTGGGGCCCGAAGGTGGCCAGAAATGGGCAATAGAAGCCGATTTGGCTACTTTTGACTTTGGCGACGGCAGCCTTGAAACGCTTCGGGCAGTCGGCAAACCGGGACAGCCGGTGATCGTCAACGAGCAACGACCACAGGGTGCAGCCATCCGCGGAGAAGCACTGATCTGGAACACCCGAGATCGACAACTGGAAATCATCTCCAGCGCAGATAATCGCGCCACTTTCTCTGAAGGAGAGAATCGCATCTCTGCCAACAGGGTTGCCTTCGTCGACAACTCTCCACGTCTGTCATTCATGGGTGATGTCCAGGCAAACCTCATCGAGTGGCCGCAGGGTCCCACTCAAAAAGCCAGTCAATGGCTCGGTGATGATGCACGCGGTGAAGTGCGTGCGGATGAGTTGTCACTTTCATGGGACGCACGACAGCGTCTCGAAGTGCTGGAAGCCTCCGGAAAAGATGAGGCTCTTTCAATGCAGATCGAGGGTGAAGAGCAACTCACCGTACGCAGTCATCAGTTGCGCTGGACAGGGCAGAACGGCCTCCTCCAACTCTCCGGAGATGGTCGTCAGGAGATCGTCATGGGAGATCGCATTCGGCTCACCGCCGAAGCTCTCGAGCTCTCCTCCCTGGACGGGCAGGCCAGGGGAAAAGGGGCCGTAGACGGCCTCCTGAGGGGCCCTGGCGGCAAATCCGAATCTCCTAGCCTCGGCCTGTACTGCTCTGAATTGGTCGTCCAGTTTGAAGAAATGGAGATCCCCGAAGACTCTTCTGCTGCTCCCCGTTGGGGTGACATTCAGCTGGCGAGAGCCTTGGGAACCGTCCCGGTACCGGTGCGGATCGAGCATGAAAATCTGCGTGCACAGGGACAGGAATTTTTGTGGAACGCGACAGAAAACACCTTCCGTTTTCAGGGCCCCGAAAGACAGCGGGTCGAAGTTGCTTCCGCTGAAAAAACACCGGGCTTCATCGAAGCGCAGACCATCACCATCGAGCGCTCAATTTCAAAAGTCTCCCTCGTCGGTGATGCCCGCGCGCGCATTTATCTCGCCAGTGAACCCGGCAAGTATGGAGAACTTTCTGATCAACCGATGTCATGGACACTCGATGCGAAAACCATCGAGGCCAACATCGATTTCGAAAGTGATCCCGTTCTTCTGAAATCGGTTCGTGGCTCTGGTGGAATCACACTTGCCCAGACAGAAAACGCCCTCGAGTTTCGTGGAGAAGTCTTTCTCTGGGACGTTGCACAGCAACGTTTGAGCCTGACTTCCGAAGACGGTCAGGGGCTCCAGACCTTCCACAGAGGCAGTTCTCCCAAGGATGAGGTCGTTGCACGGGAAGTGGTCCTGGTGAGGACTACGAAGCCAGGAGAGGCATCCTCGGAAAGACTCGAAGCGCTCCTTTCCTCGGTCCTGAGTGCCGTCATCCACCTCGAGGGAGACCGCCGGGAAGCCCCGGGGAAAGTCGACCTTCGCTCCGATGAATTGCTGCTGGTGCTGAGAGAGGATTCCGATGACCCGGCGATCCGTGCCCATGAAGCACTCGCCTGGGGATCGGTCGATCTTCGCGGTGGGCCTTATCGCATCCTTTCTGAAAGAGCACGCATCCTTGCACGTAATCGCACCGTCGAATTGACCGGTAGCCCTCGTCAACAGGTGCAGGTGTTTCGCGATGGGGTGTCGAGTCTTCCTCCATCCAGAGCCGTCAAGCTGACACAAAGCACACGCGGTTATCGAGTCGAATCACTCCCCAGTGCCGGCGGTTGGTCATTGCGTGAAATTGAATCCAGCCTGGGTCGTATGGGTCGACTGGATCGACGACCCACACCCTGAGAGCTTGTGGAATCCTCTCTTTTCTTGTGAATCCTGCGACCTATCATAGAGTTCCCATTTCGGGAACCGATGCGGAGTCTGACCATGCTCGAGTTAATTTTTGAATCCTCTGCCAAACGCCCGTATTCGGCCTTAAAACTGCCTTTTTACGTCGTTTTACTCTTTCCCCTTCTGATCAGTGCAGGGTGCTCATCCACAGAAGAAAGGCTCCCTCCGGAAGTCGATCTCGGTGAGGCCAAACTCCTGATCGTTCCCTTTCAGGAAAAAGGTCAAAGTGTTTCTGTGCTGCGCTGGCACTACGAATCCGAAGAGGGAATCCAACTTGCACGAGCACTCGAATTTACAATGAGTGGGAACTGCCCCACCGTCACCCCCATCTCGGATCCCAAAGTGGAAGACCTGGTTTTTCACACCGACACCGATGAAGTTCCATGGTCCGACATCGGTCGCGAAGTCGATGCCACCCACGTTCTTACCGGACGCATCGAACGCATCAGTTTTCGCGATCCGCGAACCCCCGGAATGTTGCAGGGTCGTTACGTCGTTCGCTGGTGGGTCTTTCAAGTAAGCGATGGCTCGCGAGTCTCTTCACGAGAGTTCAGTGTTCGCGTTCCGGAAGATCCGGAATCAGGAAAGATCTATGTTTCTTTTGAAGCTTCTGAACGGGAATTGCTGGCCGCCCTGCGCGCTCAAATGTCCCAGTTGATCGATCTGGCTATCTGTGGTGCAGAGGTCGAATAACGGCTCAAAACAGCGATTTAACGCCATCTGAGGCTTGCCCCCGCATGACTGGAGGGGGTAGAATATAGGTGGATTAAAGGACAGAAACTTTGTTTTCAACCTTGATCCATCGTCTCCAATCCGTTGAAATTTCATTCAACAGTCTGGAGTCGTTCCACTGTTTTCATGGAGGCATCGATGCTTGAAACAATCGCCCCTTTCTTCCAACTCGCCTGGAGTCCGGGTCCCTTTGAACTGGGCGTCATTCTCATCGTCGCGCTGCTTCTTTTCGGCGGACGCTTGCCCAGCATGATGCGCAACATGGGCCGCGGCGTAACCGAGTTCAAAAAAGGCATCAAGGACACCAGCCAGGACATTCAGAACAGCATCGAAAAGAGCGTCGAAGAGGAAGACCGCGAGGAGAACTCCAACTCCTGATCCGGTCCCTCTCCCTCAGCTTGAATGCAAAGCCCGGCCCTCGCACCATGACGGTACGAGGGCCGGGCTTTTTCAATTTTGTCGAGCAAGTGCTGGAAGAAACTATCTGTGACACTTACATCAAAGATGTCGTAAAGCGTTTTATTGTCTTGGTTTAGGCTATCTTCCATCCGCCAGGCGGTGAGCCAGAAAGTCCGGTAATCCGGACTCGAGGATCTTCGCCTGAACCGTCTGGATATCATACGGCACTCGATGGCGCTCCACGTTTCCGGTCTCCGGCTCAAAGATCACCACTGAAGAATCGGGGTTGCCATCCCGTGGCTGCCCCACACTTCCCACATTGACGATCGCCTGGGCCCCCGGATCCAGCTGCATGCGGTCTTCCTGGGAGTAGTCGACGACGTCTGTGAGCATGAAGGTGATAGGGACGTGGGAGTGGCCGATGAATGCCACAGGGGTCTTTAGTTGCTGGAAAGAAAGATGGGCTTCCCAACTGGTCTGAATGTAATCAAAGAGGTCTGGCTGATCGAGGCTGCCATGCACGAGGGTCAGCTTTTCCTCCACATGGGTCAAAGGCCAGCTGCGGAGGACGTTCAATTCCGCCTCCGTCAGTGCATCCCGGGTCCAATGGGTTGCATGACGGGCGACAGGATTGAAGTAATCCAGGTCCAGGAGACCAAGGACCGCGTGCTCGTGATTTCCAGCTACGACCACTTCGCAGCGCTCCTGGATCAACTCCAGGCAACGTGAGGGGTCTGGTCCATAACCTACGACGTCACCCAGGCACAGGATGCGATCAATGGATTGGCCGTCGATAAACTCATAGACGGCTTCCAACGCTTCCAGATTGGCGTGGATGTCAGAGATAATGGCGATTCTCAAGTCCCCTACTCCTTGTCTGTGGCCAGTTTAACCCTATTTCACTTCTACAGAAACCATTCCCGAAAACTGCAGGATTGTTCCCCGTGGAACAATCCAACCCCCTTGCCAGATCCATCATCCGGGAATTGTTCTACGTGGAACAATTTCCATGAATCGCAGCAAGCGGGATCTTGATCCCCACCTCCCCCCGGATACTCTCAGGGACTGACTTGATGAAGGGGAATCACAGGGAATGTCCAGAATCATCGCCGTCACCAGCCAAAAGGGCGGGGTCGGCAAAACCACGACCGCTATCAACCTGTCCGCCTACCTCGCACTTGCAGGTGCCAAGGTCTTACTGGTGGACCTGGACCCCCAAAGCAATGCCACCAGTGGAATGGGTCTGGAGGGCCCGGAGAGATCCCACCTTCCCGACATCCTCGAAGGGCGCCTGTCGTGGGAACGTGCATGCCGGTCCACCCCCATCGAGGGCCTCCGCTGCCTCCCCAGCTCGCTTCACCTGCAAGTTCCGATCGACGAACGCCAGGCCAGAGGAACGGGAGTAGACCTCCTCAGAGAAGCTTGGACGAGCGATGAGGCCGCTCTCGACTTTGTCATCCTCGATTGCCCCCCCAGCCTCGGTCCCATGACCGATCTTGCTCTGGGTCTGGCAGACTCGGTCCTGATTCCGGTTCAATGTGAGTACTTCGCGATGGAAGGTCTTGCTCAGGTATTGGCGAGGATCCGCCAGGCAGAACAGGAACTCCAGCGCACCATCGAACTCCAGGGACTGGTCTTGACCCTTTACAGTCCCGAAACAGACCTGTGCCATGATGTGGCACGTGAAGTCAAACAGTTCTTCCCCCAGGAGACCCTGGAGACCCCCATTTTGCGGGATTCCACCCTGGCGGAGGCCACCAGTCACGGGAAACCGATTTCCCTCTATGACACCCGCTCACCCGGAGCGTGGTCCTACATGAATTTGGCAAAGGAGATCCTCAAACATGAATCGCAAACTCGGACGCGGGCTTGATGCCCTGATTCGCAGGTCGGAACAGACGTCCCCGCCTGATGCGCCTTCTTCGACGACTCAAACCGAGCCTGAGGCCCCCACTCATGGCCTGCAGATCCGGTTTGTCTCCCCGGAGGAGATCCACGCCAACCCTGACCAACCGCGCTCGGTGTTTGAGCCACAGGCCATTGAAGAGCTCTCCCGCTCTGTCGCCGCGGACGGTGTCTTGCAACCTCTGGTTGTCAGAGTCCGCCCGGAAGGCGGATTTGAACTGATCGCCGGAGAACGCCGCCTTCGTGCCTCCAGAATGGCCCAGTTGGAGGAAATCCCGGTCATCGTCCGGGAAATCGACAATGACCGCATGTTGTCATTGGCTTTGACCGAGAACCTCCAACGAGAGGATCTCAATCCCATCGAACTGGCCCGTGCCTATCAGGCTCTTCAGGAGTCCTTCGATTGGACCCAGGAACAGCTCGCCGAAAATGTCCAGAAGAAGCGCTCCAGCGTCGCCAATACCTTGCGCTTCCTCGAACTGGAACGGGATATCCAACAGAGCCTCATGGATCGCAAAATTTCATCGGGGCACGCCAAGCTGCTCCTCGGAGTTCAAAACCGCGAAGAACGCAAAGGCTGGCATCAGAAATTATTGTCCAAAAAATGGACGGTCAGGGAACTCGACGGCGCGATACGTGGTGAAGAAACCCAACAAACCACCCCATCAACAACCCCTAAAGACAAATCAAAGCCAGAAAATGGGGGCGGAACCCACATCAAAGAGGAAGAGAAGCGATTGGGTGAATTCTTCGGGACCAATGTGTCCGTTATTCAGGGGGGCAAAAAGGGCCGCGGAAAAATCACCATCGAGTTTTATTCGACAGAGGACTACGAACGTATTACCGACCTGATCGTTCGAAAATCCTGAATCCGTTGGCCGATGTGGGGACGCAGATGGAATCCTTCTTGGGTTCCTCTTCCGTTTCCCACAGCCCTCGGAGCTTCAGCGATGCTACTTCTGTCGTGCCTGATACTGTCGATCGCCCTCATGACCTGGGCCATCGGTCAACTGCGTGGTGACCTGCTCTCACGCGGGGTGCTCAAGTGCTTTCTGTTTCCCGCACTGCTCCCCGATGCTCTCGCACGAACCATCACCTGTCTGGCCACCGCCACTCCGATTCGCGGACTCTCTCCGTGGAAAGATGGAGAGCCTCTGTTGGTCGAGGGAGCCTGTCCCGTTCGCCGACTTTCACTCCCTCTCGGAAGCGTCCTGCGCATCTCCATCCTGATCGCTGCCAGCGTGACTTGCGTCATCAAAATTGGCCCTTTGAGCACGATTCTGCCCAACCCCCAAACCCTTGAATTCGCAGCGCAAAGGGGCCCTGGAGCCTTTTTTGCCGAATTGCTACCGACCGTGGCGGAAGTCTCCGCACTCGGCCTGCCCGCTCTGTTGGCAGTCGCAGGACTGGCCGCCATGACACTTGCCGCAGGCCTCAGAAATGGGGAAGCCATCGCTGCCATGATGGTCGGGGGTGGAACAGTGGGGGTGTTGCAGATGGGTGACTGGATCGGATTGCGATTGAGCCCGTTTAGCAACGGATGGTTTTTGCAGCGCTTCTATGAAGCGGAGTTTGGCAAGGCGCTGATCCTGTTGATGATCATCTCACTCAGCCTCACAGCACTGCTGCTGATGCTCCATGCCGTGCCCGCCAGCATCGGTCGCCTCCGACCCCGGCCGGTCAACCCCCAGGGACACCTGCTGACACGAACCTGATCACGCCCGATTCAGCCTCAAATTCCCCACAAATGGCTGATTTAGCACGATAACGGCCAACAAAGGGGACACTTCGAACCACTTTCCTTGCCGAAAGAGAACCGGATTGCCTATGATGTCGACTCCTCCACAGCGAGGGCAGACCCAGGAGGCAGACGATGGTTCCCCATTCAAAAACACGCTTTGATCTCTCACTCGAGGCCCGAGTTTTCATCCTCCTGTTGGCGTGCTTCATTTGCGCACCATGGTTTCACAACGATGTTCTTGCAGAAGAAAACACCGACAAGGACGAACGCATCTTTGACAGCGGTGAGTTGCGCAAACTGGGTCTCGTTGAAGCGATTCAACTTGCCCACGAACACAACCTCGGCCTGCAGGTTCAACGCGTCTCTCAGGGCAAGGCTTACCTGGATCCCATCATTGCTGAAGCCGCCTTTGATCCGCTCTTCAGCACCGGCTTCACCCTCAGCGAATCCGAGACCACATCGACCAGCATCATCGACGGAGCCGCCGTCGGAGAATCGTCGAAAAGGTCCAATGACAGCTATTTCATGGGACTTTCAGGCCTGATGCGCTACGGCACCAGCTGGCAGTTCCGGCTCAGTGGAAACCGCTCGGAAACCTCTGCAGTCAGCGACTTTTTCTCGCCATTGAACTACCGCAGTGGTGCCGAACTGACCCTGAGCCAACCGCTCCTGAGAGGCCGGGGCCAGGAAATCACCGAGACCAATTTGCGCGTTGCCCTGCGGAACGCCGAAGCTTCCAAGTTGGCAACTGTGCGCGCCATGGAAACCACCGTCGCCGCAGTGGAGAGCAGTTACTGGGATCTGGTCTACGCCCGCCGCAATGTGGAAGTGCAACGCAGTGCTCTCGAAGAGGCAGAGGAACTCCTCGAGCTCAACCGCCGTCGCCTGGACGTGCAGGTCGGCACTCGCCTGGATGTCATCAGCGCCGAGGCCAACGTCGCCACCCAGAAGGCCAGCATCATCTCCGCTCTGAATGCCCTGCGGGATTTGCAGGACATCCTCCTCGACAGAATCAATGCTCCCGAGTTCCGTGGGGGAACCGACGTCGCATCGATGCTCAAGGATTTTGAGATCATCCCGACGACCGCCATCAACCCGACCCAGTTCGATCCTCAACTGGAAAGCGTCGTCCAGGAGGCCCTTGCCCGCAGGCTCGAATTGGCCCAGAGCGACCTCCAGATCGCCAGCAGCAGGGATCTACTCAAGGTCCGCGAGAACGATCTGCTCCCCACACTCGACCTTTCCGGCAGTTTCAGCCAGCCGGGCAACGGTCTCAGTTTCAGCGAGTCCTGGTCAGACATCGGCGACGATTACGCCTGGAGTGCCGGGCTCAATCTGCAG